>NZ_JBARGP010000184.1:0-9328 GCF_049798375.1 Bradyrhizobium sp.
CGCCACTCCGGCCACGCCGGCAATTGCGGACCCACCCGCCGACCAGCAGGCCGCGCCCGACGCCGCATTCCCTGCTGCCGGAAATACAGTCGCCGACAACACCGCCACCACGACAGCCGCCGCGACATCCGATGCGACCGCAACGACGGTCGTAGCCAGCACCGATGACAGCTCCGGCTGGGATAAGGCCTCGATCATCGGCAAGATCTTCATCGCCTGCGGCACCCTGCTCACGCTGGGGTCGGCCGCCCGCATGTTCATGATCTGATTCCGACCTGATTCAGCGCCGGGCGCGGCTTGCGATCAACAATCGCCCGCGCCGCCGCTGCAATTGCCCCTCCCACTTGAAGCGCACCCTGCCAGCGGGCACATTGGCCGCTGATTTTTCTTGCAGGGGTCAAGCATGAGCGTCTTCGAGCACATCATCGTCGAGAGCAAAGGTGCGGTCGGCATCGTCAGGCTGAACCGCCCGAAAATGCTCAACGCCCTGTCCTTCGGCGTCTTCAGCGAGATCGCGGCGGCGGTCGATGATCTCGAAGCCGACGACGCCATTGGCTGCATCGTGGTGACCGGCAGCGAGAAGGCGTTCGCCGCCGGCGCCGACATCAAGGAGATGCAGCCGAAGACGTTCATCGACATGTTCTCGTCCGACTTCGCTGACATTGGCGGCGACCGCCTCGCCAAATGCCGCAAGCCGACCATCGCCGCGGTCGCGGGCTATGCGCTCGGCGGCGGCTGCGAGCTGGCGATGATGTGCGACATCATCATTGCCGCCGACACCGCGAAATTCGGCCAGCCGGAGATCACGCTCGGCACCATTCCCGGCATCGGCGGCACCCAGCGCCTGACTCGCGCCATCGGCAAATCCAAGGCCATGGATCTCTGCCTCACCGGGCGGATGATGGACGCGACTGAAGCCGAACGCGCAGGCCTGGTCAGCCGCGTGGTGCCTGCGGACAAGCTGATGGACGAGACGATGGCGGCGGCGGAGAAGATCGCCGCGATGTCGCGCCCGGCGGCTGCGATGGCGAAGGAAGCTGTCAACCGCGCCTTCGAGACCACGCTGACCGAAGGCATGAATGTCGAGCGCAACCTGTTTCATGCGACCTTCGCGCTGGAAGACCGCGCCGAGGGCATGGCGGCGTTCATCGAGAAGCGCAAGCCGGTCAACAAGAACCGGTGACATCGGCAACGGCGAGGCCGGCGCCCTGATCGGGCGCCGACATGGGCGCGTCGTGAACGACGGCTACGGTCAAATCACCGCGCCGTAGTTCCACGGGCTCAATGCTGGCGCCATCGCGCGAAGCGCTGATGCGCTCGCGTGACGCGTTGATCGCGACCAAAGCCAAAATGTCTGTGGCACTGCCGCAACATCAAATCGCGGAAAACTCTGGGGTTTTTCTTGAGCGCCCTTTGCCTGTGGCTGTTCCGCCGTCTAAACATGTAACAAGCGACCAAACGGGACGCGTGGAGTCGCAGGTGGGGCGAGCCAAAGAATTTGGCGCTGGCAGGGTGTTCGGGCGCGGTGCGAGCCTCGCGCTCGTCGCATGCGTGGCGATCGCCGCCACGCCGGCCCGCGCCGAGGATCTGGCCGCGGCCCTGGTCAAAGCCTACCAAACCAGCCCGCAGCTCAATGCCGAGCGCGCCCGCCAGCGCGGCACCGACGAGAACGTGCCGCAGGCGCTGTCTGGCTATCGGCCGCAGATCGTCGCCAATCTTGGAGTCGGTCTGCAGGCGGTGCGTGACCTGTTGCCCGGCAACGTCGTGCAATCGGCAACATTGAAGCCCTGGGAGATCGGCGTCACCGTGACGCAAACCCTGTATAACGGCAACAGGACCGCCAACAGCGTGCGGCAGGCGGAGCTGCAGGTGCAGTCCGGCCGCGAGGCGCTGCGCAATGTCGGCCAGGGCGTGCTGCTCGACGCGGTGACCGCCTACACCAACGTGATCGCCAACCAGTCGCTGGTCGAGGCGCAGCGCTCCAACATCGCATTCTTGAAGGAAACGCTGTCGATCACGCAGCGCCGCCTCAATGCCGGTGACGTCACCCCGACCGATAGCTCGCAGGCCGAAGCGCGGCTCGCCCGTGGCCAGTCCGATCTCAACGCGGCCGAGGTCAACCTTGCCATCAGCCAGGCGACCTATGCGCAGGTGATCGGCAGTCCACCCGGCGTATTGAAGGCGGCCGATCCGATCGACCGGCTGCTGCCGCGCAGCCGCGAGGACGCGATCGTGCTCTCCGCCAAGGAGAATCCGGCGGTGACCGCGGCCGGCTTCGACGTCGATGCCGCCTCGACCGCGATCCGGATCGCGGAAGGCACGCTGCTGCCGACCGTGACCTTGCAAGGCAATGTCAGCCGTAGCCGCGATTCCGATCCCACCCTCGGGACGTTCGGCACCGATCAGGCCTCGCTCACCGCCAACGTCACGGCGCCGATCTACGACGGCGGCATGGCGGCCTCGCAGACCCGTCAGGCCAAGGAGCTCACGACCCAGAGCCGGCTCGTGCTCGACCAGGTCCGCAACCAGGCACGCACCGCGGCGATCAGCGCCTGGGTCGCCAATGAAGGCGCCAAGATCGCCGTCACCGCCTCGGAATCCGAGGTGCGCGCTGCCACCGTCGCCTTGCAGGGCGTCTCCAAAGAGGCCCAGGGCGGCCAGCGCACCACGGTCGACGTGCTGAACTCGCAGTCCGACCTGATCCAGGCCAAGGCGCGGCTGATCGGCGCGCAGCGCGACCGCGTCGTCGCCTCCTACACGCTGCTCAGTGCGATCGGGCGGCTCGATGTGAAGAACCTCGCGCTCAACACGCCGGACTATTTGCCCGAAGTGCACTATCACCAGATACGCGACGCTTGGCACGGCCTGCGCACGCCGTCGGGGCAGTGATCGGACACACCATGCAAAGGCGTCGCATCCACATCATGGGCGCGTCCGGCTCGGGCGTGACGACGCTCGGCCGTGCGCTGGCCAATGTCCTCGCGCTGCCGCAACACGACAGCGACGACTATTTTTGGCTGCCCACTGTGCCGCCCTACCAGGCGCAGCGGCCGAGCGGCTGCGGCTGATGCAGGAGATGTTCCTGCCGCGTGCCGACTGGGTGCTGAGCGGCTCCGTGGTCGGCTGGGGCAATGAGCTGATTTCGCATTTCGATCTTGTCGTCTTCGTGCAGACGCCGCGCGAACTGCGCCTGCAACGGCTGCGCAACCGCGAGGCCGCCCATTTCGGAGCTGATGCCGTCGCGCCGGGCGGCTGGCGCCACGACGAGACGGAATCGTTCGTCGAATGGACCTCGCATTACGAGGACGGCACGCGCGAGGGACGCAATCTGTCCAAGCACGAGACCTGGCTCGCCCGCCTGCCCTGTCCTGTGCTGCGGGTCGATGGGTCACGCCCGGCCGAGGCTAACGTCACGGAGATCGTACGCGCGCTCGATCGCTGGAGCGGCTGGGCCTCACTTGCCTTCGCGTTCGACCTTGCTGCGCTCGCGATCGTTCATTTCCTTGATCTTGGGATCCGGCGCCGATTGTCCTGTGGTCTCCGTACGTGTGGCCGGCGGCGCCGCATTCGGCACCGAGCTCTGATCCGGCCCGTTGGCGGCGGGTCGGGTTGCCGTGGTCGGCGGCGTGTTGTCTTCCGCCACCGCTTGCTGCGTGGCGAAGCCAATGGCGCCCGCGAGGATGAATGTCACCGCGAGCGCCTTGAAGGTCGTGCTCATTGTCCTGTCCTCTCTTGAGAGATCAAGTTCAATGAACAGGGATTGCGAACGTCAGTTCCCGGCTAGGCCTCCAGTTGCTTGCCGATCGGCATCGCGCGGAGGCGCTTGCCGGTCGCGGCAAAGATCGCATTGACGAGCGCCGGTGCGAACGGCGGCACCCCGGGCTCGCCGACCCCGCTCGGAGGCGTGTCGGCAGCCGGCGGCACGATGTACACGTTGGTGACCAGCGGCGACTCGTCGATCCGGAGCACCGGGAAGTCGTCGAAGTTCTTCTGCTGCACCCTTCCGTCCTTAAAGGTGATCTCGCCATATTTGGCGAGGCCGAGCCCCATGATCGCCGCGCCTTCGATCTGCGAGCTGATGCGCTCGGGATTGACGTAGGTGCCGCAATCGATCGCGGTATCGACGCGCGGCACCGTCAGCTTGCCCTTCTCGTCGACGGCGACCTCGACGATGGTCGCGATGTAGCTGACGAAGCTGCGATGCGCGGCAATGCCGAGCCCGTGTCCCTTCGGCAGCGACCGACCCCATCCGGCTTTCTCGGCGACCAGTTCGACCACCTTGCGCAGCCGGGCGGTATCGATCGGATAGCTGGAGTAAGGCTCGCCGTAATTCCAGGGGTCCTTCACCGAGGAGAGATCGACGTGCCGGGGCGACCCGATCATCTCCAGCAGCATGTCCTTGGGATCGCGCCCCGCCGCCTGCGCAATCTCGGCGACCATGGATTGCACCGCGAAGGCGTGTGGGATGTTCGAGACCGAGCGGAACCAGCCGATCCGGGTATGGGCGGCCGCTTCCGGATTCTCGCATTGGATGTTGGCGATCTCGAACGGCACGTCGATCAGGCCCATGCCGAGTTCGAACGGCGCTTGGTGCACCGCCCCGGCCGCGAAGGTCGAGGCGATGCTGGGTGCGACGCTGCGGTGGCGCCAGGCCACCACCTTGCCGTCCTTCAGCCCGGCCTCGATCCGCTCCACCGAGACCGTGTGCAGGAAGTCATGATGAATGTCGTCCTCGCGCGTCCACTGCACCTTGACCGGCGTTCCCAATTCCTTGGACAGCAGTGCAGCTTCCAAGGCGAAATCGCATTTCGACTTGCGGCCAAAGCCGCCTCCGAGCAGCGTCACGTTGACGGTGACATTCTCCTCGGGAATTCCGAGGGTTTTGGCGACGTCTTCGCGGGTGCCGCCGGGGCTTTGCACCGGCGCCCAGATCTCGGCCTTGTCGCCCTTCACGTTGGCCACCGCGACCGGTGGCTCCATGCTGACATGGGCGAGGTGCGGCAGGTAGTACTCGCCGACAACAACCTTGTCGGCCGTCTTCAAGGCGCCGTCGACGTCGCCTTCCTTGCGGATGACGAGGCCCGGCTTGCGTGCCGCCGCCTCGAGCTCGGCGCGATAGGCGACGGACTCGTATTTCGCATTGGCTCCGTCGTCCCAGACGATCTTGAGCGCATCGCGTCCCTTGATGGCGGCGCCCGTGTTGCGGGCGATCACCGCCACGCCGCCGAGCGGCTGGAATTTGGACGGCCAGGGCCAGCCCTTCACCTCCATGACCTTCTCGACGCCCGAGACCTTCTGCGCCGCCTCGCCGTCGAACGACACCAGCTTGCCGCCGGTGACCGGCGGTCGCGCGATGACCGCATACTTCATGCCAGGCAGGCGAATGTCGCCGCCATAATGCGCGCTGCCCGTCGTGATGTCGTGCAGGTCGACGATCGAGATCTCACCCTTGCCGAGATAGCGGAAGTCCTTCGGGTCCTTCAGCTTCAGCCCCTCGATCCCGGGCACCGACTCCTTCGCAGCATCCTCGGCAAGATCGCCGAAGCCGAGACGCCGGCCGCTGGCGTCATGCACCACCTCGTGCTTGACCGCCTTCACCTCCATGACAGGAACGTTCCAGCGCTTGGCCGCCGCCTGCTCCAGCATGAAGCGGGCCGACGCGCCGATCTGCCGCATCGGCAGCAGGTAGTGCCGGGTGCTGCGGGAGCCGTCGGTATCCTGGTTGCCATACTTGACTTCGTCGCCATGGGCCTGCTGAACGTGGACGCGCGTCCAGTCCGCCTCCATCTCCTCAGCGACGATCAATGGCAGGCTGGTGCGAACCCCGGTGCCCATCTCCGCGCGGTGGGCGAGGATGGTGACGGTCCCGTCAGGCGCGAGCGAGACGAAGACGCGGGGATCGACCACCACGCCGTGCGGCATCTTCCCGGCGCCGGTCTCATAGGCGAAAGCCGGACGCGACAGGATTGGCGCGGCCAGTACGAAGCCGCCGGCGATGCCGAGACCTTTCAGGATCGTGCGGCGCGATACGTTCTCGACGCGAACGGCCTTTTCAAAGCCGCGAAGCTTGTTCGAACTGCTCATGATGTTCATGTCACACCCCCGTGGACGCGAGATGGACGGCGTTTTCGATCCGCTGATAGCAACCGCAGCGGCAGATGTTGCCGGCCATCGCCTCGCGGATCTCGTCATGCGACGGCTTCGGATTGGTCGCGAGCAGCGCGGCGGCCTGCATGATCTGGCCAGCCTGGCAATATCCGCATTGTGGAACGTTGACCTGGCGCCAAGCCTTCTGCACCGGATGGTCGCCGGTCGGATGCAGGCCTTCGATCGTCGTCACCTCGCGATCGGCCACGTCGGACACCGAGGTGATGCAGGAGCGCACGGCATCGTTGTCGACCATTACGGTGCAGGCGCCGCACAGCGCCTGGCCGCAACCGAATTTGGTGCCGGTCAGGCCGGCCTCGTCGCGCAGAAACCAGAGCAGCGGAAGATCCGGGTCGCCATCCCAGCTCTGCTCCTGGCCGTTGATTTTCAGCTTGATCATGATCGTCCCTCGCTCTGCTTAAGCATTTCGGACGGAGGCTCGCGGCACACCTCCCGCTCGCTTGCCTGTGAGGCACACCTGCCCGGCAGCGAGGGTCGTGTTGATGGATGCCGCTCGAGGTCCCTCCTGGTTCGGCAAATCGCATAGAGCCGTCAAAACTATCAGAGAGCTGGACACGTTGACATCACAGGGAAGTGTTCACGTCGATCATCAGCGATTTCGCATCTGCGTTAGGCGGGTGCGGTTCCGGCGAACTCTTAAGGCGCAGTTTGTCTCTTGCACTTGCCTTCCGTGCGACGAACAATCACGCTTTGAGTACACGGACGCGTCGCGCGCAACGAACGCGCCTGGATATGGAAGGACCATCATGCTGAGCCGCCGCAGCCTTGTCCTTGCGTCCCTTGCCGCCGGAGTGACCATGACCAGCAGAACCGCGCTCGCAAAAGCGTCGCAGCCCGCGACGGCGGTGAATTTTGACGTTCCGGCCGGCGCGGTCGACTGCCACACCCACATCCATGGCGATCCCGCCAAATTTCCGTTCTTCACTGGGCGCGTCTACACGCCCGAACAGGCCTCGCCGGAGGAGATGGCGGCGCTGCACAAGGCGTTGCACATCCAGCGCGTCGTCATCGTCACCCCGTCGGTCTATGGCACCGACAACGCGGCGACGCTGTTCGGGATCAAGGCGCGCGGCAATGACGCGCGCGGCGTCGCCGTGATCGACGACAAGACGCCGGAGGCCGATCTCGACCGCATGCAAGGCGAAGGTTTTCGCGGCATCCGCATCAATCTTGCGACCGGCGGCATCAGCGATCCCGCGGTCGGACGCGCCCGCTTCCAGGCCGCGGTCGATCGCATCAAGGCGCGCGGCTGGCATGTGCAGCTCTACACCGACACCCCGATGATCGCGGCGATCAAGGACCAGGTCATGGCATCGCCGGTACCGGCGGTGTTCGACCATTTCGGCGGCGCCCAGGCCAAGCTCGGCCTGTCGCAGCCGGGCTTCCCCGATCTGATCGAGTTGGTGAAGAGCGGCAATGCCTATGTGAAGATCTCCGGCTCCTATCGGCTCTCGACCGAAGGCCCCGACTATCCCGACGCCGCGCCGTTCGCCAAGGCACTGATCGAAGCCAATCCCGATCGCATCATTTGGGGCACCGACTGGCCGCACCCGGACTCGACCCTGCGCACCGACATCAAGCCGACCGAGGTCCGCCCGCTCTATCAGATCGACGATGGCAGGCTGATGAACCAGCTCGCAGTCTGGGCACCTGACGCGGCAGTCCGGAAGAAGATTTTAGTCGACAATCCGGCGAGGCTATACGGGTTCGGTTAGTTTGTAGCATGATTGAGCGCAGCGATACCCATCGCTTGGCGCCGCATATTCCGCTCCACGCGCTTCGTACTACTCGACAGCCGGGATCTGCTTGCTTGGGTCGACGACCTTGTCTCCATTCCGATCGGTATCATCCATCGGGTTCTCGGTCCCGTTCGGAGGCAGGTGGTGCCCGCCCTGCTTGTCCGGAACACGCTTCTCGTCCTTCTTGTCCATCACGAGCTCCAAAAATGAAACGTTGGAAACAACCTCCGAGGCACGCCGCCCGTTCCAACCAGCACGGTCGGTGAAGTGCTCGCGCCGCATACCTCTGATGCTGCGCGAAAAAACTCATTTCACCCGCGATTTCAAAGACAAGGCTCGTTTCAAGAGGTTCTGCTAAAAATAAATATCTTCCGAAATTCAGCAAATCAGGATTATGCTGCGCGCGTTCCGGTCCGGATGAGGGGCGAACGCGTCGTCACGAACGTTGGACCGGCAATGCGGTGGACGCTGCGGGGTCAGGTGCGTTGCAAGACGCCGACGACTGACATTGCCGCGGACGGCGAAATCGTGTGGTCCTGGCGCCCCGGTGCTGGCGCTAAGGTCGCGATGCTTTGACGAGCACGCGAACGACGGGGGCAAAAACGCCGGTCCCCGAGGAGATCACGTATAAGCCGTAACACCATCGCGCAGGGAAGGCCGGCTATTTGGCTGATCCTGTGGTTCTGCCGCGTGCTTTTTGTTTGCACGCGGACCATGGGTATCAGCGGATACCCGGTCTTCCCTGCGCCCTCATCACTTGCGAGGGCCGATGTCGAGACATCACTCGGGCGCACTGCGTCGCGAGAACGATATTGCATGTCGCCGTAATTGCGAGGAGCGCAAGCGACGAAGCAATCCAGACTGTCGCAGCAGAGAGATTCTGGATTGCTTCGCTTCGCTCGCAATGACGGAAAAAGCGGTCGCATGCGAACGTTGTTTGACAGGTTGAAGAACGACAGCCGGGCGGCATGCCGCGCCGCCTCAGCGCGCGCGGCGCGAGAAGAACGAGATCAGCACCGGCAAGGTCACCAGGATCACGATCGGCGCCAGCATCATGCCGGTGACGACCACGATCGCCAGCGGCTTTTGCACTTGCGAGCCGATGCCGGTCGACAGCGCCGCCGGCAACAGGCCGACGCCGGCGACGACGCAGGTCATCAGCACCGGCCGCAGCTGCAGTTCGCCGGTTCGGATCACCGCGTTGATGCGGTCATAGCCTTCGTCGATGAGCTGGTTGAACTGCGACAGGATGATGATGCCGTCCATGACGGCGATGCCGAACAGCGCGATGAAGCCGATCGCGGCCGAGACGCTGAAGGGGATGCCAGTGACCACCAGGCCGACGACGCCGCCGAAGATCGCCATCGGGATCACGCTCATGGCGAGCAGCGTGTCGACCATCGAGCCGAAATTGAACCACA
>NZ_JBARGP010000185.1:0-5299 GCF_049798375.1 Bradyrhizobium sp.
AATTACGCGCTGAAGCTGCCGCCGGACCAGGTTACGCCATTCATCGAGGCGCGCTTCAACATCAAGGGCAGCGCCGACTACGCGCATTGGCTGCGCGCCTACGTCGCGTCCTACCAGATGCTTTATCGCGAGCCGGTGGTGCACGAGATCCCGCTGATCACCCAGCCGACCCTGTTCATCATGGGCGCCGACGACCACAACGCGCCGGGTCGTCCTTACGCGCCGGAAGCATTGCGGGCCAAGATGGGACAGAATGCCGATGATGCCAAAACGCTGGCTGGCCAGATGAAGGAGGGCCGTGCCGAGGTGATCCCGAATGCCGGCCATATGGTGTTCCTGGACGCGCCCGAAAAATACGACGCGCTGCTGCTCGGCTTTCTCGGCAAGTGAGCCTAGCCCAGTGATCATCATAGATCGGTTGAGCGAAGCGATACCCATTAATTAGCTACTTGAATTTATTAGCCGCGTACTGATGGGTTTCGCGAGCAGGTCGGAATTTCCGACCCGCTCGCTCTACCCATCCTACTTCTTCGCATCAGTTTGTCATCACCAGTTGCGGAAGCAGCGCTTGCCGTACGGGCCCGTGTGCCAGCCCGGAGGACAGGTGTACAGCGGACGACAGGCGCCCGCGGGGCCGCGGTGGAAGCCCGGGCCGCAGCCCTGCGCCACGGGAATGATGTCTGCAGACGGGGCGCCCCGCTCGACAGCCGGCATGACCGGGCCGAGCGGCGCGGCCTGCGCCGCGGACAGGCTGAACAGGCCGAAAGCGAGAGCCAAGGCAGAGGCAGCAAGAATCCTCATCGGAGTCTCCTCTCTTCAAATGTGTTGATGATGGTGGTTCGTACGTAGGTCACACAATGACATCAGCGGGTTCACGCCGCGATGACATCACCAATGCCGCCAATGATGACGGTGCCAATGGTGCCGCCAGCCCCAGTGATGGTGGTGGCGCCAACCCCAGTGACGGTGGTGCCAATGATGATGATGCCAGCGATGGCCCCAGTACACCTGTTGCGGCGCCAGCCGGCCGGCCTCCTCGCGCGACGTCACCGCGCGATGAATGTCTCCGTTGGGCGAATGTGGTACCTGGCGCACGATCGGCGCCGGCGACAGTGGCGCGGCGTCGGCATCCGACACAGGCAAGGAGGTCCCGGCGGCAACGCCAAGTCCGAGAACCAGGGCCACTTTAAGAAAACCAAGATGCTGCATGCTCTCCTCCGAATCCAAGAGATCGATCGTGAGAAGATTTGCGCGGGCAGGCTGAACGGCGACTGAACTGCGCGTTCAGATAGGGTATTTCGCGGCCAGCGAGATGAACGTCAGCAACAGCTCGGCATCGATGACGCACCGCGTGGCGTCGTCAAGTCACGAAGGTTTCCGCCACCGTAAAACTTTCGCGTGTGCGCGTGACATCGGGCCAGTCGCGATTGAAGTCGGCGATCAGCCGCTTCATCTCGTCACCGCCGATTGCGCGCTCCATCGTGGCCGCGTCGTCGAACTGATACAGCGCCTGATGCACCGCAGGATCGGACAGGCTCCAGAACCGCCATGCCTTGCGCACGCCGAAGCTCTTGATCGCGTCAGGCAAATGGACGTCGCGGTACCATTGGTCGAAAGCCTGGCGCCTGGACGCATCGGGCACATTGGCGCGCACCACGAAGATGGCAGCAGGCATGGCTTTGTCCATTCTGATTCTTTTCCTTTGAGGTCACGAACAAGGCGGATCCTTGCGCAAGCAGGACCGCCGGTCATTTCGCCACATTGACCAGCAATCCCTGTTCCGGATCGGATCCCATCCCCAGCCGTTCACCCGTTTCGAGATGGCAAGCAGGCAGCCGTTCTGGTACCAAACCTCAGCTTCTGAAAACAGCCGATTGTCTTTACATCAGCGCGGCCATTGTAATTAGATACCGCTGCTTGGGCCTCCCACATTTTTACCTGAAGGCGTATGCTGGTCTCAAAACATGAGCGTTATTCGTATATTGAAAGATACCTACCGCAGATTTCAACCCTCTCCGGCAACGCCGCCAGAGTTCCAGATCGATGCATTCCAGTCAGAAATCCAGGCGCTGCAGGAAAGCTGCGATCACCAGAAGCGGATCACAACGAAGCCAATATTTTGCTCGGAAAGCTCCGGGACGAACGCGACAGCTATAAGCGGCAGTGGGAGCTGGCATCCTACGAACTGCGACGGTTGTCGCGGCCGGCTGCGCAGGGATCCGCCAATGGTCGTTCCTCCCCTCCCAGCGGCAAGGACAGAGGGGGCAGTTCGGCACTGCGCATCCTCTGCGTTGGGACGGGTCGCGACGGCACAACGTCACTTGCCCGGATCATGCAAGAAGTGTTTGACCACCGGGGTTCCGGCGAGACTGCCCAGCATGAATGGGCGTCGAGTGAGCTCAACACACTGTTTTGCAACTGGGTCGAAACCAGGGATCCGTCTTTCGAGACTGAGATCCGCGAATTGATTCGGCACAGCCCTTCTGCCTGCGTGACCGGGAACGGTTACGCGGCCGTGCTGCCGATCATCGCCGAGGAGCTGGGCGACCAGGTCACCGTGGTTCATCTTCGCCGCCGCGATCGCCAGGCTTGCATCGCGAGCCTGGTGGAAAACGCCGAGCTGTCGCCCCAGAACCATTTCTATTATGCGACTTCCCCGATTGCCAAGAGCAAGCGGCCGACCGCATTTCATTTCGGCGAGATGTCGAAAGACGAATGGTCTGCGCTGTCCCTGCACGACAAGTTCGCCTGGTATTACGACAAGACGCATAGCCTGATCGAACAGCACAAGCCGCTGTTCGCCAAGACATTGTCGATCGACACCGAAGATCTCAGCGACGAAAATGTGCGCGCGGCCTTGGCGCATGCCGCCGGCAGCGACCAGACCCCGCGTGCATTCCACGTCAACCGGTTCGTCGATCTGCGCCACGTGCCGCCCACCCGCCATAGCTTCGTCCAGCGACTGCTCGGTCAACTCGACGTGCAAAAGCTGGCCCATGATGATCTCTATGGAGTCAGAGCCGTCTTGAACGAGTTCATCTATCATCTGGCGCATTTTCCTGATCAGGCACCCGGCGCGCTGGATGAATTGCGGTGGACGATCGCCGAAGGGTACCGCGTGCTCAATCACCGGCTGGATGATCTGAAGGATTTGATGGACCGGATTGGTATGCCCGTGCCCGCCGAGAGAGAGTCCTCAAATCAAGACCTTCCGATCGACCGCGGCTGAGATCCAACCAGGGACACGGGCTCGCGAGCGCGGCAGCCGTGCTCGTCGACGCCTCGCTATTGATCACCTACCTCAGCGCCGGGGAGTATGGGTCCCAGCGCAAGGTCGGGACGACAATGCATATCGGCCGGAGCACCCAAGCGATGGCGCCAGCCGATCAGTAGCAGCGGGTGATGTTGACCGTCTGCTCGCCGCCGCGGCCCGGCACGCTCACGCTTTCGGTCGGACAGCTCGATACGTAAGGTCGGTCCGACGGGGTCACGTTCGGCGGATAGCGATGGGCCCAGTCCCAGGGCACGTCGTAGGTATAGGTGGTATGGACGTCGGTTGGCTGCGGCGCCACGGCCTCGCCGACCGGGGCGCCATAAGGCCCGGAGCCATAGCCGTAGTCGGCATAGCCCGGCCAATAGATGCCGCCGACGAAATGACCGTGACGGTGGAAACCGCCGATGCCGTGCGGGCGCATCATCGCATGGGCCGAGGCAAAGCTTCCATGCCCCGGTGCCGCTCCGCCCGACCTCGCCGAGGCCATGTCCACTGACACAACAAGCACGGCTCCGGCGATCGCAACACCGGCAAAAAACCTTCGAAATCCACGATACGCCATGGCACGCACCAACTCTTTTGACCACCGTCCCCTGCCCCAAAAGCTAGGCGTGGTGGCGGACGGCCGCAAACGCACAATTAATTGTTAGTTAAGATAGATGGTTAACGGCGACTTGCCATCGCGGCAGATCGGCGCAGTTCCTCAGAGTCGTGGGGCGGCTTAGGCGCAGCCGTAAGCCGCCAACTATCGCGCCAAACACGGCGCATGCAGATCGGCGGATTACGCTTCGCTAATCCGCCCTACTCCGACTACGACATTGCTCACAGCGGCAGATTGTCGTGCTTCTTCATAGGCGTCTCGACATGCTTGTCGCGTAGCATCGCCAGCGCCCTCGCAATCCGGCGGCGGGTGGAGTGCGGCATGATGACGTCGTCGATATAGCCGCGCTCGGCCGCGATGAAGGGTGACAGGAAGCGATCCTCATACTCCTTGGTGCGCGCGGCGATCTTGTCCGCGTCGCCGATGTCGGCGCGGAAGATGATCTCGACCGCGCCCTTGGCGCCCATGACAGCGATCTGTGCGGTCGGCCAGGCGTAGTTCATGTCGGCGCCGATCTCCTTGGACGCCATGACGTCGAAGGCGCCGCCATAGGCCTTGCGGGTGATGATGGTGACCAGCGGCACGGTGCATTGCGAATAGGCGAACAGCAATTTCGCGCCGTGCTTGATCAGGCCGCCATATTCCTGGGCGGTGCCCGGCAGGAAGCCGGGAACGTCGACGAAGGTGACGATCGGGATATTGAAGGCATCGCAGAAGCGGACGAAACGCGCTGCCTTGCGCGAGGCGTCCGAGTCGAGCACGCCCGCCAGCACCATCGGCTGGTTGGCGACGAAGCCCACGGTGCGCCCTGCGATGCGGCCGAAGCCGGTGACGATGTTCTTGGCGAAGGCGTCCGCGATCTCGAAGAAATCGCCCTCGTCCACGACCTTGAGGATCAGCTCCTTCATGTCGTAGGGCTTGTTCGGATTGTCCGGGATCAGCGTGTCGAGCGACGTGTCGACCCGCTCGATGTCGTCGAAGCTCGGCCATTCCGGCACGCCGTCGGTGTTGTTCGACGGCAGGAAGTCGATCAGCCGCCGCATCTGCAGCAGCGCCTCGACGTCGTTCTCGAAGGCGCCGTCCGCGATCGAGGAGCGCGTGGCGTGAACCGACGCGCCGCCGAGTTCTTCGGCGGTGACGACCTCGTTGGTGACGGTCTTCACCACGTCGGGGCCGGTGACGAACATGTAGCTCGTATTCTTCACCATGAAGATGAAGTCGGTCATGGCCGGCGAATAGACGTCGCCGCCGGCGCAAGGGCCCATGATGACGGAGATCTGCGGGATCACACCTGACGCCACCACGTTGCGGCGGAACACGTAGGAATAGCCCGCGAGCGCGGCGACGCCTTCCTGGATGCGGGCGCCGCCGGCGTCATAGAGCCCGATGATCGGCGCCCTCGCCTTCATCGCCATGTCCTGCAG
>NZ_JBARGP010000186.1:0-12633 GCF_049798375.1 Bradyrhizobium sp.
CAAGCCGGGACGCAAGCTGCTCGCGGGATCGCATCTGGAGAGCCAGAACTATGCCGGCTGGCTCGATGGGCCGCTCGGCGTGGTCTATGCGCTGGAGGCCGCCCGCGTGCTCAATCCCGATCCCGCGGTCGACGGTGCCGTCGAGGTCGCCGCCTGGTGTGACGAGGAAGGGCATTTCGGCAGCTTCCTCGGCAGCCGCTCCTATATCGGCGATGTCAGCGAGAGTGAGATCGATGCGGCTCGCAACCGCAGCGACCAGGAGCCGATGCGCGCCGCGCTGGCCCGCGCCGGCCTCGCCGAGAGGCCGCGCGTACACGTCGAGCGTGGCCGCCACATCGGCTATCTCGAGGCCCATATCGAGCAGGGCGAGACGCTGGAGCGCGATCATCTCAAGATCGGGGTCGTCACCTCGATCGTCGGCATCTGGCAATACCGCATCAGCTTCACCGGCGAGCAGAACCACGCCGGCACCACGCGGATGGCGATCCGCAAGGACGCAGGCCTGGCACTGGCGAAGTTCTGCGTCGCGATCGACGAACGCTTCCCCGGGACCTGCGGCCCGCGCACCGTCTGGACAACCGGCCGCATCACGCTCGATCCCGGCGCACCCAGCATCATTCCGGGCCGCGCCGAGATGCTGTTCCAAATGCGCGACGACGACCCTGATGTGGTCGATCGGCTGGAGCGGCTGCTCGCGGAGATGGCCGCTCAGGCCACGGCACAAGGCCCGTGCAGCGTCGCGATCGAGCGCCTCAGGCAAGGAGCGCCGGCGATGATGGACGGCACCTTTCAGGATGCGATCGAGGCGGCGAGTGCCGAGATCGCCGGCGGCAAATCATTGCGGATGCCGAGCGGCGCCGGTCACGACGCGCAGTTCCTCTCGACCGTCATGCCGGCAGGGATGCTGTTCGTGCCCTCGATCGGCGGCATCAGCCATCACTGGACCGAGAACACCGATGATGCCGACATCGTCACCGGTGCCGAGGTGTTCGTCGAGACCTGCCGCCGCTTGCTGACGAAATGAGCGGGTCGTGCCCGATTACTGCGGCGGCTGATTGAGCGAGGCCATCGGAATGTTGCCGCGGCCCGGCTGCGGCTTGACGTTGCCGCCCTTCAGCATCTCCTTGAGATAGGCGACGTTCGCGGCAGCCTCATCGGGCGGCAGATCGGCCTTGGCGATGCTCTCCGCCTCGGCAAAGCGGCCCTGCAGGCCGACCACGAGCGCGAGGTTCTGTCTGACGCGGGGATCCGCGCGCTGCGACGCATAAGCCTGGCGCAGCGCCTCTTCGGCGTGCGGCAGATCCTTCGAGAGCATGTAGGACATGCCGCGGTTGGACAGCACACTGGGCTCACCGGGCATGATCTTGAGCGCACTGTCATAGTAGCGCTGCGCGTCGTCGTGACGCCCCATCTGGTCGAGCACCGTGCCCTGCACCGACAGGATCCGCCAATCCGGATTGGCGGGCGTATGGGATTTGGCCAGTACGTCGAAGGCAAGCTTGAAATTGCCATTGTCGGCGAGCGCCCGGCCATAGGCCGCGAGCACCACCTTGTTGCCGGGATTGGCCAGCGTCGCCTGCTCGAGCACGGCCACCGCCTGCTCGCGTTGGCCGTTGGCACGCAGCGCCTGACCGTAGGCGACCGCGGCATTCGCATCCTTGGGGTTGGCGCGATAGCGATCGCCATAGACCTCGGCAGCGCGCTCCGGCGTTGCCGGTGCTTGCGGCTGCGATCGCATGCCGAGCGAGCCGGTGACATCCGACATGGTCTGGCAACCGCCGAGACCGGCCGCGATGACGGCGACCAAAGCGACTGATGAGAGGAGCCTGACGAGATGGGGCTGCTGACGCATGTCACACGGACTCTGAAACGAGCGGGTCGAACCCGATGGACGCCAGCAATAAAGCGTTAACGCTAACGGCGGGTTAACGCTGCCATTCGTGCCGGGTCAAAGCTGGTCCGGATATGTCCGGATCAGGAGCTGTGTTCGACATATTCGACGACCATCCCATCCGCATGCCGGTATCGCATCTTCTGCCCGACCGGCGTTGTCTGGACCGGATCGAGCTCCACCGCGCCATTCGCACGCAGCACGTCCGCATAGTGCGCGAGGCTGGAGACCTTGATGGTCAGCGCCGTCGCCTCGAACGGCTCACGTTTGGTTGCCTCGCCCGCGATCACCAGCACGGACAGGCGCGGCGAGGATACCGCGGCAAGCTCGAGGCCAGTCTCCGGATAGGCGAAGCGCAACGTCTCCTCGCCGCCGAGCAGCGCCTTGTAGAAACTGACCGTCGCATCGAGGGCATCTGCGTCGACGAAGCAGCGCAGATAGGTTTCAAGGATCATGATCAGGGTTCTCTCTTCGTCATTTGAGCTGCCATCTCCGCGCCCGGAACCTAACATAGTGCGGCAGCTCGCGATTGCAGCCGCGGCCAAACTCTGCGAATTCTGCAGACTGCGTCGGCCCGCTGAAGGAATGAGACCGCATGTCATCGATTTTTGAGACCGCGCCCAGCGCAGCGGCGATCCCGATCATTTTCGCTACCAAATCGAGCTGGCCGGCGATCCGCGACGCGCTGCCGGCTCCGGCGCGGCAATTCGCGCAGGCCAATGGTTATGCCGCCAAGCCGGGCGCCAGCCTGGTCCTGCCCTCTGCCGAAGGTGAGATCGCGCAGGTGCTGTTCGGCCTTGAAGACGACACCGCACGCTATCGTGATCCGTTCCGCGCCGGCAGCCTGCCCGGCCTGCTGCCGGCCGGCACCTATCGCTTCGCCAACGCTCCGCATGATGCGCGCCTGGCCGCACTCGGCTTCGCGCTCGGCAGCTACCGCTTCACCCGTTACCGCAAGGGCGAGGCGCCCGAGGTCAAGCTGGTGCCGCCTGACGGCGTCGACGCCGCGGAGCTGACACGCATGGCGGAGGCCGCCACGCTGGCGCGCGATCTCGTCAACACGCCATCCAACGACATGGGCCCCGTCGAGCTGGAGGCGGCCGCGCGCGAGCTCGCCGAACGCCATGGCGCGCAGTTCAAATCCATCGTCGGCGATGAGCTGACGCAGCAGAATTTTCCACTGATCCACGCCGTCGGCATGGCCTCGCCGCGCGCGCCGCGATTGATCGAGCTGAACTGGGGCGATGCCGCACATCCCAAGGTGACGCTGGTCGGCAAAGGCGTCTGCTTCGACACGGGCGGGCTCGATCTCAAGCCGTCGAGCGGCATGCTCTTGATGAAGAAGGACATGGGCGGCGCGGCCAACGTGCTGGCGCTGGCGCAGATGGTGATGGACGCCGGACTCAAGCTGCGGCTGCGCGTGCTGATCGCCGCGGTCGAGAACGCGGTCGCCGGCAACGCCTTCCGCCCGCTCGACGTGTTCCCGTCGCGCAAGGGCATCACGGTCGAGATCGGCAACACCGATGCGGAAGGCCGGCTGATCCTCGCCGATGCGCTCGCCCTCGCCGATGAGGAGAAACCCGATCTCCTGATCGACATGGGAACGCTGACAGGTGCCGCGCGTGTCGCGCTCGGGCCCGATCTGCCGCCGTTCTACACCCAGGACGACAAGCTGGCCGCCGACATTGCGCGCTGTGCGATGGCCGAGCACGATCCGCTGTGGCGGATGCCGCTATGGGCGCCCTACGATGCATGGCTGGACTCGAAAGTCGCCACCATCAACAACGCACCATCAGGCGGCTTCGCCGGCTCGATCACTTGCGCGCTGTTCCTGCAGCGTTTCGTCGAACACGCCAAGAGCTGGCTGCATCTCGACATCTTCGCCTGGACGCCATCGGCGAAGCCGGGCCGCCCCGAAGGCGGCGAATGCCAGGGCGCGCGGGCGCTCTACAAGCTCTTGAGTGAACGCTATGGCTGATCGCCGCCTGACACCGGCCCGCGGCGACATCGCCGCGAAATTCCTTGAAGGCCAAGTCGAAGCTCGCAGCTTCGTCGAAGGCGATACGCTCGTCGTGTCCGATGCGATCGCGCCGGTGCGCGCGCAGCCATTTGCAGGCGCGGAGCAGGTGACGCAGGCGCTGCGCGGCGAGCACGTCACCATCTACGATCGCAATGGCGAGGGTTGGGCCTGGGGCCAGCTCGAAGCCGACAGCTATGTCGGCTGGCTGCCGGAGGCTGCGCTGGGCAAACCCGCCGCGTCGCCGACGCACAAGGTCAGCGCCATCAGGACCTTCGCGTTTCCGGGACCGTCGATCAAGCTGCCGCCTGTCGAAACGCTGGTGCTGGGATCCACGATCGCGATTGCGCGCGAGGAGGCAGGCTTCGTCGTGACAAACGAGGGCTGGTTCGTGCCGCAGCAGCACGTCGTTCAACTCGGCGCGCTTGAACCGGACTACGTCGCGGTCGCCGAGCGCTTCCTCGGCACGCCCTATCTCTGGGGCGGCAAGAGCAGCTTCGGCATCGACTGCTCCGGCCTCGTGCAGCTCTCGATGAACGCCGCGGGCCTGCTCTGCCCGCGCGACAGCGACATGCAGCTCGCGGGCGTCGGCCGCAAGCTGACCGAAGAGGAGGCGCGCCAGCCCCGGCGCGGGGACCTGATCTTCTGGAAGGGCCATGTCGCCATCGTTCGCGATGCGGAGACGATCGTGCACGCCAATGCATTTCACATGGCGACCGCGATCGAGACCACAAGCGATGCCATCGCGCGGATCAAGGCCAGCGGCAGCGACGCGCTGGCGATCAAGCGGCTTGCGTAGAGGCGGCAAAGCGCTTCTTCGCGCCCAAATCGTAGGGCGGGCAAAGCGAAGCGTGCCCACCTCTTTGTACATGAGCGCTTCCGAGAACTGTGGGCACGCTTCGCTTTGCCTACCCTACACATCCTCCATCTGCGGCATCATTGCGAGGAGCGAAGCGACGAAGCAATCCAGGTTTGCCGTGTGGCCCCGGATGCTTGGCTCCGCTCGCAATGACAAAACCCCGAGTTCACGCTCCGACCGTCGCAACGACGTGGAACGCGCCAATCCGATTCACCTATCAAACAGCATCGAGCCAAACGTCCGCGATCTCGCGGCGTGATCCGCCCGAGCTTTGCAAGAACGATGGCCCTCGAAACGACGGAGGGCGCAGGGAAGGCCGGGTGCCAACTGCACCCATGGTCCGCGTGCGGAAGAAAGCACGCGGCAGAACCACAGGTGACAGCCGAACAACCGGCCTTCCCTGCGCGATGGCTTTACGGCTTATACGTGATCTTCCCAGGGACCGGCTTTCTTGCCCCTGTCGCCGGCGTGATGCGCGAGCATCGTCGCCAACTTGGCATCAGCGCCGGGATGCCAGAACCACACGACTTCGCCGTGCGCATCGGATCGTTCGTCGGCGCGAATGACTCGCGCTGCAACCCGACACGCCCACCGCATCCCGCTTCCCACGTCCGTGACGGTCGCGAAACGCCCCTCCTGAAGGAGACGGGACGCACAAATTAATGCAGCTGATTTGCCCGACGACACAAGCTATTTCTTTTTATCCGAAGGGCTGGACAGGTTTTTGCGAAACGCACCGTCGGGCAAATCGCCTTGTGAGCCCGAGCCTCAAGGCGCCCGGCGGCCCGCTTGCAGCAATCCGGAAAAGTACGTCATGTCATTTGCCGGCGTGCCGCGTTGGTCTCTGACGAAGATTCCGCTGCCTTGGAAACGCCTGACGCAGTAGCGGGTTATTCCGCTAGTCGTTCATAGCCACCGCGGGGACAATCGCTTGCTCAGGACATACCGGACCCATATCGACGATCTCACAAAGATCGGCGGCGAGCTGCCCGAGGGCGCGATCTGGATCGATCTGCTCGATCCCTCCGACGAGGAGAAGCGTTCCGTCGAACGCCTCCTCGACATCAAGATCCCGTCGGAGGCGGCCTTGAGCGAGATCGAGGCTTCGAGCCGCCTCATCTCCGATCACGGCAAGATCTACCTGAGTACGCCCGCCGTGAGCATCGACGCCGAGGGCGAGCCACACCTGACGCCCGTTGGTTTCATCGTCGATGCGCGCGTGCTCGTGACCGTCAGGTTTTCGGTGCTGCCGATCTTCGACGGCATCGTAAAACGCCTCGACACCGACGAAAATCTGGTGACCGGCATGTGCGTCTTCGCCGCCCTGTTGGAGACCATGGTGGACCGCGGCGCGGATGTGCTCGAGCATCTCGGCACGACCACCGATGCCTTGTCCAAGGAGGTCTTCACGGGAGGCCTCGTCAGGAGCAAGAAGCCGGTCCGGTCCAGCCGCAGGTTACGCGAGGCGCTGCAGAGGATCGGCGTGCTGGCCGACAAGCTGGCGCGGGCCCGCGACGTCCTGCTCGGCGTGCAGCGGATCGCAGCCTTCACCAGTGATACCGGCAGCGAATGGATGACGCCGTCGGCGAAGAAGCGCCTCGACTCCGTCTCGAAGGATGTGCTCTCCTTGAGCGACTACGAAACCCGGCTGTCGGACAAGATCCAGCTGCTGCTCGATGCCGTGCTCGGCTTCATCAACATCCAGCAGAACGACCTATTCAAGATCCTCACCATCGTTTCGGTCGTCGGCGTGCCTCCGACCATCCTGGTGGGCATCTGGGGCATGAACTTCAAGAACATGCCCGAGCTGAATTGGACCTTCGGCTATCCGCTCGCCTGGCTGGCCGTGATCGCCAGCGGCGTGCTGCCGTTGTTGTGGTTCGTGCGGCAGGGCTGGTTCGATTAGACCGTGGTCGCCGCCCGATGGTGCGCGCAGGGACCGCCTGCAAGGATATCGGCTCCGCCCGGCAGCGCCGCGCTGGCGGCATCAGGGGCGCCCGCAGGTGGCATGATCGCGGGCGGACCGACTGTCAGGCGGCGCAAGCGCCGCGACACACCAACGGCGTAGCGGTCGACCGCCGCGAAGGCGAAGCTCGCCGCCGCGCTCGCGGCGATGCCAAGTGCAATGGCGGAAAATTGCGCCAGTCCCACGCCTGTAATCCGGCTCAGATGCACGAGTGCCGCCGAAGCGAGGCCGCACATGATCGGCCAGTGCACGAGATAGAGCGGGAACGACAATCGGGAATGCGACACCAACCACGGATTCGACAAGGCGTCGCGGCACGCCTGAAGATTGATGATGCCGGCAAGCAGCAGGATCGCGCCAAAGGACTTCTGCAGCATCTGCGGAGCCTGGCCGGGAAACAGCCAATAGGTTTGGTAATAGCAGAGGCGAACGAGCCATTCCGGCTGCCAGACATCCGCCATCACGCAGCATGCCACGCCCGAGACCACGAGCGCCAGCGGCAAGAGCGTGGGTTTCGATGCCGGCCGTTCCGCAACGTGAAAGGCTGCGAGCAGATGGCCAACGAAGAAGCAGACATAGGCGCTGCGGAGCGTGAAGGCCATGCCGAGCACGATTGCGGCCCACCAGAGTTGCCGCGAGCACCGCGCACACCAGCACAGCAGCAGGATCACGATCGAGCCGTAGAATTCGATGCTAAGCGTCCAAAACGGCGCGACGAAGGATTGCCCGACCGAGGTTTGCCAGGGCGCGAGCGACGCCAACCCAGGCATATCGCGATAGCCCAGAAACAGCGCGTTGATGGTGCCGTCACGCACGATCGACAACAGCGAGAGATGGGGATTCCACTGGTGGCTGAGCCAGGCGTTGCCTATCAGCCTTCCCGCCTCGACATTCGCCTTGCCGACGATGAGCATCAGGCTTCCGGCGAAGACGGCCGCGCCCAGCGCCGGCAGCCCGAGGCGAACCGCGCGCGCGAGGATCTGCGCCGGTGGCCAATCCGACGTGCGCTCGAATGAACGCGTAAGGACGTAGCCGCTGAGGCAGAAGAAAATGTAAACTGCCGAGTAACCATCATAGAGAAAATAGAACGGCGAGAGATGGATGGACGCCGCCAGGGCCGAGGTCGGAGCAGGAAATACCAGGTCCGGCACGAAGCCAGAAAACAGGTGCAGCAACAGGACCTGGACGGCGGCAAGGCCGCGGATCGATTCCAGGTAAGCGATACGCGTAGTTGCGCCCGCTGGCGGCAACGACGCGGGCCGCCGCGAGGCGCTGGCAAGGTCAGCTTCTCCTGACGAGCGTGCGCGCATGTGACCGAAGTAGCGCGCAATCCTTAAGATAGAAGAAAACGGCAGTACCAAACACGCAATGTCATGCGGCGGCTCCGCTTTCGGCAGGGTGTGCTGTCGCTCTGCCGGCGCAGAGCCGGCGAGATGCGAAGGCCGAACATGCGCACTGATCACCGCACACGGAGACCGCGGCTCTACGTCGCGACCGCGCCGCCGTCGGCGGCCTCGTTGCGGAAGGCGGCGGCGAACAAGGCGCGCGTGTAGTCGGACTTCGGCGACTTGAACAGGGTCGCAGCCGGCCCCTCCTCCACCACCTTGCCGTTGCGCATCACGATCAGATGGCTGGCGAGGGCCGCGACCACGCGCAGATCATGCGAGATGAACATGTAGGTCAGCTCGCGCTTGCGCTGCAGCTCGCGCAGCAGGTCGACCATCTGCGACTGGAACAGCATGTCGAGTGCCGAGGTCGGCTCGTCCAGCACGATGAAGCTCGGCTCCAGCACCGCGGCGCGCGCGATCGAGATGCGCTGGCGCTGGCCGCCGGAGAATTCATGCGGATAGCGGAAGCGCGTGTCGGGATCGAGCCCGACTTCGTTCAGCGCCTTGACGACACGTTCCTCGCGTTCGCCGCGCGACAGATCGGGCTGATGCACGCTCAAGCCTTCCGCGATGATGTCGCCGACCGACATGCGCGGCGACAGCGAGCCGAACGGATCCTGGAACACGATCTGCATGTCGCGTCGGTAAGGGCGGACCTGCTTGAACTTCAGGCCCTGGATATTGTGACCAAGAAATACGATCGGTCCGTCGGAGGAGATCAGCCGCAGCAAAGCGAGACCGAGCGTGGTCTTGCCCGAACCGGATTCGCCGACCACGCCGAGCGTCTCGCCCTTGCGCACCGCGACGCTGACGCCATCGACCGCCTTGATGTGGCCGACGACCGAGCGGAACAGGCCGCGCTTGATCGGAAACCAGACCTTGAGATCGTCCGCCGACATCACCACCGGCGCGGCTGGCCGTGGCGGCGCCGGATCAGGCTTCGGCTCCGCGGCGAGCAGCGCCTTGGTGTAGGGATGCTTCGGCGCCGAAAACACCTGCTCCACCTCGCCCTGCTCGACGATCTTGCCGCCGTTCATGACGCAGACGCGGTCGGCGATGCGGCGAACGATGCCGAGATCGTGGGTGATGAACAAGAGGCTCATGCCGAGCCGCGCGCGAATGTCGGCGAGCAGCGCCAGGATTTGCGCCTGCACGGTGACGTCGAGCGCGGTGGTCGGCTCGTCGGCGATCAGAAGATCCGGCTCATTGGCGAGCGCCATCGCGATCATGACGCGCTGGCGCTGTCCGCCGGACAATTGATGCGGATAGCTGCCGAGCC
Organism: Bradyrhizobium sp.; assembly: GCF_049798375.1. Taxonomy (GTDB): domain Bacteria; phylum Pseudomonadota; class Alphaproteobacteria; order Rhizobiales; family Xanthobacteraceae; genus Bradyrhizobium. The sequence goes on from NZ_JBARGP010000186.1 coordinate 9,401, forward strand.
GCGTCTCCGGTTCGGGGATGCCGACCTGGGTCAACAGTTCCAACGTCCGCGTCCGCGCCGCGCTGTTCGACATCGGCCGGTGCAGATGCAGGATCTCGGTGATCTGGTGCTCGATGGTGTGCAGCGGATTGAGCGAAGTCATCGGCTCCTGGAAGATGATCGAGATGTCGCTGCCGCGGACCTCGCGCATCTCCCGCTCGGACAGCGGCAGCAGGTCGCGCCCGTTGAAACGGATGCTGCCCGACGGATGGGTGGCCTGCGGATAGGGCAACAGCTTCAGGACGCTGAGCGCACTGACCGATTTTCCGGAGCCGGATTCGCCGACCAGCGCGACGCATTCGCCGCGCTTGATCTCGAACGAGATGTGATCGACCGCAAGCGAGGTGCGGCCCTGCTGATGAAAGGCTACCGAGAGATCGCTGACGGCGAGCAGCGGTTGGTTGACGGCGTCCATGCTGGTCACCTGCAGATCTTGTTACTTGAACGTCTTGCGCGGATCGAAGGCGTCGCGCACGGCCTCGCCGATGAAGATCAGAAGCGACAGCATGATCGCCACCGAGAAGAAGCCGGTGAGACCGAGCCACGGCGCCTGCACGTTGGCTTTCGCCTGCGACAGCAATTCGCCCAGTGAAGGCGAGCCCGGCGGCAGGCCGAAGCCCAAGAAGTCTAGCGCGGTCAAGGTCATCACCGAGTTGGAGACGATGAAGGGCAGGAACGTCATGGTCGCGATCATCGCGTTCGGCAGCAAATGCCGCACCATGATGACGGCATTGGAGACGCCGAGCGCGCGCGCGGCCTGGATGTATTCGAAGTTGCGGCCGCGCAAAAACTCCGCGCGCACCAGGCCGACCAGCGAAACCCAGGAGAACAGCAAGAGGATGCCGAGCAAGGTGAAGAAGCCGGGCACCAGCACCGCCGAGAGGATCAGCAGCAGATAAAGATAGGGGATCGCATTCCAGACCTCGATCAGGCGCTGGAAGATCAGATCGACCCAGCCGCCGAAATAGCCCTGGATGCCGCCGGCGGCGATGCCGACGATCGACGAGAAGAAGGTCAGGGTCAGGCCGAACAGCACCGAGATGCGGAAGCCGTAGATCAGCCGCGCCACCACGTCGCGGCCCTGATCGTCGGTGCCGAGCCAGTTGTATTCGAGGTCGCGGCAGCTCTTCAGCCCCTTCTTCTCGACCACGGGCTTGCATTGCGCCTCGGTCAGCCGCCAGGTCGGCGGCGACGGCGCCGGCGTCGGCAGATCGAGATTATGAGTGTCGTAGGAGTAGCGGATCAGCGGCCAGATGATGGTACCGCCCTTGTCCGCGATCAGCTTCTGCAAATACGGGTCGCGATAATCCGCCGCGGTCTCGAAGTCGCCACCGAACGCGGTTTCGGGATAGGTGACGAAGGCCGACCAGTACAAATGGCCGTCGAACTTGATCAGGAACGGCCGGTCGTTGGCGATCAGCTCCGCGAACAGCGAGAGCACGAACAGCACCAGGAAGATCCACAGCGACCAGAAGCCGCGGCGGTTGGCCTTGAAGTTCTGCCAGCGCCGCCGGTTCAGCGGCGACGGCTGGAAGGCGTGCTGCGTCGGCGGGACGGCTTCGCCGATCGCTGAATGCGTGGTCGTTTCGACGGGCGGGGGTGCGGTGATCGTCATCAGACCTCCCGTGCCTCGAAATCGATCCGCGGATCGATCCACATATAGGTCAGGTCGGAGATCAGGTTGATCACGAGCCCCATCAGCGAGAAGATGAACAGCGTTCCGAACACCACGGGATAGTCGCGGTTGAGCACGCTCTCGAACGAGAGCAGCCCGAGGCCGTCGAGCGAGAAGATGGTCTCGATCAACAGCGAGCTGCCGAAAAAGGCGCTGACGAAGGCGCCGGGGAAGCCGGCGATCACGATCAGCATCGCATTGCGGAACACATGATTATACAGCACCTGCCGCTCGCTGCAGCCCTTGGCGCGCGCGGTCATCACATATTGCTTGCGGATCTCGTCCAGGAACGAGTTCTTGGTCAGCAGCGTCATGGTGGCGAAAGCGCCCAGCGACATCGAGATCAGTGGCAGGGTCAGGTGCCAGAAGTAATCGACGATCTTCCAGTACCAGGGAAAGTTGGACCAGCCATCCGAGGTGAGGCCGCGCAGCGGAAAGATGTTGAAGAACGAGCCGCCGGCGAACAGCACGATCAGCAGGATGGCGAACAGGAAGCCCGGGATCGCGAAGCCGATGATGATGACGGCCGAGGTCCAGGTGTCGAAGCGGGTGCCGTCCTTGACCGCCTTGCGGATGCCGAGCGGGATCGAGATCAAATAGCTGATCAAGGTCATCCAGAGCCCGAGCGAGATCGAGACCGGCAGCTTCTCCTTGATCAGCTGCAGCACGCTGATATCGCGGAAATAGCTCTTGCCGAAATCGAAGCGGGAGTAATTCCAGACCATCAGCGCGAAGCGCTCCGGCGCCGGCTTGTCGAAGCCGAACTGCTTCTCCAAGCTCTTGATGAAGGCGGGATCGAGCCCCTGCGCGCCGCGATATTTCGAGTTCACCGCCTCCGCGCCGACGCCGGGCTGGGTCGTGTTGCGGGCGCCGAAATCGCCACCCCCACCGGAAATGCGCGAGGTGCCGCCGGTGTCGGCGCCCGAGAGTTGGGCGATCACGCGCTCGACCGGGCCGCCGGGCGCGAACTGCACGACGACAAAGGACACGAACAGGATCCCGAGCAGGGTCGGAACCATCAGCAGGATACGGCGGGCGATATAGGCGCTCATGAATTACTTCGCCTGCTCGAGCTTGGCGGCCTTGGCCGCGTCAAACCACCACATGTCCGGCACGCCGGCGGCTTGCGCATATTTCGGCAGCTTGGCCGGATGGCTGAACTCATCCCAATAGGCAACCGGATGGGTCGAGCGATACCATTGCGGAATCCAGTAACGGCCGGCGCGAAACACCCGATCGAGCGCGCGGCAGGCCACCGTCAGCTCGGCACGATTTTCGGCCGTGATCGCCTTCTCGACCAGGGCATCGATCGCGGGACTGGCGATGCCGGCGAGATTGTACGAGCCCTTGGTCGAGGCCTCGCGCTAGCCGAAATAAGGCCGGAGGCTGTCACCCGGCGTCGCCGACATCGAGAGCCGCTCCATGGCGATGTCGAAATCGAAATCCTCGAGGCGGGCACGAAACTGCACGGCATCGACAATACGCAAGGTGGCGTCGATGCCGAGCTGCTGCAGGTTCT
>NZ_JBARGP010000187.1:0-5271 GCF_049798375.1 Bradyrhizobium sp.
ACGCGAGCGGCGGCTATGCGGGCGGCGGCCGCGCATCGGCACCGGCGCAGCACGCCAACGTGCGGCCTCAAGCCGCCGCTGGCCTCGACGGCTGGCTGGTGGATCGGCTGTTCGGGCGGTAGCGAGCCCGGCTGGATCGACGCTCCCTGCCGATAGGGGTAGGGAAGGCCTTCGGCCTCCCCTGCCTCCGAACCGTATGGGTGGTTTTTCCGCATAAGGCTCTCCAGTGCGCGGTTATGAGGCAAGGCCGATCCAACAAACTCCAACAACAAACATGAGTTGTTATGGGTCCCGGCGGGCGCGGGGACGACGGCGTTCACTCGGCTGCCAGCTCCCACCTACTTCAACGGCTGACGCCGGACGTAATGAGTCCCTGCGCGGATTTGCGCACTTGGCAGCGACGACGATTATGCCAATCCAACGGCAGCTGCATCAACGAAAGATCGAAGCCGACGACTCGCTTTTGATAGCTGGTGTTTTGATAGTTTGGTCTGAAGACGGGCTTCGTCGAAGTTTGTCAGCTCGACGACTCCGCCTTGGCGAACCGGTCGTCGAGCGCGTAGCCGGCACCGCGCACGGTGCGGATCGGATCCTGCTCGCGGCCGGGGTTGAGCAGCTTGCGCAGGCGGCCGATATGGACGTCGACGGTGCGTTCGTCGATGTAGATGTCGCGGCCCCAAACGCTGTCGAGCAGCTGCTCGCGAGAGAACACGCGGCCGGGATGCTCAAGGAAGAATTCGAGCAGGCGGTATTCGGTCGGGCCGAGATCGATTGGCCGGCCGGACCGCGCCACGCGGCGCTTCTCGCGGTCGAGCTCGATATCGCCATAGGCGAGCACGGTGGCGAGCCGCTCGGGGCTCGCGCGCCGCAACAGGCCCTTCACCCGCTGCAGCAGCTCCGGCACCGAGAACGGCTTGACGATGTAGTCGTCGGCGCCGGTGGCGAGGCCACGCACGCGCTCGCTCTCCTCGCCGCGTGCGGTCAGCATGATGATCGGCAGCTGCTTGGTCTCGGGCCGCGCGCGCAGGCGCCGGCACAGCTCGATGCCGGACAGGCCCGGCATCATCCAGTCCAGCACCACGAGATCGGGCACCCGCTCCTTCAGGCGGGTGTCGGCGTCATCGCCGCGCTCCACCGTTTCGACCTCATAGCCCTCGGTCTCGAGATTGTAGCGCAGCAGCGTGGTCAGCGCTTCCTCGTCTTCAACCACCAGAATGCGCGCGCTCATTGCCAACGTCTCTCCTAGTTGCCGGGCTTTAGTTGCCAGGGATCGTGGCCGCGAACGTCGTCATGTCGCCCTTCGGGCGCTTGTCGACCATCTGCTGGCCCTCGATCATGTAGAACACGGTTTCCGCGATGTTGGTCGCGTGGTCGCCGATCCGCTCGATGTTCTTGGCGCAGAACATCAGGTGGATACAAAATGAAATGTTGCGCGGGTCCTCCATCATGTAGGTCAGGAGCTCGCGGAACAGCGACGTGCAGATGGCATCGATCTCCTCGTCGCCCTTCCACACGTTCATCGCCGCCGGCAGATCATGCGCGGCATAGGCATCCAGCACCGTCTTGACCTGCGACTGCACCAGGTCGGTCATGTGCTCGAGGCCACGGATCAGCTTCAACGGGTGGAAATCGCTCTCCAACGCCGCGACGCGCTTGCCGATGTTCTTGGCGAGGTCGCCGATCCGCTCCAGATCGGTCGCGACGCGCATGGCGCCGACGATCTCGCGCAAATCGATCGCCATCGGCTGACGGCGGGCGATGGTGAGCACCGCGCGCTCCTCGATGACGCGCTGCAAACCGTCGATCTCCGCATCGGTCGCCACCACGCGCTGACCGAGAGCGACGTCGCGGCGCACCAGCGCGTCGACGGAGTCGGTGATCAGCCGCTCGGCGAGGCCGCCCATTTCAGCGACCAGACGGGTCAACTCCTGCAGATCGCTGTCGAATGCCTTGGCTGTATGCTCGCTGGCCATGAAACTCTCCTCGGCAATGCGTCTGTCCGGCGTCAGCCGAAACGGCCGGTGATGTAATCCTGGGTCCGCCGATCGCTCGGCGAGGTGAAGATCTTGCTGGTGTCGTCGAATTCGATCAGTTCACCAAGGTACATGAAGGCCGTCTTGTCGGATACGCGCGCGGCCTGCTGCATGTTGTGGGTGACGATCGCGATCGTGTAGCTCTCGGAGAGCTCCTGGATCAGCTCCTCGACCTTGGCGGTCGAGATCGGGTCGAGCGCCGAGCACGGCTCGTCGAACAGAATCACCTCGGGCCGCACCGCGACGGTGCGCGCGATGCAGAGCCGCTGTTGCTGGCCGCCGGAGAGCGACAGGCCCGAAGCATTGAGTTTGTCCTTGACCTCGTTCCACAGCGCACCGCCACGCAGCGCCTTCTCGACGCGGTCGTCCATCTCGGACTTGGAGATCTTCTCATAGAGACGGATGCCGAACGCGATGTTCTCGTAGATGGTCATCGGGAACGGCGTCGGCTTCTGGAACACCATGCCGACCCGGGCGCGCAACAGGTTGAGATCGAGTTTGGAGTCGAGAATGTTGGTATTATCAAGCATCAGCTGGCCGGTCGCGCGCTGGCCTGGGTAGAGGTCGTACATCCGGTTGAAGATGCGCAGAAGCGTCGACTTGCCGCAGCCGGACGGGCCGATGAACGCCGTGACCCGGTTGGTGCCGAGCGACAGATTGATGTTCTTCAGCGCGTGGTGCTCGCCGTAATAGAAATTCAAATTGCGCGCGGTCACCTTCGCCGGGGCTTCCGGCAGGGATTTTGCGGGAAGCGCGCCGGTGGGGCTGGACACGGAAACGGACAGATCGGTCATTTTGTGCTCCTCTCGGCGCCAAGCACGCGTGCACAGATGTTCAGGGCGAGCACGGTCATCGTGATCAGCAGCGCGCCGCTCCAAGCGAGCTGCTTCCAATAAGCGTAGGGGCTCTGGACGAAGTTGTTGATGGTCACCGGCAGGTTGGCCATCGTCGAGGTCAGCTTCAGGCTCCAGAACTGGTTCGACAGCGCGGTGAACAACAGCGGGGCGGTCTCGCCGGCAACGCGCGCGGTTGCGAGCAGAATTCCGGTGATGAGACCCGAGCGCGCTGCGCGGTAGGCGATGCGGCGGATCACCAGCGAGCGCGGCAGGCCGAGCGCGGAGGCCGCCTCGCGCAACGGGTTCGGCACCAGCAGCAGCATGTCTTCGGTGGTGCGCAGCACCACCGGGATCACGATCACGGCGAGCGCGAGACAGCCGGCGAGCGCCGAGAAGCCGCCCATCGGCACCACCACGGCGCCGTAAATAAACAGGCCGATGATGATCGAAGGCGCCGACAGCAGGATGTCGTTGATGAAGCGGATCACCGAGGTCAGCCGGTCGTTGCGGCCGTATTCGGCAAGATAGGTGCCCGCGAACAGGCCGAGCGGCGCGCCAATCCCGACCCCGATCACGGTCATGATAACAGAGCCGACGATAGCGTTGCGCAGGCCGCCTTCGGTCGAGCCGGGCGGCGGCGTGTCGGACGTGAACACCTGCAAGGTCAGACCGGCGAGGCCTTGGTAGAACAGGTCGATCAGGATCAGCGCCAGCCAGGTGACGCCGAACAAAGCGGCGCCGACGCACAGCGCACGGATCACGATGTCCTTGCGGCGGCGGCGCGCATAGATCGGATTGACGGAATTGACCGGGATATCGGCCGCGGAGTCCACAGCAGTCATGGCCTATTTCCCCGCTCTGGTTTCGAGCCGCATCAGCATCAGGCGGGCGCCGGCGAGCACGAAGAAGGTCAGCACGAACAACAGGAGGCCGAGCAGGATCAGGCTCGATTGATGCAACCCGTCGCTCTCGGCGAATTCGGAGGCGATCGCGGCCGAAATCGTGGTGCCTGGCGCGAAGATCGACGAAGAGATGCGGAACGAATTGCCGATGATGAAGGTCACCGCCATGGTCTCGCCGAGCGCGCGGCCCAGCGCCAGCATGACGCCACCGATCACGCCGACCCGCGTATAGGGGATGACGACGCTACGCACGACCTCCCAGGTGGTGCAGCCGACGCCATAGGCCGCTTCCTTCAGCACCGGCGGCACCGTCTTGAACACGTCGACCGAGATCGAGGTGATGAAGGGCAGCACCATGATGGCGAGGATCAGCGAGGCGTTGAACAGGCTGAGATAGGACGGCGGACCTGCGAAAATATTCTGCAGCACCGGGATATTGGCGCACAGACTGATCATGAACGGCTGGAACGTATAGGCCAGGAACGGTCCCAGCACGAAGAAGCCCCACATGCCGTAGATGATGGAGGGGATGCCGGCGAGCAGCTCGATGGCGATGCCGATCGGGCGACGCAGCCATTGCGGGCACAACTCGGTCAGGAAGATCGCGATGCCGAGACCGACCGGAATGGCGATCAGCATCGCGATGAAGGAAGTGACCAGCGTGCCATAGATGGGACCAAGCGCGCCGAGCACCGGCGGATCGGCCTGCGGCGCCCAGCGCTGCGTGGTCAGAAACGAGAAGCCGTATTCGCGCATCGCCGGCCATGCGCCGATGATCAGCGAGATGATGATGCCACAGAGGATCAGCAACACCGAGATCGCGGACAGCCGCGTGATCCAGTAGAAGGTGACATCGCCGAGCTTGAAAGCCGATAGCGCGCGAGCGCGATCGTAAGGGCCCGCTGCGGCGGCAATTCCGTCAGCATCGCTTTGAACGGCCATGTCTGCCACGCCAGACCCCTGTTTTTCCAACACCCGCGTGCCCCCAGAGGCATCCCTCTCCCTGCTGCGCAGGGAGAGGAGAACCGTATCGATGAGCGAGCCTTAGCTCTTGATCTCGGACGACCAGGTCTTCTCGATCTGCTGGATCACGGCTTCCGGCATCGGAACGTAATCGAGCTCTTCAGCCATCTTGCCGCCCTTCTCGAACGCGTACTTGAAGAACTTGAGCGCGTCCTGGGTCGGCGCCTTGTCGGCCGCGTCCTTGTGCAGCAGGATGAAGGTCGAGGCGACGATCGGCCAGGACTTGTCGCCCGGCTGGTCGGTCAGGATCAGGTAGTAGCCCGGAGCATGAGCCCAGTCGGCGTTGGCGGCAGCGGCCTGGAAGCCTTCGTTGGTCGGCTGCACGGCCTTGCCGGCATGATTGACCAGAGCGGTGTAGGTCAGCTTGTTCTGCTTGGCATAGGCGTACTCGACATAGCCGATCGAGTTCTTGGTCTGACCGACATTGGCGGCCACGCCTTCGTTGCCCTTGGCGCCGACGCCGACCGGCCACTCGAC
>NZ_JBARGP010000188.1:0-5948 GCF_049798375.1 Bradyrhizobium sp.
ATCAGGCCCTTTGCGAACTCATTGAGTTCGTCGAGGCTGCCCTTCACGTCCTTGCGGGTGCCGGTCACCAGTTCCTCGAGCTCGATGCCCCAGTGGTCGCCGAGGTCAGGCCATTGCGGGTCCTGCCAGAAGTTCACGGCCGTGACCTTTGCGGTGTCGGCGAGCGCCTTGCCGAGATCGGCGCCATACCTCTTGGCAAAGCCGTCGCTGGTCATGATGCTGGTGCGGTTGAGCTCGCTGAACTGGTCGGCGTCCAGCCGCCGCTGCTCGTTTTCTTTCGACGTCACCCAGCCGATGAACAACCCGGCGCAAGCCTTCGCTTCCTCGGTCTTGTTCGCCTTGGCGCCGATGGCGAGGCCGTGCCCATAGCCACCGCCGGTCAGCGGCGCGGGTGGCGGCAGATAGCCGACCTTGCCGACCACCTTGGACACTTTCGGATCGAGCGCGAGGCCGACCAGCGGCGTCGACTCGACCAGCATCGCGACCTGGCCGGACAGGAACGCACCGACCGACTCGTCCCAACTGCCGGTCCGCGTGCCCGGTGCGGAGTACTTGAACAGGTCGAGATAGGTATTGGTCGCCTTGACCGCGGCGTCGCTGTCGAACACCGGCGTATTGCCTTCGAACCAGTTGCCGCCGAAGCCGCGGAAATACGGCATCCAGCGCCAGACGTTGGCGCCAGATCCACGCTGGCCGCGCAACGCGACGCCGTAGACGCCGTGCTCGGGATCGTGCAGCTTCTTCACCGCGGCGATGAATTCGTCGAGCGTCTTCGGCGGCTGAACGCCCGCCTTCTCCAGTAGATCTTTGCGGTAGACCAGCAGATCGCCGCCTCCGGTGAGCGGGGCGAACCACTGCTTGCCGTCAAAGGTCGCGACCTTCTGACGACCTGGATCGAAATCGGCATAGTCATATTGCTTCGGATAGTAGTCGAGCAGCGGAACGATCCATTTCGACGACGCGAACAGCGCCACATTGGCTTCGTCGATGTAGTAGACGTTGTACTTGCCGACGGTGGAGGCGTCCGCCTTGGTCTTGGCGCGGCGGTCGTTCTCGTTCAGATAGTCAATGTCGAAGGTGGCGCCGCCGCTGAGCTTCTCGAACTCGCTCTTGTACTTTTCGGCCAAGGTCAGGCCGTCGCGGGACTGCGCCAGCACCTTGATCGAGCCGCTGCAGCTTTGCGCAAAGGCGGACCCGGCGAGAACAGTCGATAACAGGATGCTGCCCAGAACCACCGACAGCCGATTGTGAATTGCCATGCTTCCCTCCCTGGATAACAAAGGCATTGCCTGAACCGCGGCGCTCGGACCTTCATTCGGGGGTCCCGATGTGCGTGAGCCATTCGGATGCGCCGCTGATCGAAAAATACGAGCGGGCCGATCGCTTCCTAGTGGCAGCCATGCGCAAAACCTGTACTTTTTTGCAACCGACCGAAACGGTCCCGCGCCCCAGCCGTCGCGCGCCTTACCGTGGCCGACGCTCGATCCCGAGCCTCTTGCGTGCGCTACACCGCCAGCCGTGATCGGGTGCGACGACGGGCCAGATCGCGATAACGCGACGGCGTCATGCCGCGGCGTTCCTTGAACTTGCGATTGAAGTTCGAGATGTTCGAATAGCCGACCTCGAAGCAGATGTCGGTGATGGCCGTGGTCGTATCCGACAGCAGCTTGCAGGCTTCGGCGACGCGCAGGATCGTGACGTGATCGCTGAAGGTGTTGCCGGTGTTCTTCTTGAAGAACCTGGAGAACGCCGTTTCGCTCATGTCGAACATCGAAGCGACGTCGCCAAGCGCGATGTCACGATTGAAGTTCTGGTGAATGAAGCCCAGCGCGCGCTGGATCGTGGCCAGCGCGCTGAGATCGAGATTGGGCGTGAAGGTTTCCGACGACAGAACCTCGTAGTCCTCGGATACGCTCAGCAGGTGCAGCAGGCGAAGAAAATGCGAAAGCCGCGCCAGTGCGCTCATCCGTCCCATCTCCTCCAGCATGGCGGCGGCGGTGCGCTGGGTCTCGCCATGGAAGGACAGCCCGCGCAGTCCGCGCTTCAGGAACGCCTCAACTTGCGACAGCTCGGGCAGAACTGACGCCGCGCTTCTGATCCGCTCGGGATCGAACTGCAGCACGATATCGCGCTGTAATATCCGGGTGCCCGGCGTGACGACGGTGACCCAGTCATGCGGCAGGCCGCTCCCGACCACGGTGAGGTGGCCGGGTCCGAAATGGCCGATATGGTCGCCGACCAGCGCGACACCCGATGCATTGCGAATCAGATGGATCTCATATTCCGGATGATAGTTCCAGACATTGCGCTCCCAGGGATAGTCGTCGCACCGCCACAGGAAGGATTCCGACGGCTCGACCATGATGTGCTCGAACACCGGCGTCTTGGTCGCGAGCTTGGACAGCGAGGCCAGTTTGGTCATGCGGCATTGCGCTTCTGTTGGATGTTTAGGCGACACGGTTCAGTGCTTCACGGCGGTCCCAAGTTCGCCATCAGGTCCCAAAGTCGGCTTCAATGGACCGCCGTCGGGCGCAAAGGCCTCGACCTTGTCGGAGATAACGAACGACATCAGGTCGCGCCCAACCACCAGCGGCCCTTGATAGGTCGTGCGCGTGCGTGCGACCAGCGCGTCCTCCGGCACGTCCTGCACCGGCTTCACCGTCGCGAACACGATGTGCGAATAGACCGCGAGCTTGGGCCTGGCTTGCGCAAAGATCTTGCCCGCCTCCTCCGGCGCGGTGTGATGATCCTCGATGGCGCGATAGTTCGGATAGTCCTTGAGCAGCTTGGGATCGATCACCGCGACCTCGTGGATCAGGAGATCGGCGCCCTCGGCCGCCTTCTCCACCCGCGCATCCGGCTTGGTGTCGCCCGACAGCACCACCTTCTTGCCGTCGAACTCGACCACGTAGCCGAGCGCCGGCTTGATCTTCTCGCCGTGATTGACCTCGATCGCGGTGACCTTGACGCCGTTGCGCTCATAGACCACGCCCGGCCCGATATCGGTGGCGGCAAAAGCGATGCCGGCCGGCGGATAGCCCTCGTCGTCGATCCGGATCCGGATATCCTCCGAGAACGCCTTGGTCAGGTTTTCGGTCATCGCCACCGTCCCTGTCGGGCCAAAGATCACCATCGGCGTCTTGCGCGAGCCATAGGGCGTGCCGAGCCAGCCGGTCAGCCACATGTCGGGCAGCCCGACCACATGGTCGGAATGCAGATGGGTGATGAAGTGCGCCGTGATCGAGCCGAGCGGGATCTTGCGCTGAAACAGGCGGATGGTGGAGCCGCGGCCGAGATCGAAGATCAGCCGCTCCTCGCCTGCTTCGATCAGGGTCGAGGCGCTGAAGCTCGACAGCCGCGGCGTCGGCGTCCCCGTTCCGAGCAGGGTCACCTTCATTTCGGCCGCCTCAGCGGACCACGACCACAGGGTGGCCACAAAGAGAAGCATCAAACTGGGTCTCAAGCGCATCGGACGTTTCCCGAGCAATCCCCGACATATCGCCGGTGTTGTTGATGCGCTGAGCCTATGTGACCTGAACTCACATGCCAACAGAGCGTGTCGCGCGGGCATCGTACCCGTGAAAACCGGGCGGCCGCGGCGAAAGCTAACGCTGCATTAACCCTGCTGGCCGTAGGGTCGTTCGATCCTGCGGAGCCCGCTTCGAGTGGCGAATATGGCGTTGCCGAACAAAAAACTGTCTCTTCCGGCAGCCGAGGAGCGCCGCCGCTTTCAGCGCGTCAGGGTCCACCTGCTCGGTCGTTACATGCTGCCCGACCGCCGCGAGTTTCCCTGCCAGGTGATCAATATGTCGCCCGGCGGGCTCGCTTTGCTCGCGCCCGGCATCGGCGCCGTCGGCGACCGCGTCATCGCCTATCTCGACCATATCGGCCGCGTCGAGGGCAAGATCACCCGCATTATCGACAACGGTTTTGCGATGACGATCGGCGCGACAGCGCGCAAGCGCGACAAGCTCGCCGCCCAGCTCACCTGGCTCGCCAACCGCGACATCCTCAACCTGCCGGAAGATCGCCGTCACGACCGTATCATCCCGCGCAACCCGATTGCCGTGCTGACGCTCGAGGACGGCACCAAGATGACCTGCCGCATCATCGATCTGTCGCTGTCGGGCGCCGCGATCGCAGCCGAGACCCGGCCGCAAATGAAATCGCAGGTCATGCTCGGCCGAGTGGCTGCGCGCGTGGTGCGCAATCTCGAGGACGGCGTCGCGATCGAGTTCATGCATCCGCAGCTCGCGGATACGCTCGAAGAGAGCGTTAGCGCACGGTAAAGCCGCGCGCCCCCCATTTCCCGTATATCCCCGGATCGAACGGCGTCGCCCTTCGCAGCGCCCGTCACGGCATCCCGCGCCCACGCCCCCACCAGCACGGTTAATCCGCCCGCCCGTGCACGCGCGTAAGCGCTGCGATTTCAGCCCTTCGCGACTTAATGCATCGCATTTGAATCAATTGCAGATGTCTCGCATTTTAAGCGAATTCGATTCAAGCTTATCTCTACTTAGTCCTTGTTTTTACTCGCATTTGTCTCGACTTTGCGCTGAGCACTTAGCGGCCGGGCAAAAGCTTTATGCGACACATGGTCCCAACAAAAAACGGGGGCCACGATGTTCAAACGGACGGGACAGAGCAGCAAAGGATTGGCGATCATCGCCTTGCTGATCGGAATGGGGACTGCAGCACATGCCGCCGACGAGCGCGCGACGTATGCAAGCCTTGGCGACACGACGAGGGCGCCGATTGGATGGATCGAGTTCTGCGCCGACAATCCCACGGAGTGCCGCAACGGCGCTTCGCAGCCTCGCGACATCGTGCTGTCGCAGACCGCCTGGCGCGACCTCTCCAAGGTGAACCGGTGGGTCAACGAAAACGTCAAGCCGATGACCGACCAGGATCATTGGGGCGTGGTCGAGAAATGGTCGCTGCCGACGGATGGCTACGGCGACTGCGAAGATTACGTGCTGCTGAAGCGCAAGCTGCTGATCGATGCCGGCTGGCCGCGGGAAGCGCTGCTGATCACGGTGGTGCGCGACCGCCGGGGTGAAGGCCACGCGGTGCTGACCGTGAAGACCGACAAGGGCGAGTACGTTCTCGACAATCAGAACGAGAATGTCGTCGCCTGGACCGAGACCGGCTACCGCTTCGTCAAGCGGCAGTCGCAGAGCGACCCGAACGTGTGGGTTTCGCTCGGCGACAGCCACCCGGCCGTGTCCACGGCGAGCGCGAAGTAGCACTGAAGCCAACACAGAATTGAGTTCCGCGACCCGGTCACATCCCCACCCCTCCCCGTCCCAGACCGGTTCGCGCGCGGCCAGGCTCCCCCAAGCCTGGCCGCAACTTTTTTCGGCCTTGCTTTCGAGGTATGACGCGAAATCGTCCGGCGGCTGAGTGGCCGGCCTTGAATTTCATCGCCTCATACGTCTTAGGTTGTTGGCATGTTCATATTGCGATGCGCCGTGCTGCTCGCCGCAGCGCTCACTTTGTCGAACTGCTGCCTGTCGTCGAGTGGCTGCAGCAGCGGGCCGGTTGCGCTGACCGCGGCCCCCGCCCCTGGCGCACCGGGGCCGGTCGCGGCTGCCCCCGCCTGGGATGGGCTCAACGATCAATCTGCAGCGGATGACGACGCCACAGTCGACGTGACGCCACCGAAGAAGGCAAGTCGGCGCAGCAAGGCGGCCAGCGTCGATGCCATGTCGTCCCGATCCACCACCGCTTCGCGCGGAAAAGTGGACTGGGCCGAGGAGCAGGCGGTCAATCAGGCCGAAGATGCGCGGCTGAAGCAGAAGCTGATCATCTGCAAGGACTGCTCGGCGTCCCAGTGAGTTCATCTGCCCGGCACTTCCGCGTTCGGACGCCCTGCCTCTCCGGGCTGTCAGCGAACACAATGCTGCAGTGCGATAGCTGCCGCCGCCACAGCTTTGGCTGCTTGACCT
>NZ_JBARGP010000189.1:0-5514 GCF_049798375.1 Bradyrhizobium sp.
GTGCGGCCGGCGGCCATGTTCACGGTGATCTCGGGCATCGTGTCACTCCCTATCTATTCTCGTCGTGGCCGGGCTTGTCCCGGCCATCCACGTTCTTCTTATCAAACAAGACGTGGATGCCTGGCACAAGGCCGGGCATGACGCCTGAGCAAAATGGGCGAGCCTATCCCCACTTCACATCATGGCGAGCAAGCACCTCGCGCACCCCAGCGACGAGTTCGTCCTCCGGACAAGAGAATTGCGCCGGGCGGCTCTCGCGCCATTCCTGGTTGGAGGCGATTGCGGCCGCCGCCTTAGCGCCCTCGATCAAATCCTTGATCTGCACCTCGCCGCGCGCCTTCTCGTCCGAGCCCTGGATGATGACGCAGGGCGCGTTGCGGCGGTCGGCATATTTGAGCTGGTTGCCCATGTTCTTCGGGTTGCCGAGATAGAGCTCGGCGCGGATGCCGTGGTTGCGCAGCTTCGCGACCATGGCCTGGTAGTCCGCGACGCGATCGCGGTCGAACACGGTGACGACGACAGGACCGGAGGCTGGTGTCGTGTCGAGCTTGCCGATCAGGGTCAGCGCCGCCTGCAGGCGGGAGACACCGATGGAGAATCCGGTCGCCGGCACCGGCTCGCCGCGGAAGCGCGAGACCAAGCCGTCATAGCGCCCGCCACCACCGACCGAGCCGAACCGCACCGGGCGGCCCTTCTCGTCCTTGGTCTCAAGCAGCAGTTCGACCTCAAACACGGGACCCGTGTAGTATTCGAGGCCGCGCACCACGGAGGGCTCGACGCGAACCCGGCTGTAGCCATAGCCGGCCGCGCTGCACAGCTTTGCGATCTCAGTCAGTTCGTTGATGCCATCCGCAAAGGCGGCGGACGACATGAACAATGTGTGTTGCGCGACAGCCCCGAGCACCGATGCGTTGAACTGCAGGTCCTGCTCCTCGTTTTCGAAAGTGGGCTCGGCAACTTTCATCTCGAAGAAGGCCAGCAGAGAGGAGATCTGATCTTCCGTCAGCCCTGCGCCCTTGGTGAAGTCGCCCTTGCCCTCTTCGCCGCCATCCCAGCGGCCCGCGCCGAGCAGCTTCCTGATCTCGGCCATCGGAAACTTGTCAGCCTTGTCGATGGCGCGCAGCACGGTGAGCCGGCGGCCGGCATGCTCGTCACCGCCGATGCCGATCGCGTCCATCACGCCGTCGAGCACCTTGCGGTTGTTGACCTTCACGACATAGGAGCCGCGCGGAATGCCGAGCGCTTCCATGGTGTCGGCCGCCATCATGCACATCTCGGCATCCGCCGCCGGCGAGCCGGAGCCGACCGTGTCGGCGTCGAACTGCATGAACTGGCGGAAGCGGCCGGGGCCAGGCTTCTCGTTGCGGAAGACCCAGCCGAAGCGGTAGCTGCGATAGGGCAGCACCAGCGCGTCGGTGCCGTAGCGCTCGCCGACATAGCGCGCCAGCGGCGCGGTGAGATCGTAGCGCAG
Organism: Bradyrhizobium sp.; assembly: GCF_049798375.1. Classification (GTDB taxonomy): domain Bacteria; phylum Pseudomonadota; class Alphaproteobacteria; order Rhizobiales; family Xanthobacteraceae; genus Bradyrhizobium. The sequence continues at coordinate 1,472 of NZ_JBARGP010000189.1, forward strand.
CGAGATCCACTGCTCGTCATCGTCCTGGAACGAGAACACGCCTTCGTTCGGACGATCCTGATCGGGCAGGAACTTGCCGAGCGCGTCGGTATATTCGAACGCCGGCGTCTCCACCGGCTCGAAGCCGTAGCGCTCATAGACGGCGCGGATCTTCTCGACCATTTCGCGCGTGGCGGCGATCGCTGCGGGACCGCGATCCTCTAGCCCGCGCGGCAGCCGCGCCTTCAGCTTCTGGGGTTTTTTGGATTTATCGGACATGGCCGGTTGCTAGCACGTAGGGTGGGCAAAGCGAAGCGTGCCCACCATGACCAGACGGGATAGGTTCGGTGAGCACGGCGCAAGAGCGCCTTTGCCCACCCTACTCAGTCACAGGACCTTCCGGATCCAGTTGTGCGGATCCGGCGCGCGGCCGTACTGGATATCGACCAGCTGCTTGCGCAGGCCCATGGCGACGGGGCCGGCCTCGCCGCCATTGATGAGGACATCGCCGCTCGCCGAACGGACCTTGCCGATCGGCGAGATCACGGCCGCGGTGCCACAGGCAAAGGCTTCTTTCAGCCTGCCGCTCTTGGCGTCCGCCCGCCACTGGTCGATCGAATAGGCCTCCTCGCGCACGACCGTGCCGGCATCCCTTGCCAGCGCGATGATCGAGTCGCGGGTAATGCCGGGCAGGATGGTGCCGAGCGGCGGCGTCGAGAGCGAGCCGTCCTCGAACACGAAGAACACGTTCATGCCGCCGAGCTCCTCGACATATTTGCGCTCCAGCGCATCGAGGAACACGACCTGGTCGCAGCCGTGCTCGATCGCCTCGGCCTGCGCCCGCAGGCTCGCGGCGTAGTTGCCGCCGCATTTGACCGCGCCGGTGCCGCCGACTGCGGCGCGCGTGTAGTTCTCCGACACCCAGATCGAAACCGGCGCCGGACCGCCCTTGAAATAGGAGCCGACCGGCGAGGCGATGACGGCGAAGATGTATTCCGCCGACGGCTTCACGCCGAGGAACACCTCGCTCGCAATCATGAAGGGGCGCAGATAAAGGCTGCCCTCGCCGCCCGGGATCCAGGCGCGGTCGATGCGCACGAGTTGCTCGACCGCCTCGGTGAAGATCGCCTCGGGCACCGGCGCCATCGCCATGCGGTCAGCCGAATTGTGGAAGCGCCGCGCATTGGCATCGGGGCGGAACAGGTTCACACCGCCATCCTCGCGCTTGTAGGCCTTCAGGCCTTCGAAAATCTCCTGGGCGTAATGCAGCACGGCCAGCGCCGGATCGAGCGGGAAATTCGCCCGTGCCTCGACGCGCGCATCGTGCCAGCCCTTGGCCTGGTTGTAGCGGACGATCGACATATGGTCGGTGAAGACCCGACCGAAGCCCGGATCCCTGAGCTTGGCCGTCCGGTCCGCCTCTGACGTCGGGGCCGAGGAGGGCTGAATATCGAAGCTCAGGTTCGTCCCTGCCGAATCCGGCCTGACGTCTGCGGGGCTACTCGCCCGATTGCGGGCTGTATTATCCAACGAAACCGCCATGGTCTCCTCCCGGATCATCACGCCAGACGCGCATCTTTCGCGCAGCCGGCGGGGTTTCAAGTGATCTGGACCGGCCTTACCACGCCAACAGTCCGGGGGGACATGCTTTTGCGGAGGGCCAAAGTCCAGTATGTTTGCCGAAATGCCGCTCGACAATGACACGGTCAATCAATGCGCGGCCCTTGCCGCCCCACGGGGTTGCTTCAGGTCGACGCGGAACGTCGTGAAGACGTCGCTCAGGGGACGAAACGATCTAAAATTTCGTCGTCAGCGATTGTTTTGTAACATTGAACCTCAGAAACGTCAATATGGCTGACATAAATTTCTTGAGCTCCGCATCCCCCGGCGATTCCCGCGCCGCCGAGCCGCAGGGCGCAGGCGCAACAGATCACCGCCATTTGCGCTGGGACATCATCGAGCTGTTGTTCTTCGCCTACCGCGATTTCGTCGGTGACGCCGACCATGAGCTGGAGGCGTTCGGTTTCGGCCGCGCCCATCACCGCGTGATGCACTTCGTCACCCGCTATCCCGGCTTGAAGGTCGCCGACCTCCTTGACGTGCTGCGCATCACCAAGCAGTCGCTCGGGCGGGTGTTGAAGCAGTTGCTCGACGAAGGCTACATCGTGCAGAAGACCGGCAATGCCGACCGGCGGCAGCGCCTTCTTTTCGCCACCGCCAAAGGCGAGGCGCTGGTGGCGAAGCTTGCCGGACTGCAGACCCGGCGCATCGAGCATGCGCTGGCCGAGATCGGGCCGTCCGCGGCCGAGCCGGTCCGGCACTTCCTGCGTGCGATGATCGATCGCGACGATCCGGACAAGGTGCTGGAAACGATCTTCAAGACGCCCATGAATCCTGCAAGTAATTCTGCAAGTAGTCCTGCAAGCAATCCTGCAAGCCCGACCACCGCAAAGGAGTGATCGTGCCGCTCGCCGCCATCGCCTCTCATCCGCCGCAGACCCCTGCCGACGACGCGCCGCATCTTCTGCTCGTCGATGACGATCGGCGTATTCGCGACCTGCTGTCGCGCTTCCTACGCGCCGAAGGTTATCGCGTCACCACCGCGATGAGCGCGAGCGATGCCCGAGCCAAGCTCACCGGGCTGCATTTCGATCTGCTCATCCTCGACGTGATGATGCCGGGCGAGACCGGCTTCGATCTGGCCCGTTCGATCCGCACCGCGTCCTCGGTGCCGATCGTGATGCTGACCGCCCGCTCCGAGCCGGAAAGCCGGATCGAGGGCCTGCAGATCGGCGCTGATGATTATGTCGCCAAGCCCTTCGAGCCGCGTGAGCTCGCACTGCGGATCGGCAATATCCTCAAGCGCGCCGCGCCGCCGCCGGCTGCGGAGACGGTCGAGCAGGTCAGCTTCGGGCCTTACATCTATCATCTAAGCCGCGGCGAATTGCGCCAAGGCGAGGAGACCATCCATTTGACCGACCGCGAGCGCGAGATGATGAAGATCCTCGCGACCTCGCGCGGCGAGACCGTGCCGCGCGGCGCGCTGACGGGCAACGGCACCGTCAACGAGCGCGCGGTCGACGTGCAGATCAACCGTCTGCGCCGCAAGATCGAAACCGATCCTGCCAATCCGCTGTTCCTCCAAGCGGTCCGCGGCATCGGCTATCGGCTGATGGTGTCGGCGTAGTTGGAGTCGACGTCGCTAGGACAGCTACCATGATGATGCGCGAAGCGACCGACCCCACCGCCAGGCAATCGGTGCACCCTCTCCCCTTGTGGGAGAGGGTGGTTTCAAACGAAGTTCGAAACCGGGTGAGGGGTTCTCTCCTCCTCGCAAATCGGCGATTGCGGCACGAACCCCTCACCCCAGCATTCATGCCGCTGGCAGCGGCGATGCCCTCTCCCGCAAGGGGAGAGGGCGCAGTCATGCGCATCGCACGCCGCGGATCATTCAGAACTTGTCGTCCTTAGGCGCCCACCTCACATGACCACGCTCGACACCGGCCTCACTTTCATCCGCACCGCCTCGCGGCGCGTCTCCGCTGCCAATGGCTGGATGGGCAATGCATTCAAGAGCTGGATGCCGACCGGGCTCTATGCCCGCGCGCTACTGATCATGATCGTCCCGATGGTGATCCTGCAGACGGTGGTGGCGGGCGTCTTCATGGAGCGGCACTGGAACACGGTGACACGGCGGCTGTCGGCCGCGGTGGTGCAGGACATTGCGGCGCTGATCGATGTCTATAAGGCCACGCCGCAGGACAAGGATCACACGATGCTCCGCCGCATCGCCCAGCAGCGGCTCAACCTGGTGGTCGACTTCCTGCCCCCCGGCGATATCCCGCCGCCGGGGCCCAAGCCGTTCTTCAACCTGCTCGACCAGTCGCTGTCGGGACAGATCGGCCGCCAGATCAGTCGGCCCTACTGGATAGACACTGTCGGCCGCTCCAATCTGGTCGAGATCCGCATCGCGCTCGGTGACTCCGTGATGCGGGTGTTCGCGCAACGCAGCGCGGCCTACGCCTCCAACACCGACATCTTCCTGTTCTGGATGGTCGGCACCT
>NZ_JBARGP010000190.1:0-29487 GCF_049798375.1 Bradyrhizobium sp.
CTTCAGTCGTGTCTTCCGATCCTCATGGAAACAGCCACCCCACCGGCTGGCGTCGTTATCTCTATTCAACCAATCACAAGGACATCGGCACGATGTATTTCGTGTTTGCGATGTGCGCGGGGTTGATCGGCGGAGTCTTTTCGGTCGTGATCCGGGCCGAGTTGCAGGAGCCTGGCCTGCAAATCTTCACGAACACCCATACCTACAATGTGTTCGTGACCAGCCACGGGCTGGTCATGATCTTTTTCACGCTCATGCCCGCCATGATGGGCGGTTTCGGCAACTGGCTGGTACCCTTGATGATCGGGGCGCCCGACATGGCGTTCCCGCGCATGAACAACATCTCCTTCTGGCTGCTCCCCTCGTCATTCGCCCTGCTCATCATCTCGATGTTCGTTGAAGGGGAGCCGGGCGCCTTCGGAGCCGGGACCGGCTGGACCCTCTACGCGCCCCTGTCGACATCTGGGCATCCGGGGCCCGCCGTCGATTTCGTCATCCTGTCGCTTCACCTTGCCGGCGCATCTTCGATCCTGGGCTCCATCAACTTCATCACCACGATCTTCAACATGCGCGCGCCCGGAATGACCTTGCACAAGATGCCGTTGTTTGTCTGGGCGGTGCTGGTCACGGCGTTCCTCTTGCTGTTGTCGCTGCCTGTGCTCGCCGGGGCGATCACCATGCTCCTCACCGATCGCAATTTCGGAACGACCTTCTTTGCTGCGGAAGGCGGCGGCGACCCGCTGCTGTATCAGCATCTCTTCTGGTTCTTCGGCCATCCCGAGGTCTATATCATGATCCTGCCGGGGTTCGGCATGATCAGCCAGGTCGTCTCGACGTTCAGCCGCAAGCCCGTTTTCGGCTATCTCGGCATGGCTTACGCGATGATCGCGATCGGATTCATTGGGTTCGTCGTCTGGGCCCACCACATGTACACCGTTGGCATGACCAGTAGTGCACAAGCCTACTTTGCCGTCGCCAGCATGGTGATCGCGGTCCCTACTGGCGTGAAGATCTTTTCATGGATCGCCACCATGTGGGGCGGCTCCATCGAGTTCAAGACGCCAATGCTGTGGGCGATCGGCTTCATCTTCGTGTTCACGATCGGCGGCGTGACCGGTGTGGTGCTGGCAAATCCGGGAGTAGACCGGTCCTTCCAGGACACATATTACGTGGTCGCGCACTTCCATTACGTCTTGTCGCTCGGCGCCGTTTTCTCGATCTTCGCCGGCTGGTACTATTGGTTTCCCAAGATCACCGGGTACATGTATTCGGAGGCTCTGGGAAAGCTCCATTTCTGGCTGACCTTTGTCGGGGTCAATCTCGCATTCTTTCCGATGCACTTCCTGGGGATGGCGGGAATGCCGCGGCGTATCGCCGACTATCCGGATGCGTTCGCCGGCATGAACGAGATTTCCTCGATTGGAGCCTACATTTCCGCGGTCGGCCTGATCGTCTTCTTTGTAGGTCTCGCCTATGCGCTGATTCGTAAGGTGAGGGCCGGCGACAACCCCTGGGGCGCAGGTGCGACGACGCTGGAATGGACACTGTCTTCGCCACCGCCATTTCATGCGTATGACGTGCTGCCTCGGGTTAATTGATCAGACGATAGCGATCCGGGGATCCTTGGCGCTCGAGCCCGGCGCAATCGGTAGAGGCGGCGCGATCCAACTGGAGCGAGAGCAATGACGAGGCCATCAGAGCGGGACGACAAGACGAAGCTGGATCTTCAGTTGGAGGACGAACTCGAAGCAACATTTCCGGCGAGTGATCCCCTGAAGATCACCCGTTTCCCGGCCGAAGGCCACAGGGCAGCAGAGCGAGCAAGGCATGGGGTTGAGCTCGGCGCGCCGGACAAAGTCGCCAGAGGGGCGTCCAAGCGACGCGGAAATACCAATGATGCGCCCATGAGCAATAAGATCGCTTCCGATGACATCAAACTGAAGCGCGCCTACGAACCACCTGCCTCTGGCGACGGCGTCCGGATCCTGATCGATCGGTTGTGGCCGCGCGGGGTGAGGAAGGCGGATGCCGCTATCGACGAGTGGATGAAGGAAATCGCTCCGAGTACCACGCTACGCAAATGGTTCGGACATGAACCCGAGCGATGGACGGAATTCCAACGCCGCTATCGGTCGGAAATCGAGCAACATCCGGAGCAACTTCATCGATTGCGCGCCCTTGCAGAGCGCGGACGGATCACTCTTGTGTTCTCAGCCCATGATGATGCGCACAATGATGCGGTTGTGCTCAAGACTCTGCTCCTTGCCCACCCTAGATGATTGGCACGCCTGCGGAAACGGCAACGTCACAAGGAAGCACGCCGTGATTATTGAATCCTCAGACGAGGTACCTCGGACCACCGTGCTCAAGCGGTTCCCGGTGCCCAGGAATTTCGGCGTTCCTCCGGCCTCGCGCATCGAGCAAGGGCGGACTTGGCCAGCGCCGCGCGGCGCGACCCGGATCAAACGCTTCGACGTCTATCGCTACGACCCGGACTCTGAACAAAATCCCCGCATCGATACCTATCAGGTCGATCTCGACGACTGCGGTCCGATGGTCCTGGATGCCCTCATCTGGATCAAGAACAGGATTGACTCGGGACTTGCTTTTCGCCGCTCTTGTCGCGAGGGTGTTTGCGGTTCGTGCGCGATGAATATCGATGGCACGAACTGGCTGGCCTGCACCAGGTTCATCTCGGATCTAGAGACGCCTGCGATCATCTATCCGCTGGCGAATATGAGGATCATTAAGGATCTGGTCCCCGATCAGACCCATCTGTTCGCGCAACTCCGACTTGTCGAGCCTTGGCTTCGTTCGAGGACGCCGGATCCGGCTCGGGAGCGGCTCCAATCCCCTGAGGAACGACACAGGTTGGATGGCCTTTACGAGTGCATTCTATGCTTTTGCTGCACCTCCGGATGTCCAAGTCACTGGTGGAACGGCGACCGCTTTCTCGGTCCCGCAGTTCTGCTACAGGCAACCCGCTGGCTCGTCGATAGCCGCGACGAAGCGGTAGGCGAGCGGCTCGACGAGCTGGAGGACCCGTTCCGGCTCTATCGGTGCCATACCATTCTGAATTGCACGCGGACCTGTCCCAAGGGACTAAACCCCGGAAAGGCAATCGCCGATATCAAGAAGATGCTGATCGAGCGCCGGAGCTGATAAAGGGGGTCGAGACATGGTGCAAACTTTATCAGGTCGCCCAAGGCCACTTTCGCCCAACATTCAGATCTACAGGCCTCAGCTCACCTCGGTCCTGTCGATTGCGAACAGGATCACCGGTGTCGCGCTGAGCGTCTACGCCGTCGCGCTCGTGATCTGGCTGCTTGCCGTGGCGGCCGGTCCGGACAGCTACGCCGTGGCCCACACATTCATCAGGTCGTGGCTCGGCCAGATCTTGCTGTTTGGCGGTACATTCTGTTTCTTCATGCACTTTTGCGGCGGCATTCGGCACCTTGCCTGGGATGCGGGCTACGGCTTCAGTCTCCGGGCCATTTACGCCTCAGGATGGGCCGTGGTCGCGGTGAGCATCGCGCTGACGCTCCTCACTTGGGCTATCGAATTTGCTGTAGCGGGATATGGCCGATGAACAGGGGCGCCATGCGCACACCATTGGGCCGGGCGCTTGGGCTCGGCTCGGCGAGAGATGGAGTCGAAGACTGGTGGCGCGAGCGCGTCTCGGCGGTTGCGCTCGTGCCACTCACCGGATGGTTTGCCGTGTCAATCCTGGCGCACACAGGGGATCGCTATCCGGCGGTGATCTCTTGGCTCAGGAGCCCGGTCACGACAACGCTACTGGTGCTGCTTCTGATCGCCCTGTTCTATCACACCGCGCTCGGCCTCCAGGTGGTGATCGAAGACTATGTTCACTCAAGAGCCAAGCTTCCAGCGCTGATCGGCGTGCGACTGGGCTGCGTCGCGCTGGCGGTCGCCGGCATCGTAGCAGCTCTGGTAATTGCTTTTGGCGCGTGAAGAGCCCCGGCAGGCGGACATCTGCAATGGATTCCGGGACGCCTCGTTGACGAGTGCTGATGAAGAAATCGAAATCATAGGAGCTCTGGTCCATAATGATCGTCGATCGTCTCCTTGCAGCGGCGCGCGAGCGGCTGGTCATGATCGCCAGCGATGCACCGCTGACCGCGGCCGCAGCCCTGTTGCGGGATTTGGACAAGGACATCGTGGTGGTGCATGACCCCGAAGGCAGGCTCGCCGGGATCATCACCAAGACCGACATTGTCCGCCAGATCAGCCGCTGCCAAGGGGCAGCTTGCATGACGGCAGCATCGGCCGTCATGACTCAGGCTGTCGTCTTTTGCCGCCCCAGCGATCTACTTCGCGAGGTCTGGATCGTCATGAAGGAACGGCATCTGAAGAATATTCCAATCCTGGACCAACAGTCCCGACCCCTGGGCGTGCTCAACGCTCGCGACGCATTGGAGGCCCTTCTGGAAGAGCTTCAATACGAGGAGGTGCTGTTACGGGAGTACGTGACGTGCGTTGGCTATCACTGACTGCGAGCGATCGTGCCGACCCCATGATGGGCGGTAGCTGATTCCGCTCTCGTCGCTACACAAGGAGTGCGCAAATGACCGACACCATGTACCCTCCGTCATCGCGGGAGCTTGCTGAGAAACGCCGCGCCCTTGCGCCGGAAACCGAAAGGGCATTCCAGGCCTTCAGCCGCCAGGTTTTCGCCGATGGCGCGCTCGCGGCAAAGACCAAGCAGCTGATTGCGGTTGCCGTGGCACACGTCACGCAATGCCCCTATTGCATTAAAGGTCACACCAAGGCCGCGCTGCGCCACGGCGCGACACGCCAGGAGCTGATGGAGGCAATCTGGGTGGCTGCCGAGATGCGGGCGGGAGGCGCCTATGCGCATACTGCCATCTCGATGGCTGCCATGGACGAAGCGGACAAGCCAGCGCAGTAGCCCGGCTGAGAAGCAGCTCGGCCGGCTTGAGGAAGCCCGCGGGCGAAGGCGTGAATGCTGATCGAACTCTGCCCCTGACGCCGGAACAGTGCCCCGGCGCCGATCGGTGCCGGGACCCTGCGGCGCATGACAACTCCAGCGCCTCCTTCTCCAGCCGTAGGGCTTCAGGATCAAGACCCTGGAGCACGGCGGCGAAGATCCCGATACGATGCCGCACACGATCGAGGTGACGGATGGCGAGGGCCGCAGCCATGTACGTACCGTTGTCACACGACGGAGCTCGTCGCTGGTTTGGCAGCGTGACCGGGGAATATAGCCCAAACGTGCCGGCCAGCGAACCGATGGAAACGACATCAAGGCTTCTGCACTGCCGAAACGAGCTCCGCCTTGCGCCGCGCCGTTTCCATACCGATCGCGATGAAGCGGCGCGCGTGACGGGCCAGCTCCATGTTGTCGGTCCACAAATTGCGCCAGATGGCGGTCTTCCTGGACAGGTTCTCGTCGACGATCTCGGAGGAAAAGGACTCGAAGGTGAGGTCGTCGGCGTAACCGATTGCCGTGAGCGCGTCGAAGACCGCTGAGAAATCGATGCCGCCGGTCCCAAGATAGCCGCGATGGCTCTCGCCAATGTGGACATAGCCGATTTTATCCGCGGCGTGCCGAATGGCGAGACCGACATCCGCTTCCTCGATGTTCATATGAAACGTGTCGAGATGCAGGAAAATGTTGTCCGAGCCGGTGTCCTCAATGAAGGCCAACCCTTGCGCCGCGGTGTTGAGTAGATTGCTTTCGAAGCGGTTGACGATCTCCAGATTGAGCGTGACGCCGGCGGCCTTGGCCGTCTCCGCCACGCTGGCGAGCGTTGCCGCGCTGCGATTCCATTGATCGCGCGTAGGAGCTTCGGTCTGCAATCCGTGGCCTGTCGAAAGGATACCACCGACCTTCCGGCCACCAAGGTCCCGCGTGAGTGCGATCGTTCTGTTCAGGATTTCGATGCCGCGCCCGGCGATTGCCTTGTCGGCGCTGGAAATGTCGCCGTCGGCAGGCAGACCGATGCTGATCGCGACCCCGAGACCGGCATCGGCAATCCGCTTGGCCAACCTGCCGATATCGACGTTGGCGGGATCGAGATAGGAGAACTCGATCAGGTCGAAGCCGGCCTCCTTGGTATTGGCCAGCGTGCGTTCGAGGTCGGCCTGCGCCGAGCTCGCCGACCATACGAAAGAGTGGATTCCAGTGCGCGACATCATCATCTCCGTCTGCGATTCGATGCGGCCGGGGCAGCCCCGGCCGCATCAGGTTGCTTAGCGAGCCGCGGTCCAGCCCTTGTAGTCCTTCAGGTTCTCAGCCGTGATCAGCTTCGGGTCGAGCAGCACCGTCGACTCGGCCGGCTTCTTGCCGGCCAGCACCTCGGCCGCCATTTTCAGTGACTGGCCCGCCATCACGTAAGGATCCTGCGAGGCGGAGGCCTTGATCAGCGAGTTGCCGGAGGCGAGCTCCTTCTCGATGTCGGGTGCGCCGTCGACCGAGGTAATGATGAACTCCGAACGCTTGAGCTGTCTGGCCGCGAGCTGAGCGCCGATCGCCGTCGGGTCGTTGATCGCGAACACGGCGTCGATCTTGTCGAACCGGGTGAGCAGCGACTGGAACACCTTCAGGCCACCGTCGCGGGAGCCTTCGGCATTCTGGTCGTCGGAAAGGATCTTGATCTCCGGATGCTTGGCGAGCACGTCCTTGCAGCCCTTGACGCGCTCCAGAATCGACGACGATGCCGGACCGTTGAGGATGACGTAGTTGCCCTTGCCGCCGGTGTGGTCGACCAGGTACTGGCAGGACTCTTCGCCGGCCTTGACGTTGTTTGTCATCACGGTGACGTCGGCGCCAGGTGCGGAGACGTCGAAGGCCGCGACGACGATGCCGGCCGCCTGCGCCTTCTTGACCGCAGGGGCGATCGCCTTGGCATCCACCGCATTGAGCATGATCACGTCGACGCCGGCGGCAATGAAGGAGTCGACCTGCGACACCTGCTTGTTGAGATCGTAGTCCGCCGACACCGAGGTGACCTGGACCTTCGGATTGATCTTCTTGGCTGCATCTTCGATGCCTTTGATCGTGGCGACGAAGAACGGATTGCCGAGCAGCCCGACCGAAATACCGACCTTGTTCAGCTCCTTGGCCGAAGCCGGCGCGATCGCGAGGGCCGCGAGAGCGGCGCCGCAGAGTAGTTTAGCGATGGTCTTCATTGCGTTGCTTCCTCCATTTGCCCGTGCCTCTCACGGCGCGTTATACGAGCCGGTCTATCGCCGGCAACGAAAGGTCACTCACGTTCTTGCTCCTGCCTGGAGCCTGTAGCGGTCGAGGGCGACCGCGATGATGATGACCAATCCCTTGATGATGTACTGCCAGATGTCCGAGACGCCGGCCAGGATCAGGCCATTGGAGAGCACGGCAATGATCAGGCCGCCAATCAGCGTGCCCCAGATCGAGCCGATGCCGCCGACGAAGCTGGTGCCGCCGAGAATGACGGCAGCGATCGCGTCGAGCTCGTAGGATTGTCCGAGCTGCAGGCCGTTGGCGGCATAGAGCCTGGCCGCCGACATCGCGCCGCCGAGGCCAGCAAGCAGGCCGGAAACGGCGTAGACGAAGACCAGCACCAGGGACACCTTGATGCCGGTCAGACGCGCGGCCTCGGTATTGCCGCCGACGGCATAGATCCACGTCCCCAACACGGTGCGCTTGAGCACGATCCAGGACAATACCACCACCGTCAGGGCGATGATGACCAGCCAGGGGATACCGAACAGCGAGCCATTGCCGATGAAGGCGAACGGCAGGTCGGCGTTAAACACGGTCGTGTCGTTGCCGAGCAGTCGCGCAACACCCCGCACGGCGGTCAATGAACCCAACGTCACGATGAACGGCGGAAGTCGGATATAGGCGATGAGCAGCCCGTTGATGACGCCGAAGCCGAGCCCGACCAATATGGCGACCAGCACGCCGAGCATTCCCCAATCCGGGATCAGCGATACCATCACCGCCATCATTGCAGAGGCCGCCAGGATCGAGCCGACCGACAGGTCGATGCCGCCGGTCAGGATGACAAAGGTCATTCCGGCCGCCAGGACGATGTTGATCGACGACTGCTGCGTGACGATCAGCAGGTTGGTTCCGGTCAGGAAGCGCGGATTGATGAATTGGAACGCCGCGGCCAGGAGGAGCAGCACTGGCAACATCCCGAGCGCGGCGACAGCCGTGCGCCAGCGCCGGCCATGCACCATGGCCTGATCTCCCGCCATCCCGATTGCCCTGTCGGTCATCGCTGATCCGCTCCTGTTGCAAGTTCGATGATCGCCTCCTGGGTCAGCGGCTTGTCGGCCGTTGCCGTTACCTCGCCCGCGATGGCGCCATCCCGCATCACCAGCACCCGGTCGGCAATACCGACCACTTCGGGCAACTCGCTGGAGATCATCAGGACCGCCATGCCCTTCTTGGCGAGGCTGTCGATCAGCCTGTAGATTTCCGACTTGGCTCCGACATCGACACCGCGGGTCGGCTCGTCGAGGATGATGACCTTCGGCTCAGTCTCGAGCAGACGAGCGAGCAGCACCTTCTGCTGATTGCCTCCGGAGAGCGACCCCGCGCTGACCTGCGCCGAGCGGGCCCGGATGGATAGCTCGCTCAAGGCTTTTGCGGCGCGCCGGTTGGCGGCATCGAAATCGCGAAAACCGCCGGCGCGCGCGTCCCTTGCCAGCACCCCCATGTTGATATTGTCGGAGATCAACATGTCGAGGAACAGCCCGAGCTCCTTGCGATCCTCGGTGAGATAAGCGATGCCGGCATCGAGTGCCTCGCGCGGCGAGCCGATCGAGACCGGCTTGCCGCCAAGCTCGAGCGTGCCGGCCACGTGGCGATCGGCGCCGAAGATGAGCCGCGCAAGCTCGGTCCGCCCGGAACCGACCAGGCCCGCAAGCGCCAGCACCTCGCCCTCGTGGAGATCGAACGAACAATCCTTTATGAGATGCCCGTCAGACATGCCGCGCACCGCCAGCGCAACGGCGCGCTTGCTGTCGGGCGGGCGATGATCCTTCTTGTAGAAAGCAGAGAGTTCGCGGCCGACCATCATCGCGACAAGCCGCGACGCGCTGAGATCGGAGCGTTCGAGCGTACCGACATAGCCGCTGTCGCGCAGCACGCTGACGCGGTCGGCAAGCTGGTAAACCTCTTCCATGCGGTGGCTGATGTAGATGATGGCGATGCCTTGCGACTTCAACGCCGCAATGACGTCGAACAGCCGGTCCGTCTCTCGCGAGGTCAGCGACGTGGTCGGCTCGTCCATGACGATGATCCGGGCGCTCGCCGACAGCGCGCGTGCGATCTCGACAAGCTGACGTTCGCCGAGCGAGAGACTGGACACCGGCGAACGCGCCGAAAACGAGACGCCGAGCCGTTTGAATATCTCTCCGGCCCGGCGGTTGCACTGATCGCGATCGACGATCCCGAAGCGCCTCGGCTCGTTGCCCAGAAAGACGTTCTGCGCAGCCGTCAGATTGGGCGCGAGCGACAGCTCCTGATAGATCACCGCGATCCCGTGCGCGCGGGCCTTGATCGGATCGCCGGTGGCCACGGGCACGCCGTCGATCAGGATCTCGCCGCCTGGGTCCGGCCGATATGCGCCCGACAACACCTTCATCAGTGTCGACTTGCCGGCCCCATTCTCGCCCATGAGCGCGTGCAGTTCGCCGGCATGGACGGTCAGCGAGACATCATGCAGCGCGCGGGTTGCGCCGAATGTCTTGGAGATGTGGCGCATCTCCAGCCGCGGATAATGCCCGGGTCCGACTTGAACAGCGGTGCTCACCTCGCGCCTCCCGCTGCCTTGGCCGTCGCGGTCCGCTTGGAGACTTGGTCCCGCCAGTCATCCCGATAGCCGCTAAGCCCTTCGACCCGCGCGCCGCGCACTGGCTCCGGCGCCTCGGCTACAAACGGGCATCCGACGCTCTCGAAGGCGAGAGCGGCCGCGCCTGTGGCACTGCCTTCCAAGGTCGCGCCCTGCATGAAGGCCTGGCTTGGACGCAGCGCCGCAACCAGGCTGGCGAGCAAGCCCCCATTGTTCAGCCCGCCATCGACGATCACCGTGTTGCTGGAGTGGATGAGGTCGAGCGACAGATCGATCATCAGCGCCACGTAGAGGAGCGCCATTGCCGCTCGCTCTTCGGCATCGGGCAAGCGTCCGACGAGCTCGCCGCGCTGATCGGGCATCGGTCCTCCCGGCGCGAAGCTCGGCAGCGCCATCATGCCGGCGTCGATCGCCAGCTGAATCGTATCGAGCGAGATTGTCCCCTGCCAGTCACCGCTGATCGCAGCGAATTCGCGCCCACCCATGAAGCGGATGGTCGGCACCGGGCCGCCGTCGACATCGACATTAACCAGCATGTCGCGGTTGGGATCGAGCGCCTCCAGCGGGCAATCCGGGTTGAGCACGATGACCCAGGTCCCGGTCGACACGACTGTCAGCGATCCCAATTGCTGCCGACCATATGCATAGAGCGCCGCATTGCTGTCATGAACGCCGTTGTGAATCGCGATCGGCCGCCCGTCCCTGCCGAAGCGCTGCTCGCCGATCACCGCCCCCGCCCGGGCGAATGGAGGCATCTGCGGGCGCCAGCCTTCTGTCTCCACCAAGGAGGAAAAATCGCGACGGCGGGGCGCCCACAAATGCGAGTGGCAGCCAAGATACGACGTCTCTGAAACCGGTCGCCCCCCGAACCGCCAGCTCCAATATTGCGGATAGCCAAGGATGGACGTCGCGGAAGCAAACGCGCCTGGATCGACGGCCTTCAGCCACAGCATATGACGGCCGACATTGAAGCCGAGCGGCAGGCGCGGCGAAAATGTCTCGGCAAAATCCGGAATGCGACGATCGATCTTTGCTGCGATCTCAGCCGGCGGCTCCTGTTCGTAGTCGAGGATGGGATGCGTCAGGCCGCTTTCGTCAATCAGAGCGAAGGTGCAACCATGGCCCGATACCATCACCCCTTCGACGCCATGCTGCTCGACAGCATCACTGACGGCGTGGACAGCCCAATGGTGCAGCGAGGCCTCGTCGAGAACGCTAAAGTCACCCTGGCGCGTCCAGTTGGGCTTGCTCCGCTGTTCTCCGAGGATACGCCCGTCCTGGCCGAAGACGAACAGCTTCGAGTTGGTCTTGCCGAAGTCGAGCACAGCGACCTTCATTGGACTGCCCCTGCGGCCGAGGCGACCCGTACCATCACGCCCGCATCTTCCAGCATGCGCGCATCATTGTCCGAAAGGCCGTCGTCGGTCACCAGCGTCCCTATGCGCGACAGCGGCAACGCGACATTGCGGCCGTGGATGGACAGTTTGCGGCTGTCGGCCACCACGACGATCTGGTCGGCGCAAAGGCTGAGATCGCTGATGGAGCGGACCAGCAGCGGATGTGACTCCAGCACGCCCTCGCGGCTGAGGCCTTGCGCGCCAAGGAAGAATTTGGAGGCGTAGAAGAGCGGCGCCTGCATGGGCGAATGGATGATGCCCGGTTCGCGGTGCAGGTCACCTCCGGCGATGGTCAGGCTGCAACGGCCGTGATCGCTGAGATAGGCCACGAGCGGCATGGAGTTGGTGAACAGGCGGATGTTGCGGTCGGCGAGCTTGATGCCGAGATGGAAGCAGGTCGAACCGCCATGCACGATGACCGCGTCACCGTCGCGCACCATTGTCGCGGCGACGGCGGCAATCTGCCGCTTGGCCTCGACCGCGAGATCGCGGTTTTCGTCGTATGGCTTGGCATATGCGATGCGGGCCTGCGCAGCGCCGTCGAGCGCCGAGATGCCGCCATAGACTTTCCGGGCCTCGCCGGCCTCGTCGATCTTGTCGATATCGCGCCGGACCGTTGCCGCGGACACGCCGAGCCGCTGCTGCAGCTCACGCACCGAAGCGAAAGGGCGATCCTGCAGCAACTCGACGATCTGGCGTTGACGACCGAAGTCGCTCAAATACTCCCTCCAACGTGCCATTCTACGATGACTTTGACGTAACTTACTCAAGACTGCCGGGATTGCAAGGACGTTTGACTTAATCGGATCATTATTGACGAAGTTTGATCGCACTGCGATACATACGCTAATGGTCCGTCCCGGCGGCCGAACTCCGTAGATCGCAAGGTCACGCTGTTGGAGGAAATGCGCAATGACTGACACGGCGGATGCGCACGAACTGACAGAACTGCGTGCGCTGTCGACCAGCATCGGCAATGACCCGCACCTGACCCAGGCAGCGGGTGGCAATACGTCGCTCAAGCTCGGCGACACGTTGTGGATCAAGGCCTCCGGCACCTGGCTCAAGGACGCGGCCACTGACGACATCATGGTCCCCGTGGCGATGACGCCGCTGCTCAGCGCCGTTGAAGCGCGCGACCCCGCCGCGGATCGTCCGCAAGCCTTTGCCATCGCGGCGCTCAATCCCCGCAAGCTGCGCCCGTCGATCGAGACCACGGTGCACGCCCTGATGCCGCAGCGCGTGGTTCTGCATGTCCACTGCGTCCATACTATTGCGCTCGCCGTGCAGGCCGATTGCGAAGCTCAGATAGCCCGCCGGCTCAGCGGACTTCGATGGGTCTTCATTCCCTATTTCAGGCCGGGCCTGCCACTTGCCCAGGGAATTGCCGAACGGCTGCGACCGGGCGTCGATGTGCTGATCCTCGGTAATCACGGATTGGTCGTCGCCGGCGAAACCGTCGCGGACGCTGAGCTCCTGCTGAAGCGCGTGACAACGCTGCTGGCACGGCCCGGACGCGTAACAGCTGAGCCCGATATCAACGCCTTGCGTCAGCTTGCCGGTGACAGTGGTTATGGCCTGCCGGCAGACATCGAGGCGCATGCGGTGGCGATCGATCCGGAGAGCTGCCGCATGGCGGGAGCGGGCAGCCTTTATCCGGACCATGTCATCTTCCTCGGCCAAGGCTCGGTGGTGGCAAGACCCGGCGAGAATGCAACGCGCGCGATCGAGCGATGCGGCGCGCCGCCGATGGCCATTCTGTTTCCCGGAATGGGCGTCCTGATGCGCGGTGACGCCAGCGCCGGTGCCCATGCGATGCAACGCTGTCTTGCCGACGTGACTGCGCGCGTCGATGTCACGGCGCAGCTCAACTATCTGACCGCCGCCGAGAACGACGCGTTGGTCAATTGGGACGCCGAACAATATCGTCAAAAGCTCAACGCCGGGGGCTAGGGCTCAGGCATGACACCGCTCGCCATCGGAATCGATCTCGGCACCTCCGGCGCGCGCGCCGTCGCGATGCGCGCTGACTTCTCCATCGCCGCGCATTCTGCCGTTGCGCTGGACAGATTTGGCGAGAATGCCCGCTCTCCTTCGATCTGGTGGGCGGCGGTCTCCGCTGCGCTCATGGAGCTGCTGTCGCGCATCGACCGCGCGGCGGTGCGGTCGGTCGCGGTGGACGGCACGTCCGGCACGCTGTTGGCGATCGACAGCGCCGGGCGGCCGCTGAGCGAACCGCTCATGTACAATGACAAGGTTGCGGATCACGCCATCCCAGCGTTGATCGACCGGGAGGCGCCGGAAGCGAGTGCCGCCCGCGGACCAACATCCGGTCTCGCCAAGGCATTATCATTCCAGCATCTGCCCGGCGTTGTCGCGCTGCTGCATCAGGCCGACTGGATTGCCGGGCAGTTTTCTGGCCGCTTTGACACGAGCGATGAGAACAACGCGCTCAAAACCGGCTACGACGCGGTGGCCCGCTGCTGGCCGGACTGGATCACTGCTGCCGGAATGCGCATGGAGTTGTTGCCGCGCGTGGTCACGCCTGGCTCGGTCATCGGGCCACTCATGAAAGGCGTGGCCGATCAATTCGGCCTGCCGCGCGACACGGTCGTCGTCGCAGGCACAACGGATGGCTGCGCATCATTCCTGGCGACGGGCGCTACGCAGATCGGTGACGGCGTCACCGCGCTCGGATCCTCGCTGACCATCAAGATCCTGTCGGATCGGCCGATCTCGGCGCCTCACTATGGCATCTACAGCCACCGGCTGGGCGACACGTGGCTTGCCGGCGGCGCATCGAATTCCGGCGGCGCGGTGCTGGCCCGACATTTCCGGCTGTCGCGGATCATCGAATTGAGCGCGGCCATCGAGACCGATACCGAAACCGGCCTCGATTACTACCCGCTCGCCGCTCCAGGCGAACGTTTTCCGATCGCCGATCCAGATCTGCCGCCACGCCTCACCCCCCGGCCAACGGACGACGGCGAATATCTCAAGGCGATGCTCGAGGGCATCGCCGCAATCGAGGCGCTCGGCTACCAGCGCTTGGCCGAACTCGGTGCTCCCAGATTGAACTCGGTCAGGAGCGTAGGCGGCGGCGCTGCAAATCCGGTCTGGACCGCAATCCGTAAGCGCAAGCTTGCTGTCGAATTTTTGCCGCCAACGTCGGCGGAGGCAGCCGCGGGGGCCGCGAGGCTGGCTCTTACGGGCGCAAGGAAGGCTGGACTGCTGTGAATACGTTGCGGCCGTTGCACGTCGACGGAATCGAGCCGCTGGCGGAGCGCTACGACGTCTTCCTGCTCGACCAGTTCGGCGTCTTGCACGACGGTCAGCGCCCCTACCCCGGCGCCGTCGGCGCCCTCGCGGCACTGAAGGGCGCGAACAAGACGATCGTGCTCGTCTCCAATTCAGGCAAACGGTCGGCGCCGAACGAGCGCCGCTTGCTGAAGCTTGGTTTTGAGGCCGGAAGCTGGGATCACTTCATCTCGTCCGGCGAACTGGCGTGGCGATCTCTTTCCGAGATGGCTGCCGCGGGATCGCTGCGCGCCGGGACGAGATGCCTGCTCATCAGCCGCGACACCGATCGCTCGGCCATCGAAGGGCTGCCCTTTGCATTGACCCGCAGCGGCGAGGATGCCGAGCTGGTGCTGATTGCGGCCAGCGAAGGCGACCGCCATGATCTCGATTACTATCGCGCCCTGCTCGCCCCCGCGGCCGAGCGAGACGTGCCGTGCTTCTGCACCAATCCAGACAGGATCATGCTGACAGCGGTGGGCCCGCGCTTCGGCGCCGGCCAGCTGGCCGATCTTTATGAGAGTCTTGGCGGCAGCGTCACCCGCATCGGCAAGCCCCATCCTCGGATTCTCGAGGCTGCTTTGGAGATGGCGGGAAAGCCCATCCCGACGGGCGTCGTCTGCGTCGGCGATAGCCTCGAGCATGATGTGGCCGCCGGCCGCCGCGTCGGCGTTGCGACTGCGCTGGTCCTTTCGGGAATACTGGCCGACATCACCGATTTGCCTGCTCTGTTCCAGCAAACGGATCTCTGTCCCGACTACACAGTCAAAACCTTTTGCTGGCGCTGATCCCATAGCGCCGACCTGCGGCGTCACGCGGTATCCGCGCTCCAGAAGCCGACCGAGGATGGCCCGTTCGAAGCCGGAGTCCCACGTGGATCCCGGATCTCCCTTGGGTCTCTGGCTGCCCTTCATGGGATCCCGAAAATGCCTGAGGACCTTGGCCTTCAGATCCTCGGCCTTCTGTGCTTCCTCGCGCACGGACCTCACCAGATAGAGGCGGTCGCGTGCGCTGGAGGATAGCGCGACCCGTGCGGCATACTGTCCGATGCGGAACGGAGTGCCCTCTACTTCGGTTGTTGCATGGCACCCCAACGGAGAAGACAAAATAATGCGCGCTATCGCTCTTTCTATTGCCGCTGCCGCCATGCTGGCATTGACCGCGCCCGCTGTGGCAAACAGTACCAGTGCGCCCGCTACGCAGTCCAACTCTACCGACTTCGGCTCTCGCGACAAGATTGTCATCAAAGAGGGCCATCATGGGCATCGTGACAATTGGCGGCGCCATCACCGCCATCACTGGCACGACGCCTGCCGGACGGTTGTGACGAAGAGCTGGCATCACGGCCGCAAGATCGTGAAGCGCACTCGGGTCTGCCGCTAACGCCCCTCCTCAATCACTGAGTACCTCACTAGCGTCCCTGCCCGACGGTTGTAGTCCTGTCGGGCAGGCGTGCTTTGCCGGATGCACGCCGCTGTGCCCGACCCATCGCGCGATCATGACGCTAGGGTCAGCATGAGGCCAAGTACGGCTGCGCTGCTGGCTGCTCAACGCCCCGTGAGCCGCTTGGTTGCTGCCGGACGCCCACGAGGGCATCAAGGCCACCGTAGCCAAGGCACTCAACGCCACTTGGCATCGTTGCCGTGTGCATTTCATGCGCAACGTCCTGGCCCATGCAGGCAAGAGCGGACGCCGCGTCGTCTCCGCCTTGATCGCCACAGCCTTCGCCCAGGACCACGACGAGGCAGCCAAGGCGCAATGGCGCAAGGTCGCCGATCAGCTCCGTCCCAAGGTGCCAAAGCTCGCCGCCTTCATGGATGAGGCGGAGCCTGATGTGCTCGTCTATATGAGCTTCCCCGGCGCAGCACCGCGCCAAGCTGCACTCGTCCAATCCGGTCGAGCGGCTCAACGGTGAGATCAAGCGACGGACCGAAGTCGTCGGCATCTTCCCCACGAAGATGCCATCGTTCGCCTGGTCGGCACCATCCTGCTCGAGCAGAACGACGAGTGGGCCGTCCAGCGCGCCCGCTACATGACGCTGGAAACCATCGCGCCTTTGAGCGATGATCCCTTGTCGGCCTGCCCGCTGTGGCAGGCTGATCAGCTCGGCCTCCACCGCAATTGCCGGTGAACCACCATGCCAGCTACACCACTCTACGGGACACCATCCACGATCGCGCTTCGCGGCCTCCATTTTGAGGCCCCCAACCAATGTCTAATCGGGCCATCAGGAACGTTTCGTGGGGCCCGCCACTATCTTTACATCCACGCAGTTACGGCAAAGGTTGTTTTGAGATGAAATCTCTCATGATGGTTTCGGCGACGCTTGCGCTCGCGGTTTGTCCAGCAGCATTCGCCCAAAATCAAAATCCTACGTCCACCTTGCAGGCTGCGTCCCAGCGTTCTGCCAGTTCAGATCAGAATCTTGCAGCGGCACAGCAGATCAAACAGGATTTGAAAACGGCGGGATTCACGGACGTGAAGGTGGTGGCAGAATCGTTCGTCGTGCAGGCTAAAACCAAGGATGGAAGCCCTGTGGTAATGACGATCGGACCTCATGGCATGTCGGTATTCGAAGCCATGAACGGTACTTCGGCGGCCGCCTCCTCGGGCGGAAGCACGACCGGATCCGCCCCCTCTTCGCAACCACCAAAATAATTCGCCTGGATATCGGCGCTGCCGCGCAGCTCCGACGGGTGCGCGGGGGCCACCATGTCCGTCGATGTTTTCTCGACCGAACGCGTCGCCGTAAGCTCACCTGAAACGATGTCAGACTCTGTCACAATCAAATCGGCACGTCGCGAACCAACCGACACCACCTTGAGTTCGGCGGACGATCGGATTGTTCTCGCCGACTGAGTGCCGCCGCGTGAAGGAATCGTTCCGCACGTCCGCATCGGCACACGTTGGATCAGCCTTCTCTGGGCAATACCGATCGGCGCTGCGGCGCTCGTTGTTCTAATAGCCCTGGCGCAAGCTTTGCGCGAGCTCCCAGCTGTGCAGGATTTCATCAAGCGCTATCCGGGAACGGCGCAGACGGCGCCATCGGTTGATTCCGGATTCCCGTGGTGGCTTCAACTGCAACATTTTCTCAATATGCTTTTCATGATGTTCATCATACGCGCCGGGATCCAGATTCTCGCCGATCATCCGCGCCTTTACTGGAACCGGGATTGTACGCCCGGTACGGAATGGTTTCGCTTCCAGCATCCCGTGCCGCAGGGCCGCATCTGGACAGCCAAGGACGACGCAGTGACGCTTCCCAGCTGGCTCGGAATTCCTGGCCTGCGTCACACGATCGGGCTCGCCCGTTGGTGGCATTTCTCGATTGATCTTCTCTGGGTCCTGAACGGCGTCGCTTTCTACATCATGATATTCGCCACCGATCAATGGCTGAGACTCGTGCCGGTGACGTGGGACGTCATCCCGAACGCCCTCTCGACGGCGATCCAGTATGCGTCACTGAACTTTCCGACGGAATCAAGCTGGACCCGGTACAATGGCCTCCAGCAACTCAGCTATTTCGTGACCGTTTTCATCGCGGCGCCGGTTTCGATCACCACGGGGCTTTTGCAGAGCCCGGCTATCTCCAACCGCCTGGGCCTGCTCGGGAGCGTGCTGAACCGGCAAGTCGCTCGATCCGTTCACTTCATTTCCTTTACATGGTTCGTGTTCTTCATCCTCGCGCACGGCATAATGGTGTTCATCACCGGCCTGCGGGAGAATACGAACCATATGTTCGCGGGCGTGAAAAGCCCGGGATGGGTCGGCTTCCCGTTCTTCGTGCTTGCTCTCGTGCTCGTCGGCCTCGCGTGGTGGGCAGCCTCGCCGTTCACGATCCGGCACGCTCGTCTGGTGCAAAAGACCGGGCGGATCATGGTCGGCTGGATCAAGGGACTTTCGGAGTGGTGGGAGCCGACAGCGGAGCTGAGCGAAGCGGATATCTCCCCGCACTTCTGGCCGAACGGTACGATGCCGAACTCTGCCGAATATGAACATCTCGTCTCATGTAAGTTCAGTGATTATCGGTTGCGCGTGGGCGGGATGGTCGAGAGCCCGCACGAATTCTCACTCGCCGATCTGAAGGCGATGCGGAAGCAGCAACAGATCACGACCCATTTCTGCATTCAAGGATGGTCGGGCGTCGCCGAGTGGGGCGGCGTCAAAATGAGCGACATCCTCGATATGGTGAAACCCATGCCGGGCGCGCGCTATACGGTGTTCTACTCACTCGCAGAGGGCTCCGATGGCGGTTGCTATTACGACGTTCACGAGATCTTCAACATGCGGCATCGGCTGAGCATTCTCGCCTACGAGATGAATGGCGAGCCGCTGAGCGTTTTGCACGGCGCCCCTCTGCGGCTGCGCTGTGAAAACGAGCTCGGGTTCAAAATGGTCAAATGGATTTCAGCGATCGAGTTCGTCAGCGACTTCAAGGATCTCGGCGCAGGGCAAGGCGGCTACAACGAGGACCACGAGTTCTACGGATATCGGATGCCGATCTGACGGGAATAGCCCCGCCAAGGAAGGTTTATTGCCGCCGGCACCACGCCGGCGCTTAGCGACTTCAACGTGATGGTGATTGCAGAAGTGAGGAATACGAAATGGCTCAACAATCGGCTTGGACCCGGCGCTACGGGCTTTGGTTATTGCTGGCGAGCTCGGTCGCTGGCCTAATTACAGCAGCAATCGCTGCTTTCAATGAAGGTAACGGCATCGCCTATTCCGGCGGTGCCTATCTAGTGCTCTTCAGCACTGCGGTCCTTGTTGTAGCTGCCTTGGCCCTCACGCTGGATCGCGGCGCGTCGAAGTGGCTCGCCATAATCCTCACCATCCTGATCTTGCTCGATCTCGTCGGCACCGGGATTGCAGCATACTTCCTCGAGACGACTGTTCTCGTGGCGTTCATGCTCGTCGGTCTCGTCGGTTGGCTGGTCTATCTGCTGGTGGACCCGGCCCGCGAGAGACCGGTGCCCTATCGCGCCGCAGGGAGGGCCACCAGATGACAAGGCAGAGGCTTATTCCCGCTCTTGCCGCGTGCCTCCTGCTCTCGGCCGCGCCTTCATACTCCTTTGCACAGGCCCAACGTGGCCAAGGGGCATCGTCTGGTCATTCCGGAGGGCAGCCGCAGGGGATCGGCAACGGATCGCAGCAGGACCGCCAACCCGGTCAGGCAACCCGCAGCGGAGCAAACAACCCTTCGCCCAGCGGGATGCCGGCGACGACCACGACAACGACGTCGAGCGATCAGACGACTAAGGCCCCCTCAAGCCAAGGAACATCGGGGCAAGAGGGCCCGCCCGAGGCGTCGGGCGGCGCAGAGGCGTCAAAGCGCGGCCCGGACAGCTGGATGAGCGCGCACGGCACGTGGGCCACGTTCAATGGCGACTTGGAGGCGCAGAAATTCTCGACGGCAAGCCAGTTGACGCCGGACAATGTCAAGAACTTGCGGAAAGCCTGGGAGTACCACACCGGCGACGTGTCCGACGGCCGCGGTGATAAACCGATGACCGTCTGGTCGGCGACGCCGCTCTTCGTCAACGATACGCTCTATCTCGGAACGCCGTTCTACAGGATCATCGCGCTCGATCCCGGCACGGGTCAGCAGAAATGGGCGTTCGACCCGCATGCCGTGCTCAAGGCGCTCACCCAACCCGATCTGAAGAACCGCGGCGTCGCCTATTGGCAAACGGAGAATCCGCAGGCGGACGTCGCCTGCCAGAAGATGGTCTATATCGGCACCATGGATGCCAAGCTCTACGGAGTCGATGCCGACACCGGCAAGGCTTGCCCGGATTTCGGCCAGCACGGGATGGTGGATGTCAATCAGTGGAACAGCGTCAATGCCAAGTGGCCGCTTTCCCTCCTGCAGCCTCCGACTGTGTATCACGACACGCTGTACCTCGGCTGGGCCGGGAAGGATTGGGCCGACGAGCAAGCGCCTCCCGGCACCGTGTTCGCGCTCGATGCGCGCACGGGAAAGTTGAAATGGACTTTTCACGCTTTGCCCCCGGAAGCCGCCCAGCATAGCGGCACGTCGAACGTCTGGGCTTCGATGTCACTCGATCCGAAAACGGGGGTGCTCTACATACCCGTGAGCTCGCCAAGCCCGAACTTCTACGGAGGAGACCGTAAGGAGAAGATCCCGCTGGGCACCTCTATAACTGCGCTCGACGCCGATACAGGAAAGGTGGTGTGGAGCCGCCAGCTCGTGCATCACGACATCTGGGATCTCGACGCGAACGCGGCTCCCACTCTGGTTGACGTCGAGAAGGATGGAAAGACGATACCGGCACTGGTGGAGACGACAAAGCAGGGCTTCCTGTTTGTTCTCAACCGGCAGACCGGCGAACCTATCTATCCGGTCGAAGAACGCCCGGTGCCGAAGTCCGACATTCCCGGTGAAGAGGCCTCACCGACCCAGCCCTATGTGGCTACGCCAGCTCCGACCATTCCGGACAAATGGCCTGGTGTATTTCCGCTCGCCGATTGGATCAGCCTGGGCAGCTGCAGCAGGCAAGCCGAAAAGCTGCGCTATGACGGACGCTTCACGCCGCCAAGCTTGCAGGGCACCATCACATATCCGCCGACCACAGGGGGGACCGAATGGGGCGGTGGCGCGGTCGATCCGCGCACAGGGATATTCGTCGTCAATTCCAGCAGTGTCGTGCAGATCTATCGGCTCATCAAGCGCAAGGATTACCAGCAGCAGGCGCAAAACGGAGAAAGCTCAGGTTATTACCCGCAGGAAGGTGCGCCCTACGGCTTCCAGCTCGAGACCTTCCTCAACTGGGCCGGCATGCCGTGCTGGAATCCGCCCTATGGCACCATCGCGGCGTACGATCTGAAGACCGGAAAGCGCTTATGGAACGAGCCATTCGGGGAGGTTCAGAAATACGGCTTCTACATGCCGGAATCCTGGGGCTCGGTCACGATCGGCGCGCCGGTGATCACCCAGTCCGGCCTGATCTTCATAGGTGCGTCCATGGACTCGCGGGTGCGCGCACTCGATCTGAAAACCGGTGCGACCTTGTGGAGCAGCCTCGTTGACGCACCGGCCGTCTCGATGCCCGCGATCTACAACTACAAGGGCACGGAGTACGTCACCTTCGCTGCCGGCGGCAACTCAATTCTTCTGCCGAAAGTCAGCGATCAAGTGATCTCGTTTGCGCTACCGCACTGAAACGGCGGCGCGGCCAGGAACATCTCAGTCCCAACGAATTTGGATTGGGAAGGTTCGATTCGTCCCGCTCGTTCAAGCCGCCCCAGGGCTCAGTGGCGAGTCCTCAACTCGCTCTGAGCAAGCCGTTGCGAACTGCACAGCTACGAGCGAACGTTTGTTAGCACCGAGCGCAAGCACTCAAATCTTGAGAAAGGGAGACGCATGGAACGGCTTGAAATGTTCATTGAGCGCTGCCACGAAGGCTTGGGACGCACAGCCTATGTTACGGATCCGAGCAGACTACCTGAGCCGAGTATCGGATCTGAATGGCGCGCCGACTTGAACTTTCGCCCTGCTGATGCTCTGCGAGCCGAACCGGGTTTAAAATCCGTTTTTGAGGCAGCACTTGAGACCGGGTGCGAGATCGTGCGGCCCCTGACCTAAATGGCTGAAGAGGACAACTTCCGGGACAGATGGGCTTACCGCGACCGCCCGCGCAGTCTCCCCGCCTGCGCGGGGCCGACCTTGCGAGGCGACATGAAGTCTGCCTGCGATGCGGCGGTGAAACGCGCGGAGACGATCTTGATATTGTTGCCCGCCTTTGAGCAGAAGCGTAACGACGAAGCCGGTTTTAAACTGGTCGGCGGCTATGCCCTGAAAGACGGTGCCCAAAGGAGGTAATCCGCGCGGCCGAGCTGCGCGATGAATTGTCATTCACATCATTCCGTCACGGCGGACTAACCGAAACCGGTGACGCGGAGCTAACGGACCGGGAGATCCTGGCACAGAGCCGACACACCACAGTCAAGGTTCTCCCGAAATACGTGAAACGCACCACCTAGCAGATTGCCACGGGCACCAAAAAGCGCCGAGCCGTGCGAATGAACGGCGGACAATTGTCCGAATGAGCAACTGCACGGATGTCCGAATGGAGAATTGACCTAGCGCTAGGTCATTGAAATCATTGGAGCGGGTGAAGGGAATCGAACCCTCGTATTCAGCTTGGAAGGCTGCTGCTCTACCATTGAGCTACACCCGCGTCCCTCGACCGCGCGCGGCGCGGTCCGGGAGCGTTCCCCTAACACGGCCCGCGGGCGGTCTCAACCGTCCCGGTCGGCAAATCCCGTGCCCGGCCCTCCTGCCGCGGGCACGGCCGGGGCTTTGCGGCCTTGTAGCCGCCTTGGCCAAAAGTTCCGTAATCTCCGCCCCTTAACGCGAGGTCCGGACCGGCCTATATTGGGTATCCCACCAACAACGAAAGGAGGTGATCCAGTGTCTCACTCGAAGCGCTGTCACCTCGCTGGGATCGCCCGCTGAGCTTTAAATAGCAGCTCGGCAGACGGGGCGGTCTCGGCCCTGGACCAGCGAGTTCAAGATCGGAGCGCGGCGGGCGGCAAGCCCGCCGCGTTTTTCGTATGTGGCGATGCTCGGACCGGATCAGGCGGGCGCGTCGCTGCGTATGAAACGCCGGGCCAGCAGTCCGCCGAAGCCGAGCGTCCAGAAATACGGCGCGTATTGCGGCGCCACCGCCGCGACCACCGTGCCGGGGATGAATACCAGGATCGGGAACGTCGCGCCGATGATCTCCGGATGCCGTCGCGCCTGTGCGGTCAGCCACCACAGCCAAGCATTGAGCGCGGCGATGGTGGTGAGATGGCAGCCATAGAGCACCGCGACCGCGCTGCTCATCGCATAATTGCCGTACAGCCCGTTGGTGACCGGCAGCAGGATGATCGACAGCAGGAAGAACAGATTGAGGATCACCACGACGCGCGAGCCGAGCGGCTGGCGTGCCAGCCGGCGGTTATGGCTGATCCAGAACACGCCGGCGATGATGAAGCTGAGCGCGAGGCTTCCCAGCCTGTCGGCATAGAGGTGATACAGGTCGCCCCAGCCCGGCAGCGCCTGGAAATTCGCCTTGGGCAGGTCGTAGGCCAGCAAGGTCATCGCCACACCGAAGATGGTGTTGGACAACGACTCCAGCCGGCGCATCTCGAACAGATCGGGCTGAGGCTCGGTCATCTCTGGGCATGGCGCGAGAGGGCCGGCCTCCCGCGCGTCGAAGTGTGAATGGTCCACGCCTTATAGCAGACTTAACCCGCTGCCAGCCATGATCACGGCCAACCCGAGTCAGGCCGGGTGCTCGCTCGCCGATCTCAGTGGCAGGCATATTTGTGGCCATCAAAGCCGAGATAGCTCTGCGTGGCCGCGCTGTAGCTGCGAAAATGCGTGCACGCCGGCAGGCCGGCGGTCTGCAGCTGCGCCGTGGCATGTGCGAGTGCGACGCTGCCTTGGACCGGCTTCGCCGTGGCAACCACCTGCTTGGCGGCCGCTGCACGCTTGCCGGCGCCACGGCTCGCATGTTTCGCCGGCGTCTTGCTTGCGGTCGTCTCGGTGGTCACCGCGGTCGCGGCCTTCGGCGCAGCCGTCTCCATCGCGGGCGATGCAGGCTTGGCCTCGACCGGCTGGTGCTCGGCGGCCGCCGGCGTCTTGTCGGTTGCCGTCAACGTCTCAGGCGCAGCTGCCGGCGTTGCCTCGGCCGTAACGGGCGCGGCAGCCACGGGCGCAAGCTTGTCCTCGACGCCAGCCGCCTTGGTCTCAACAGCCGGCTTGTCCTCGACGACGGTCGTCTCGGATTGCGTTGCCGGCTTGTCCTCGGTCACGGAAGGCGTGGCCTCGGCCACGGCAGGCTTATCGGCGACCGGTGCCTGCTCCTCGCTCGCGACCGGCGTCGCCAGGAGCTTGATCTTGTGCTTGCACTCCAGCGGAAACACCAGCTCGCCGGAGGCCGTCATGCCGATCGGCTCGCAACCACCGAACGGCCTGGTGTCCTTGGCGGCATCCGCCGCCGGCGGAGCAGCGGCCGCCGCAGGCGCATCCGCGCTCTGGGCAAAGGCCGCACCAATCACAACTTGAGATAGAATAAATCCGCAGACAATACCGGCCCGGCCGGGCTTCCAACTCGCTTGACGCATGACGCAGCCCCCAACTCATTACTTTTTAAAAAGCCATCACGGCATTGGGGCTACTCTGTGAGCGAAAGCAGGCGTGATCGCGGACTCCGCAGATATCAGCGCGGATGTGCTTCTGCTGCACCAGCGAGTCGGCCAGCGCGAAGGGTTTCTCGCTTGGGTTGTGCAACCGCAACAGCGCGTCATCGAACGGAGTGCCGGATGACCGCTGCACATGCCGAGAATGGCGGCATCCCGCCGCCATCGATTATGCGGTATCCGGCGGGATCACGCCCTTGGTGAACAGGAAACAGCCATAGAAGCGGCGCTCGCCGGTCGCGATCACGCAATAGGCGCTTTTGGCAAGCTCATAGAAGGCGTGGCGCTCAACGCCGACCAGTGGCCAGGACCCGCCCTCGGCGCGATTGATCTCGACCTGCACCTCCTGCTGCACCGGCGGCACCTCGTTCGGACTGCCGACGATCTCCATCCTGAGAGCAGCGCTGTCGACAAAGGTGTCGAGCGCCATCACCGAGAGCACTGCCTTGGTAGCGCGCGCGGCACTGACACCGTCGATGCGCAAGAGCTCGCCGAACACGGTCTGCCGCGCGATTGAGTCAGCCGGAAAATTGGTGTCGCAAATCACCAGACGGTCGCCATGACCCATCGCGCGCAGCGCATAGAGCACATCGGCATTGAGTAACGGATCGATCGACTTCAGCATGGCCCCTCCCGTGTTGGGTTGAAGACCCGACCTTAGCGGTTCTGGGGCCGTTTTGTCGCGTTGCTAGATCGTACCGGGAAGGCCTCTCCTAGCTGCGCAAGCTCGGCAGCGACAAGGGCTTCATCTCGGCCCGCGGCGTGCACGCCGACTCGAACCTGCAAAGCCGTGAGGCCACCGATTTACAATCGGCCTCCGTCGACGGCGTCGCCGGGGGGATGAGCTTCTGGATCTGCGCAAGGCTTCCAAGGCAATCTCGCACGCCCGATCGATGAATTCCTCGCCCCTCCGCGTCACATTGATCAGATTTCTCATGTCCGCTTGATACTGACGCTTGGCGAGGTTCAACCGGCCGACGAAATGACAGGATCGGTGATCGCGGGACACTTCGCGATCTCTTCCAGCGCGGACGGCTCGAGCAGGTAGATCGCAGCAAGATCGAACGCATGACGCGCCGTGTAGGTCGACGCGCGATAGACCAATTGTTTGGTCATGACCTCCGCGGACCGTTCCGCAGCGATGGAAGGGTCAGCGAAATTCAGCAGGTAGGTCGGATCGTCGATGTACGACGGAGCATTCAGAAAATCCGATTTCGCCGACGTCGCGCAGGATAAGCTTGAGGTACTTGCCCTGCCGTTGCGAGGTGTCGCACAGTGATTTTGTGACCGGATTGATGTTGGGCGCGCGCTGCTTCAGAACGCTTCTCGAATCCAAGAAGATGTCGACATCATAGAAAATGCGATGATCGATGATCTGTGCCAGAGCGGTGCCGCCGCCGAACGTCCACCGTCCTGGACCATCCTCAAGCTGTCAAGGGCGGCCAATGCGTTCTGCATGAGATCCTTCACTGCGAAGGACGCCATTTCCCTGACCCATCTTTCATTCTCGGAGCCCGTGACCTGCCAAGTGTCGAGGGGCTTCAACAAATCGTCGAACGTGACGAGATGGTCGACGACCAGATTGTGGATGACCGAAACATCGACCTCATCGAACAACGCCTGGACGTGGATCCGCCACCTCCTTTCGGAGATTTCACCCTTCAGACACCCCACAGCGTGCGTTCGTCGATAGCTCTCGGCATCGGCGTGTTGATCGTCGTCACGGCCGCACAGTTTGGCTCTCGATCGCGTTGTCCACCATGCTCGCAGTATGGTGCCATTCCCGGGGAGCCTCAACGGGCGCTTCCTGGTGATCTCTGCCGCTCGGTCTTGGAGGTTGCGCGCTGCGAAATCAGTTTTGGTGGGGGAGGCAGGACTCGAACCTGCGAAGCCATGAGGCGGCTGATTTACAGTCAGCTCCCTTTGCCACTCGGGACACTCCCCCGGCTGCCACGACATTGACGGTCCACCGCGAAACGGCGGCTTTCGGACCAGCAAGGCCATGGAGACGGCAAGGCCGCGGGGCCCGTCTGACGGGCTGCGCGGCCGGGGCGTTTATGGTCGAACCGGGATGGCAAAGTCAACCAAGGGAGTTACGAAATTTCCGACTTCTCGCCAGCCGATCCTCTGTTTCGGCCGCCCGCTCCCATTTTCGGTAGCGCCAAATTGCCAGAATCCG
Source organism: Bradyrhizobium sp. (assembly GCF_049798375.1). Classification (GTDB taxonomy): domain Bacteria; phylum Pseudomonadota; class Alphaproteobacteria; order Rhizobiales; family Xanthobacteraceae; genus Bradyrhizobium. The sequence continues at coordinate 26,913 of NZ_JBARGP010000190.1, forward strand.
CTACCCGTGACACAAACCGTGCCATGAGCGAGCGTGACCGAAAGCCCCCGTTCCGGCGCAAGGGCGGCAAATCCTTCGACAAAGGCCGCGGCTTCGGCCGGCCGCCGGCCTGGCGGGACCGCGAATCCGGCGCCGACGGGCCGGTGATCCTGTATGGCTGGCACAGCGTGACCCTGGCGCTGGCCAACCCGAAGCGCCGGTTCCGCAAGCTGTATTTGACCGAAAACGCCGCCCGGCGGCTCGCCGAGGAAGGGATCGAGACCCGGGTGACGCCGGAGATCGTGCGTCCGAGCCAGATCGACCAGCAGCTCGGTCCCGATGCCGTGCATCAGGGCCTGCTGGCGGAAGTCGATCCCCTGCCCTCGCCCGATATCGACACACTTGCGCCGGAAGGCATCATCCTGGTGCTCGACCAGATCACCGATCCGCACAATGTCGGCGCCATCCTGCGCTCGGCCGCCGCGTTCGCGGTGAAAGCGATCGTGACCACGGCGCGCCACAGCCCCGAGGCGACCGGGGTGCTGGCGAAGGCCGCCTCCGGTGCGCTGGAGCTGGTGCCGCTGATCACGGTGCAGAACCTCGCCCGCGCCCTGACGCAGCTCAACGAACGCGGCTTCCAGACCGTCGGCCTCGACAGCGCCGGCGACCGCGACATCGCGGCGATCGAGCTGCGCCAGCCCTTGGCGCTGGTGCTCGGCGCCGAAGGCAAGGGCTTGCGGCAATTGACGCGCGAGACCTGCAGCGTGGTAGCGCGGCTCGACATGCCCGGCGAGATCAAGAGCCTAAATGTTTCGAACGCCGCGGTGCTTGCGCTCTATGTCGGCGCGAGCCGGCTTGGGCTGATGGCAGGCTGACATCAGCGCAAAAGCAAAGCGCCCGCTCGCATCATGCGAACGGGCGCTGTCGGATCAGATCGTCAGAGCATGATCGGGAAAAGTGGAAACCGGTTTTCCGGAAGGATCATGCTCAAATAAAAAGGTGCGATCAGTAATAGCGGCGCAGCACGCGACGGCCCTGGTAGTAGCTCGAGTGGCCCCAGCGATAGCCGTGGGGACGATGCGCGTAGACCGCGGGGCCCGGAACGCCGGCGCCATAATAGTAGTGACGGTGATGGTGCGGATAGGCGTAACCGACCACCGCGCTCTCATGATAGGTCGGATACGGCGCGAAGCGGCCCGGACCGGTGTAGGTCGGCCCCTGGTTGACGTAGTAGTATTGCGTGTCCGGCTCGGCCAGGCGCTCATAGGTATAGCCGGCGCCATAACCGGCCGTATAGCCGCAGCTGCCGCAGGCATAAGGGGCCTGATAGGGATAGGCGGGCGCCGGAGGATAGGCATAGGCGGGCGGATAGGCATAGGCCGGCGTACCGCAGGGGGTGTATCCGCAAGCCATCGCGGGCGCGCTGCCGGCGATGGCGAAGCCGATCAGGGCTGCAACTGCTAAAATGGTTTGACGCATTACTCTCTCCTGTCAGGTCGTTTTTTAATTGAAACTGGTCTGAACGCTTTCCTCGCTAGCGGCCGTAGGCGTGCGGCCCTCGTCCGTCCCGCGGTGCGAGGATGACCGCGGGCGGGATCATCGGGACCTCAGGCTGAGGCGGCTGCATCATCGACTGCGCGCCCCAGGAGTCATGATAGCTTTCAGCCGGCTTTGGCAGCTTGCGGTTGGCCGGCGGCTCGATCTCCATCCGTCCGTAGCCGGGCTGATGGCCGAGGCTCGGATAATAGTGACCGACGTTGGGCTCGGAATCGACGTAGCGGCCGCCATAGACGGTCGGCTGCCGGTGAGCGCCTTGGCCCAGGCCGTAATCGCCCTCCACCACGGCGTAGGAGACGTCGACGCCATTAACGATGATCGGCACGCCCGGCCGCATTGGAATGACGAGATCGAATCCATCGGCGAACGAGGCCGATGTCGTTCCGAGCAGGATGACCAAAGCTGTTGCGAAGCGCATGGGATTCACGTGTCGGTTGCCCCTCGTGTCCATAACCGAATGCGCGGCCCGAGGGGTTAAGGCCACGCGGCAATCTGCCGGTAAGCCTAACGCTTCAGACATTCATCGCGGTTAATACAGCCGATGATCGCGCCCGACGCGAGCGAAATGCTTTTCCGGCGATGCGCATGTCGATTGCGACGTAACGACTCCATCACAGGTCGCGCAGGGCAATGCGCGCGGCGTCGCCCGTCGGATGCCCGCGCGCAGAACGCAAAAGGTGCCGTCACCCCGAAACAAGTCTCATCACATCGGTTTGAAGGTCGTTCCAGCACGGAACAGCAGCGACGCATCGCACTTACCAAGAGGGGCAACCATGGAGCACCACATGAAAAGAATCGCGATCCTCGGGGCTGCAATTCTAGCCACCGCACTGGCCGGACCGACAATGGCCCGGGAGATGACGGCGACACATCATCATCGCCACGTGATGCAGCGGACCATGCAGCAGCAGGACGCCAATGCGGGCTGGAACAACAATGGTTGGAATGGCGAGCGCCGCGAGTCCGGGTTCTGGCCGGCCGACGTCGCCGCAGGCGCGGTCGGCACCGCGGCCGGCATCGCCGGTGCTGCAGTCGGCAC
>NZ_JBARGP010000191.1:0-1696 GCF_049798375.1 Bradyrhizobium sp.
GTCGCGACGAAGGCGACGACGCCTTCGCGGTCGGCCGGGCCGCCGCCTTCGACGAACAGGATGCGAAGGCAGAGCCATTTCGACTGCATCGCCCAAGCGGTGGTGGCGGCGCGATCGAACGCGGCGCGGCTCTCGGCGACGAGCGTGTTGGCGAGATAGTCGATGTCGCCGTGCGTGTAAGCCGTGTAGCGTGAGCGCATCAGCGCTTCGGCCGTCGGCGGACTGGCTTCGCCCGCGAGATACGGACCGCAGCAGGCATCAAAGGTGAGATCGGAGCCGCATGGACATCGCATGATCAGAGGCTACCACGGCCGCGTGCAGCGAAAAACCTGGGACGAACGAACTGCGCGACTTGTTACGATCGCATGGCTCTGACCGTGATGGCCTTGCGTGCCTCGTCGCCGCGCGGCTGACAAGCCGATCGACTCCTAGTCGTCGCTCCACCGATCCCGTCCCGCCCAATAGGGGCAGTACGGGCAGTCCTCGCCTGAGGGATAATCGATCTCCTCCTCGTGCGGGCAGCCGATGATGCGATCGACCATGGAGATCGAATGCACGCCGCGGCTGCGCAGGTGCTCGGCCATCGCCTGGAAGATCGCCGCGTCCTCCCGCACGTCGCTTCCTTCCGAAATCCACCGCCGTACGTCCGCCTCGGCACCTTCATGCGCAATGATGCCGACGGCGACCTTGGAGGCGCGGTCGCGATCAGGTCCATAGAAAGCGATGGTGCCGACCGGATAGCCGCGCATTCCCTGCTTGGCTTTTTTCCTGAGCCACTTTTCGGGTTGAGGACCAATCTTCATCGAGGCTGCCCGCAGTCAGTCGCCGATGCCGCATGGACATCGCATGCGGCAGACTAACACGGCCGCTTGCATGACACACGCGACCACGCGATTCGCGTGACGTTTTTATGATCATGCCCGCTGTGACTGCAAAGACGCAGCCCGCGGTTCATCTCGCGCGGCGCGTGTGGACGCGCGCGCGGCGCCGTTTCGAATCCGCGAATCTCGTGTTAACCATTGGTCAAGAAGTGGGTGTTGGGCGCTGAGTTGAACCGGCCCGGCCCCGCGCGGATAGAAAATTTTCGGACGTCGCACCGTTTCATCAAACGTGGCGTTCCGCGCCGCGAGCCTGCGCTTTGCGTCATTCGCGAGCGCGACCGCGCGATCCCCGACGCACCTTTGTTCGCGCGATGGCTGCCAAGCCGTAATCGATGAGAAGCCCGCGATCGAGATGCGGGCCTGCCGCTTTGATCCTCATTCTGCATCACCTGATGCCGGCGCGACGGCGTGGCCCTGGAGTCACGCGGGCGCAGCCTAAGGGCATCACGACCGAATGGAGCGGCTCCGATGGCCGATGAGTCTGTTGCGTCAATCATCCCGTGGAATCCACCAGAGATCACCAATGCCCGCGGGCACCGCGTGCGCGTCACCAAACTGGACGATCCGCCCAACTTCGACACCAAGTCCAGATCGAGACCCCAATCCAGGCCCAAGCCGAAAGCCAAGAAGACCCCACGCAAAGCCAAAGCCGTCGCGCCTGCGGATGATGGACTGCAGGGATCGGAGGGACTGATCGCACCTGACTTCCTCGAGCTCGTCGAGGCCCAGGCCAAGCGCCCGGCGCGGCCGGCCAGCGCGCGGCACCAAGGCAAGACAGGCCCGGAGGCTGTCGTCGCGACGCCGGTCGCGTCGGC
>NZ_JBARGP010000192.1:0-9644 GCF_049798375.1 Bradyrhizobium sp.
CCGGATTCTCAGGGCAGCGCCGAGCGAGCCAGGGTCTACGGTCGTGCCGCTGGTCGACGAGACGCCTGCCAGGGTCGAGAATAGCTGCTCATTGTTCGAGCTGACCAATGAGCGTTGCCGCTGGCCGATCTCGACGCCCGGCGCCGCGGACTTCTGCTTCTGCGGCTCTACCCCGGTCGAAGGCCTGCCTTATTGCGCCGGCCACAGCCGGATGGCCTATCGTGTGGCGTCGTCGCGATAGAGCCGAAGCAACGAAGGGATCTGCTCTTGCGTCTCCCCGTCATAGCACGGGGGGAAGGCTGGTTTAAACCCGAGAGCTCGGCATGCTTCCCAATCAGGAAAGAGGTAACACCCCACGGATGCCGCGTCGGTTCAAATGAGATATCCCGGCGCAGCTCAATGACGATTTTGATTCGGCTTGTTCTTGAGAATGATCGCCAAGACAATCAACGCAAAGGTCAGCAGCCTGGGCAAGTACGCCTCGGGCTCCGCATCGCTCGAGGTCTGAGCCACACCCAGGACCAGGCGACTAATGGCATCGATGCCAAACGCCAACGCAAAAAGTAAGAAAAACAGGTCGCGCGTGCGTCGCCAGAATTTCATGAAAAACAGCATGGCGACGAACGACGCCATGGCGGTTGCTCCCATCAGCAGTGACGCGACGTAATGTACTGTCATTCGCTGTCCCAAATCAGTCCGTAGAGCAACACCACCATCGCAAGCAGCCCGATCGATATGCGCAGAATCGAAAGATCAATCGCAGGCAACACGATCTTGTCGACCCATAGCGCAAGGTTGTTGAGCGTCAACCCTGCAAAGGATATGGCACTCCAAAGCAGCAGTCTGTATCTGCTCCTCCGATAGGCACTCGCGAGCAGGTAAGTGCAAACAGCTGACGTTGCGGCGCAGAGCGTATATATGACAAGGGCCATGCTCAATCGCTCGTCCTGAATTTAAACGCATCGGAAAATTGCCGGATATTACGTGGCTTGGCGTGGATAAGATTTGTAATTGGGATCAGTTGCCGCGAATAAGCCTCCGCCAGACGGTCGATCTTCGTCCGTAGCGGCTCTGGGCACTCGTACCGGTAGGACTCGCTGTCGCGCGTGAGGAAGCCATCCGCAAACAGATGAGCCAGCGCGCGCGCAATTTCCTGTTCGGGAGCGTACAGCTTTGCCGCGATGGTGGCGACTTCCCATGAGTTGGCAGGATGTGCCCGCAGGAACAACAGAGCCTCCAATTGTGCGACAGAGTCAATGTGTCGCTGAATCAAGTCCCGGATATCATCCGGTATCGGCTCATGGGACATCAGAGACCCGTTCAAAGAACTGCGTCCGCTTGCGACCGTTTTCGATCTGGAGCGCCGACTCAATCAGCACATCGACCTCAAAATACAAAAAATGGAAGGCATGGAGCCCGCCAAAAGCATCTAGGGCCTTTTCCGTTACGATTGCATCGGAACGGGGCTCTAGCTTTTCGTTTTGACGCGTTTTCTTACCGCGAACCGGTACCCACTTCGCCTGAAAACGCTTCAGCCGCAAGATGCGGAGCACTCCGGGTCCCGCCGACGCGGGATTGCGCGCGACCATCATCTCGCGTGATTCGCTTCGCTGATGTCGAGTATCCGTCGACGCTGCCGGCTCGCCGCCGCGTCGATCAGCATTCTCCCGGCCCATCGATAAACGTTGCGCTCCCGAACTTGCAGGCGCATCAGGCGCATGCGCTCCTGCCGCTCGCTGGCCGGCATCTGAAGCGCAACGTCGAGTGCCGAAGACATCTCGAGCGTATTATAGGGATTGACGATCAGCGCCTCCGACAACTCGCGCGCGGCTCCGGTGAAGCTGGACAGGACCAGGACTCCGTCGTCATCGTCACGAGCCGCGACGAACTCCTTGGCCACCAGGTTCATGCCGTCATGCAGACTGCTGACGATGCAGACGTCCGCCGCCCTGAACAGCTTGAACACCTCCTCCGCCTCATGATGGCGGACAAGCAGGCGGATAGGCTGGTATGCGCCGTCGCCGTGGCGCGCATTGATGTCTTCAGCGAGAGCGACGGCTTCGTTTTGCAAAGTGCTGTAGCTCGATAGCTTGCTCCGGGTCGGCGCCGCGACCTGGACGAACGTGAATCTGCGACGCCATGCCGGCACGCGGATCAGAAGGTCGTCGACCGCCCTCATGCGATCGAGGATGCCCTTGGTGTAATCAAAGCGCTCGATGCCGACCGCAAGCCTGGTGTCGGCCGCAAGTCCCAGCGATTGTCTGACTTGCCTGCGGCACTCATCGATCGGTGGCTGGCCGACCAGGGCCTTCGGCGGCCATTCGATCGAGATCGGGTAGGCTCTCACCAGCGTTTCATGCCCCCCCGATGCGACGCTCGCATGCTCGCGGTCGATCCGGCTCTCGACGAAGCGGTCGACGGTTTCGAAGAAGTTGTTGCAGTGGAACTGAGTATGAAATCCAAGGATCGTGCTGCCGAGCAGCCCTTCGATGATGCGCTCCTTCCAGGGACAGATGCTGAATGTCTCGGCATTGGGCCACGGAATGTGCCAAAATGTGATGATCGTCGCTTTCGGCAGGCGCTGCCGGATCATCCGCGGAGCAAGCGCAAAGTGATAGTCCTGCACGAGCACGATCGGGTTCTCGGTCTTGGCTTCCTGAGCGACGGCGTCCGCGAAACGTTCGTTGATCGTTTCGTAGAACCTCCAATCGGCTTCGCGAAATTGTGGCCGCACGAACGCGATGTGGCACAACGGCCAGAGCCCCTCATTGGCAAGGCCATAGTAGTACCCGTCCTGCTCCTCCTCCGTGATCCAGATGCGCCGGAGCGCGTAGGAAGGATCGCCGGGTGGAACACCGATCTTGTCATCGCGGTCGACGGTTTCTCGGTCTGCCCCACCGCTGCCGTGAGCGATCCACGTCCCGCCGCAGGCCCGAATCACCGGTTCGAGCGCTGATACCAGCCCGCTTGCCGGCGTTTGAACTGAGATTTTCCCGTCATTGCAATTGTGGATATAGGGTTCCCGATTGGAGACCACGAGAACTTCGGCGCCGGGCAGCAGCTTGTGCAACAGCTTTTGCAGCGCCGCCGGAGACCACTCGATCTGCTCGGATCTGATGGTCTCGCGACCAAGTTCGATCTCGCTCAGCAATTTCTTGATCTGGCCATCAATCGAAGATTTGTTGCCCGAGGCGGTCGACGGCAACGCACCGGACCGAACGTCCTCGATCGCGCGGCGCAATGAGCCCATCCAACCGCGCAACAGGACGATGACAAAGATCGCAGCGACGCCGGCGACAGCTATCGCGACGCCTGCCAATGCAATCACCACGAAGGCCTGGGCCTCTCCGGAGCGTGCATCGATGAAGCTGAGATCCGTCAGGATGACCAGGTAAGCTTTCTGATTGCGCTCGACGATCGGAAAAGCACCAACCATGATGCGCCGTCCGTCATTGATGATGGTCGCGAAGCTCTCCGCCTCCGATCTCGCGACCTTGTCGCAGGTGAACGTAGCCGGCATCAGCCTGGTCGGGTATAATAGCCGGCCGCCGTCATCGCACAGGCCGACAGCCAGAATCCGCTCGTCCAGCGCAACGCCTTCAAAAATGGAAGACATGCGCGAAGCGTCCCCGTCCGCGATGGCGCGAACCACCGGATTCTGGATCGCGTTGTACACGAGCCTGGACCTCGCCTCGACATCGCTGCGCGACCACTGCTCGATCAAACGTTTCGAGAACGGAGCAATTGCAAGTCCGAGAATGACAATCACGACGAACCCGATTCCAAGATACTGGATCGGCCGAGCCATTCGAAGAAGCATAGTTTGGTTCCCGCTAACGGCACGCCGATTCCCGTAGACGCCGCTGTTACCATCCCGAGCCGATGAATCTGAAGGTCCTACCAGCATGCGACAATTCATGCTCTGCGCGCTTCTGTCGCACGACAAAATACCCTTTTCGTCGCATCCGATTTTCGGCGTCAACACTGCGGTCGGCGCAGCAGACGGCGAGCGGTGCCTGTGCCGCATGGCTCGATTTGATCATCGAAAAGACGGCGCGGTTTTCACCGCGCAATCCTGGCGGCTTCATTGAACTGGGCGGCCGATCGGAGATGCCCGGAACGCAGTGACAAACACTGTTCCCCTATCCGCGGTCCCCTACCCCAGCCGCCAGCCGACCTCCTCGGCAAAGCTGTTGAAGAACTCGACATCGTAAGCGCGTTCCGGCGTCGCCCGGACGCGTTGGTCGAGATGATGCGCGTCGTCGCCGACCAGGATGCGCCATTGATCTTGCTTGACGCCGTCGAGGATGATCTTGGCAGCCTGCGCCGCCGTGGTCGGTGCGTTCTCGAGAAAGCTGCGGGCGCGGTCGAGCGCGGCCGCCTGGATATCCTCGTCCGACATCGCTGCAACGTCGATGCCCATGCCCTTCATGCGCTGGCGGGCCTGCAGGATCTCGGTCTCGCTGAGGCGATCGGAGTCCGTGCCGGACTGCACCTTGCGCGAATTCGACACGATCGAGGTGCCGATATGGCCGGGCATCACCACCGAACATTTCAGGTGCGGCGCATTGAGGCGCAGATCATTGATCAGCGCCTCGGTAAAACCCTTCACCGCGAATTTGGCGGCGCTGTAAGCGGTGTGGGCGACGCCGGTGCCGACGGTGGCCCAGAAGCCGTTGACGCTGGAGGTGTTGACGATGTGGCCTTCGTCCGCCCTGAGCAGCAGCGGCAGGAAGGTGCGGACGCCGAGATAGACGCCACCCCAGCAGATGTTGAAGGTGCGCTCCCACTGCTCCCGGCTGTTGGTAAACAGGCTACCGCCGCCGCCGATGCCGGCATTGTTGAACAGCAGATGGATCTTGTCGGTCGCCTGTTGCGCGATCAGCTCGTCGCGAAACCGTGTCAGTTGATCCTCGATCGAGACATCGGCCACATGGGTGGTGACGCGCAGGCCCTGCGGCAGTCTTTCCGCTTCGCACAAGCGCTTGGTTTCGGCCATGGCCTCCACTGAGACGTCGCACATCGCGACGTTGCAGCCTTCGGCGACCAGTTGCCGGGCGAGCTCTCGGCCCATGCCCGTGCCGCCTCCGGTAATGACGGCGATTTTCCCGGCGAAGTCCTTCATGGCGCGTTCGTCCCTTATGTCATTGGCCCCTCTACCAGGGCACCACGAGCTTAAGAGCTTTTGCCGGCATGACCAGCGCAACTGCAACATTTCATGATCGCGTGGAGCTTGTTGTGAGCTGCGGCGTTGAACCCTAAATTATTGCAAGAAGACACAAGACAAGGGTCTGATATCCTCACCCGGGGGGCGAGGAGGTGCATATGGCGCATTCGCAACCGCACTGGCACGACCAAATGGTCGATCAACCAGACCTGGAAGACGGTGCCTATGTGACGGGATGGACGATCAGCGGGATCGCTGTGCTCGGTACCATCGTCGCAGTCTGGCTGCTCGGGATCTGATCGCGACGCCATCACTTTCCAGATGAAACGGCCCCGATGCCTCTGCACCAGGGCCGCAGTCTGTTTTCGACGCGCTGCGCCAGCTCGCGACGCTCGCCTGATCAATCAATGTCCGACCGTGCCGCCCGGCGTCGGCGACAGCGTCGAGCCGCTCGGCGAGGGATTGATCAGGCTGTTGCCGGACGGATTGAATTGGCTGTTGGCGCCGGCGGCAGCGCTACCCGCATTGTAGTTCGGGCTGCCCGCACCGGTGGACGTGCCCGGGGTGGTGGCGCTGCCTGTGGTGGTGCCGGGCGCCGGCGTGGCGGAGCTGCCCACCGTAGCGGGACCGGCGGTGGACCCCGCGCCAGTGGAACCGGTCCCCTGCGCCATCGCAAACCCGCCCGACAGTATCAATGCGGCCGACAATCCGATCGTGGTCATCAGTCTCATTGCCTTTTTTCCTTCGTTGGGACCGACGACAAACCATTGAGCTGGCTCGCGTTCCCCGAACAGTGCGGTCTCGCGCGCAAGTGAGCAGCGTGTGCGGAGAAACGCCCCTTGCGCGGCGCGGCTTAGGACGCACTACGCCTCTGCCCGCAATGTGGTCGCTCGCGTTGCATACAATTGGCATTGATTGCTCAAAATTTAGACCGCCGCCGCCCGCTGCTCGTGGCAGAGGCAATTCTGACCATCGGAAATTTCCTTTGGAAATCAGACCTCTAACTTGCCCTGCCCGGCAAAGCGGCTGTGGCACGAAGCTTGCGAAAGCTCTTCTCGGAGGCTTGGCCGAACGGTGAAGCCGCATGCAGGCGGATCAGCGGCCGCCAGAGGGGAGCACACCAATGGATTTTGGCAGCATTTCACGGCGGCACCTGTTGCAGGGCAGCGCGGCGCTCGGCTTGAGCGCGGCGGCAGGGCTTCGCCCGGCCTTCGCGGCGGAGACCACGATCGGCTTTGTCTATGTCGGCTCGCGCGACGACTACGGCTACAACCAGGCGCATGCGCAAGGCGCGGCCGCGCTGAAGAAGCTTGCCGGCATCAAAGTGATCGAAGAGGAGAAGGTGCCGGAGACCGATGCGGTGGAGAAGACCCTCGAGTCCATGATCAATCTCGACGGCGCTTCCCTGCTGTTCCCAACCTCGTTCGGCTACTACAATCCGCACGTCCTGAAGATGGCGGCGAAATATCCCAAGAACCGCTTCGAGCATTGCGGCGGGCTGTGGAGCGAGAAGGACCCGAAGAACGCCGGCTCCTATTTCGGGTATATCGACGAGGCGCAATACATCTCCGGCATCGTCGCGGGCCACAGCACCAAGAGCGGCAAGCTCGGCTTCGTCGCGGCCAAGCCGATCCCACAGGTGCTGCGTAACATCAACGCCTTCACGCTCGGCGCCCGCCTCGCCAATCCGGCGGCCACCACGCAGGTGATCTTCACCGGCGACTGGTCGATGCCGGTCAAGGAGGCAGAGGCCACCAACAGCCTGATCGACCAGGGCGTGGACGTCCTGACCTGCCATGTCGACGGCCCGAAGACGATGGTCGAGAACGCCGCACGCCGCGGTGCCTTTGTCTGCGGCTACCACGTCAACCAGTCGCCGCTGGCGCCGAAGGCGTACCTCACCGGCGCGGAGTGGAACTGGGAGGCGCTGTATCCGAAGTTCGTCAAGATGATGCAATCAGGCGAGAGCATCCCGAACTTCTATCGCGGCGGCCTCAAGGAGGAGATCGTCAAGCTCTCGCCTTACGGTGAGGCGGTTTCCGACGCGGCGAAGAAGCATGCCGACGCGATCAAGGCCCAGTTCATGGCCGGCGACTACACGATCTTCAAGGGCGCGATCAAGGACAACAAGGGCAATGTCGTGATCGCCCACGGCACCTCGCGCGGCCAGCAGGACCCCGAGCTCGAGAAGATGGACTATCTGGTCGAGGGCGTGCTCGGAGCCACCTCATGACGTCGGAGGCGGCCGATACTGTTCAAGCAGCGGCCGCCGTCGCGCCATCAGCCGATGCCGGCTTCCTGCAGCGCCACGGCGTGACAATCGAATACATCCTGATCCCGAGCGCGGCACTCATCGCCGCGCTCGCACTGTTCGGCGGCTTCATTGCGCTGTATGGCAAGAGCCCGCTCGATCTGTATTACTACATGTATTACGGCGCGTTCGGCACCTGGTTCTCATGGCAGAACACGCTGACGCGCGCCGCCCCTCTGATCCTCACCGCGCTGTGCACCGCCTTGCCCGCGCAGCTCGGCATGGTGATCATCGGCGGCGAAGGCGCGTTGTTGATCGGCGCGCTCGCGGCGACGTCGGCGGCGCTGGCGCTGCAGGCGATGCCGACGCTGGTGGTGCAGTTCGCGATGGTCTGCGCCGGCATGGCCGGCGGCGGCCTCTGGATCCTGCTGTCGGGCGGCTTGCGCCATTACCGCGGCGTCAACGAGACCATCTCCAGCCTGCTGCTGGTCTACATTGCGCTCGCGATCCTCAACCATCTGGTCGAGGGCGTGATGCGCGATCCGGCGAGCCTGAACAAGCCGTCGACCCGCGAGATCGGCGCCGCCAACATGATCGGCTCCATTCCCGGCACCGATGTGCATTGGGGCCTGGTGTTCGGGCTGATCGCGGCGATCGCCTCCTACGTGCTGATCTATCACACCACCTTCGGCTTCGCCGCGCGGGTCGCTGGCGGCAACATCCGTGCTGCCAAGATCGTCGGCCTCTCCGTCGGCAAGCTGATCCTGACCATCTGCTTTCTCGCCGGCGGCTGCGCCGGCATCGCCGGCATGGTCGAGGTCGCCGCCGTGCAGGGCCGCGCCAACGCCAACCTCGCGGTCGGCTACGGCTTCACCGGCATCCTGGTCGCGTTCCTGGCGCGGCAAAATCCGCTCGCGATTATTCCGGTCGCGATCCTGCTCGGCGGCCTCAATGCCTCAGGCGGCCTACTGCAACGCCGGCTCGGCCTGCCCGATGCCTCGGTGCAGGTGCTGCAGGGCATCATCTTCATATCAGTGCTGGCGAGCGACGCGCTCTACGGCCGCATCGGGTTCTTGAAGAGGAAATCCTGACATGGCGGACGCTTCCATCGGGCTGTGGACCGTGCCGCTCGCCGTGTTCGGCGGCGCCATCCGGGTCTCCACGCCATTCCTGTTCGTCAGCCTCGGCGAATGCATCACCGAGCGTTCCGGCCGCATCAATCTCGGCCTCGAAGGCACCCTGGTGATGGGCGCGATGAGCGCCTACGGCATTTCGTATCTGAGCGGCTCGCCCTGGCTCGGCGTGCTTGCCGCCGGCTTTACCGGCGCGCTGTTCGGCGCGCTGCATGCCGGCATCTGCTCGCTGCCGCGGGTCAACGACATTGCGGTCGGCATTGCCTTGATGCTGTTCGGCACCGGCCTTGCGTTCTTTCTCGGCAAGCCGCTGATCGAGCCCACCGCTGCACGGCTGCCCGCGATCGATTTCGGCTGGTGGAGCGACATCCCGCAATTGCGCGCCGTGTTGCGCATCAACGTGCTGTTCTTGATCGGCGTGGTGCTGGCACCGCTGCTGCTCTGGGCCTTCCGCACCACGCGCTGGGGCCTCTTGATCCGCACGGCCGGCGAGAGCGCCGATGCGGCGCGCGCGATGGGCCATTCGGTGCTGATGATCCGGCTGCGGGCGACCATGGTGGGCGGCTTCCTCGCCGGCATTGGCGGCTCCTTCCTGTCGCTGTTCTATCCCGGCAGCTGGAACGAGGGCCTGTCGTCAGGACAGGGCATCACCGCGGTGGCGCTGGTGATCTTCGCGCGCTGGGATCCCCTGCTGTGCCTGTGGGCCTCGCTTGCGTTTGGCGGTGCCGCCGCGCTCGGGCCGGCGCTGCAATCGGTCGGCGTCACCTCGGGCTATCATCTCTTCAACGCGGCGCCGTACATCCTCACTTTGCTGATCATGATCATCACCTGCTCGCCGAAGCGCACCTTGACCGGCGCGCCCGCCGAACTGTCGATCACCCGCTGATGGGATCATCCATGACCGCACGCACCATCCGCTCCGAGCCCTATGCCTGGCCCTACAACGGCGACCTGCGGCCGGACAATACGGCCCTCATCATCATCGACATGCAGACCGATTTCTGCGGCATCGGCGGCTATGTCGACAAGATGGGCTATGACCTGTCGCTGACGCGCGCACCGATCGAACCGATAAAGCGGCTGCTGACGGTGA
>NZ_JBARGP010000193.1:0-17622 GCF_049798375.1 Bradyrhizobium sp.
GCGAAATCGTCGCCTGGGGTCCGCCGGAGGACATCGTCAAGGCGCCGCGCAGCTACACCGGCCAGTTCCTCAAACCGGTGCTGGAGAAGTCGGCCAAGCCGAAGAAGCGCAGCAACAGCAAATCATCAGCGAGCGAGGCGGCGGAGTAGCCTGCCGCGCATGATCGACCGTCGCGCTCATGATCCCGCTTTCGTCATTGAAAGCGAAGCGAAGCAATCCAGAGGCCCAAAAAGGAAGTCTGGATTGCTTCGTTGCTTCGCTCCTCGCAATGACGCCTCTTGGAGCATGATCCGGAAAAGTGGAAACCGGTTTTCCGAAAAGATCATGCTCAAAGATGAGATCACGATGCGATTCTGTGTAATTGCATCGCGATCTAGGAGCACAGAAGCATTGCGCAGCTCGGCGACCAAGTAGAACCCGCCGCTCGGCATGAGCGGCGGATTTCTCGTTTCAGGCATCGACCGAGCTCGGGACCTGCATTACCAAGGCTGCCAGCGAGCCGGACCACTCAGCGTGCCGTTATTGTTGCCGCCCGGGCCGACGTCACCCTGGGATGAGCTCGGGGTCGGATGGTTGGTGCCGTTGCCGTAACGGCCGTAGCCGGGGCCGTAGGGGCGATAATAGGTGGGCTGCTGCACCGCGACATAGCCTTCCTCATAGGCCGGCCCCGGCGCCCAGGCGAACGAATTATCGTAGCGGCTGTGGCCAATGCCGGCTCCGTCATATCCGTAGCCGCCGTAGCCATAGTTATAGTCGGTCGCAGAAGCGGCGGCCGTTCCGGCCATCACGGCGACAACTGCCACGGCAGCCATCTTGATCGTGCGTTGCATCTCAGTCTCCCTCACTTGTGTGGGGATCAACCACCGCACCGCGAGAGGGTTGCGCCCAGGTCCCATCAAAAAAATCGTGATTCAGCTGTGATCGTTGGTCGCACCCCTGACGGAGGACGTAGCTTCGTCGGATTGAATCGAACGCGGGCCGCTTCAGAGCCAACGCGCTGTGAAAGCTTGCGCGGCTTGGATGTCGTCACGCGTCAGCCGCGATCATCGGCAAGGATGTCCTCAGTGGACTTTCCTGCGCCTAACTTGCGCAACACCAGTTCGACCGAACGCGTGTGCCGCGAATGACAGGCTCGCCGTCCATGACCGCATGGTTGACTTCGATCTGCTCGCGCCGCATGGCCTTCGCCTCATCGATCAGTGTCATTCTACCAGAATTGACCTGCGCTGTCGCCGCGCACGGAGTATTCTGACCGTCTGTCCCACCCTCGCCCCTTCCCGTTCATGCTCTACTCCCTCGTCATCTTCGATCTCGACGGCACGCTTGCCGACAGCTTTGCCTGGTTCAGACGCAACCTGAACATGACGGCGAAGCGCTATCGCTTCCGGGCGGTCGCCGAGGACGATGTCGAGATGCTGCGTCATGCTTCAACGCAGGAGATCCTCGATTATCTCGAGGTCCGCTGGTGGAAGATTCCGCTGATCGCGCGCCATCTGCGCCAGTTGAAGACCGCGCAGGCCGCGAGTATCCCGCTATTCCCAGGTGTTGCGACGATGCTCGGCACGCTTGCGGCCCATGACGTCAGGCTGGCACTGGTGTCCTCCGACACCGAGGCCAATGCACGCGAGAAGCTCGGGCCCTCAGTCGCGCTGTTTTCCGACTTCGACTGCTCGGCATCGATCTTCGGCAAGGCGCAGAAATTTCGCCGCGTCGTCAAGCGCGCGGGCGTCGATCCGAATGCCGTGATCGCGATCGGTGACGAGACCCGCGACATTGAGGCGGCGCGCACCGCCGGTATTGCCTGCGGCGCCGTGACCTGGGGTTACGCCGCAGCGAAGGCGCTGGGTGACCGCGCGCCAGACCATATGTTCGAGCGGATCGAGGACATCGCGGAGGCGGTGCTGGCCCGTGCGCCGGCTCATCCACCTGGTTTTGTCCGCGAATAGGCAGCGCCGCCGGCGTCGCGCCCGTCTCAGTTCGCGCCGCAGCAGCGCTTGTATTTGCGGCCCGAGCCGCAGGGACAAGGATCGTTGCGGCCGATCTTGGGGGTGGAAGCGAATGGGTTCGGCCGATCGGTGAAACCGATCCCCTGCCGACACCGGTGCAACGTCACGACGAAATCGCGAATGTTCTCGGGGGCGCGGCTGCTGAGCTTCGCGAATTCGTCGGAAGCAGTGTCCCCATCGACCGCTGCGTCAATCAAATTCACCATGCCCGTTGCGGCGGTCTCGGCTTCGCCTCCAATCTCGCGATAAAGGTCAAAGGCGCGGCGGCGCAGATCAGTCGCAGCAGCGAAGCCGTCGATCCACAGCTCCCAGAGCACATCTCCGCTATTGTCATCAATGGAAAACCGCGGCTGGTAGTGTTCGGGATCCCGCTGCAGCGTCGCCGCGACCGCGTCATGATAATCCATCACGAGATCCAGCACATCATTGGCGTGCTCGATGTCGGCGAACGGCGACGGCTGGCTTTTGGAGAGGCCGACGGCACGCGCGAACCATTCGCCCGGCGGGATCGTCTCCGGACAGACCAGCACCCCGGCGATGAAGCCATCGAGCTCTTCGAGCACCATCGTGCCTTCACCGAGTTCGAGCAGCGCCTCGTCGAGTTCGTTCCACCGGTCAACCTGCTCAGACATCGCCTGCTCAATCCCTGTTGCGCCCGCGGGACCTCCGGCTGGAAGCGCGTCGCGGCTTCCAGCTACGCCGAACTGATTTGCCCGACAAGCGCGCGATCCGCGTCAAACGGCGCCTCAAAGCACCATAATCGGTATGCGCCTAAAATTTAATTTCACGAGCCGCTTCAACATGATCATCGATGTCTGGGCCTCCCGGGAAAATATTCCTATTTCTTTTTTTCGGAAATCATGCATTCTCAGGTCCATCCCGCCTCACCTGAGGGGCGCTTCGCGGTCGTCACGAACGTCGGGTGCGGGATGCGATGGACGCGGCGTATCGCAGCATGGCTTGCCGTGCGGACGAACGATACATCGCGGACGGCGAAGTCGTGTGGTCCTGATACCCCGACGCTGGTATCCGTGCGCAACGCCTTGATGCGTTGTCGCACACACGGTGGCCAAAAAGCCCGGTGCACCGAGGAGAGCGCGTATAAGCCGTAAACCGTCGCGCAGGGAAGGCCGGGTTGCACCGGCCAAGCCTGTGGTTCCTGCCCCGTGCACTTCTTCACGCACGGGGGCCATGGGTGCGGCCAGCACCCGGCCTTCCCTGCGCCCTCTTTTCGAAGAGGGTGACGAAATCAGCATGACTCGGACGCAAGCCGCGCCGCGAGAAGATGAAGGTGCGCGTCAGCGATGAACGGCGAGCCGCATCCGTCACTCCGCGAACACCGCCTCGACGAACCCTTTCGGATCGTCGCAGAACTCGCGCATGGCCTTGAAGTGATCGGTATCCTCCACGCGTACCGGCTCGAGCCCGTATTTGGTCAAGCGCAGCAGCGTCGCATTGGGATAGGCCATCAGGACAGGCGAATGCGTTGCCATCAGCACCTGGCAGTAGCCGGACTCGTCCATGCGCCGTATCAGCTTGAGGAATTCGATCTGGCGCGACGGCGACAACGCCGACTCCGGCTCGTCGAAGATGTAGATGCCCTGCCGGCGGCAGCGCTCCTGGAAGAAGCGCAAGAAGCCTTCGCCATGGGAATGCGACAGGAAGTCGGGTTGCGGCCCTCCTGGCACACCGGGGATGTAACGATTGACCTCATCGAGATAGCGCGCGACCGAGAAGAAGCTCTCGGCGCGAAAGAACCAGCCCTGCGTGATCTTCGGCAGCCAGCTTGCGCGCAGCGCCGACGAGAGTGCGCCGCCCATCTTCTCGATCGCTGTGGAATGATCGACCGGCCTGTAGCCCTTACCTCCGCCGGCCTCGTCATAGCCCGCAAGCGCGGCGATGCCTTCGAGCAGGGTCGATTTGCCGGTGCCGTTCTCTCCGACGATGATCGTAATGGCGTGCGAGAAACGCAGCTCGAAATCATCCTGCAGGAATGGCAGGCAGAACGGATAGGCCGCGCGGTCCGGAATCTTCGCCGGATCGAGCCACAGCCGCTTGAGATAAGGCGCCGGCAGCCTGATCTCGCGTTGGTTCCTTGCCATCTCGCCGTCCCTACAACCTCAATGACACGGCCGATAGCCTCGCATATCGCAAAGAACACAACAAGAACCTTCGCTCTATCCCCGTTAGTCCAGCGCCTCCAATACCAGCTCCATGGTCATCAGCACCGGGTTGTCGCCGCGCACCAGGCGTCCCTGTGCGAGGCCGCCGGTGTAATCGACCAGCCCGACGTCGAGCATGGCCTCGAGGGCGCCGCCGGCGCCCAGCGCGATCTCGCCGGCCGTGATCGTCAACTCCGTCGCGAACGGCTCGATGGTGCCCCCATCAATGAAGCGCGCGCCGATGGTCGAGCCGACGCCGCCATAAATGCGCGCACGGCTGAGGCCACGAGCGCGGCAGAATGCCTCCAGGCTCAGCGCAAAATCCTGGTTCGGACGCAGCCGCAGCGCGAAGGCACGACGATCCGTCACTGCACCGCTCGGCGTTGCCGCGACCGGCCCGAACAGCTTGAAGTTCGTCTCGGAATCGGGCGCCGCAGTGAACAGCGCGCCGTCGAGGCCGAAGGCCTCGACTTCGAACGGCTCGGCGACGATGGTTTCCTCGGGCAGGATATGGCCGCCATTGTTGCGGCCGCCCTGCTCCGTCCACAGCGCGTGACAATGAAAGAACGGCGCGCCGTCACGTATGCCGAGCGTCATGGTCGCGGTGGAGAGATGCGTGATGCCCTGGGGACGATAGGTCTCGCTATAGAACGCCGCATGCTCCGGTGTCTTCGACAATGCGGGCATCACATAGGAAAACGGCCCGAGCGCCCCACGCTTGAAGCTGGCGACGCCGCCGGCAAAGCCCTGCTCAGCAAATCCCCGCCGCACCGCTTCAAGCAGAGGCAGGCCGGCCTGCGCGACGAGCGAAAAGCTGCGGCCGCGCGCTTCCACCCACTGGATGCGTTCCGCGGCCGGCGGACCGGGCTGATGAATTTCGCGCATGACTCAGCTCTGTTTCGCCACATCGAGCAGCCCGCGCGCCTCGAGCTCGTCGCGCACCAGCCGCTTCGGGATCTTGCCGTAGCCGGACTTCGGCAACGCCTCCCAGAAGAAGAAGCGCTTTGGCATCTTGTAGCGCGGCAGCTTGGTGGCGAGGTAGCCGGCCATGTCGCTCTCGCTCGGCGCTATCGTGCCTTCCTGCGGCACGCAGACCGCAATGCCGACTTCGCCCCAGACCGGATCGGGCACGCCGAGCACGGCCACCTCGCCGATCGCGGGATGAGTGAGGATCTTCTCCTCGACCTCGCGCGGATAGATGTTCGAACCGCCGGAGATGTACATGTCCGAGGCGCGTCCGGTGATGTAGACAAAACCCTGCTCGTCGATATGGCCGAGATCGCCGGTACGAAACCAGCCGTCGCGGAACGCCTTCGCATTGGCTTCGGGATTGTCGTAATAGCCCGCGAACACCGCGGGCCCGATCACGCAGATCTCGCCGGTCTCGCCCGGCTTCACCTCAGTCCCCGCATCGTCCTGAATCGAGACCTGCATGCCGGTGCGTTCATAGCCGCAGGTGCCGATCCGCGTGTCGGGCCCATCCGATTCTTCATGCAACGCCGCCGGCAATACGGTGATGTTGCCGGTGACCTCGCCGAGCCCGAAATACTGCACGATGACCTTGCCGAGCCTGGCGAGCGCACGCTTCTGGTCCTCGCGATACATCGGGGCGCCGGCATAGATGACGTGGCGCAGCGAGGAATGATCGAACTGATCGACGGCCGGATGCTCGACCATCATCTTCAGGATGGTCGGCACGGTGAAAAGATTGCTGACGCCGTGGGTCTCGATCAGGCGAAACGCCTCGGTGATGTCGAACTTCTCGCTTGGAAGCAATACGGTCCTGGCGCCCCGCGCGCACTGCATCAACTGATGCACGCCGGCGCCATGCGACAGCGGCGCCACCACCAGCGACGCATCGTCTTCGGTGGTGCCGGGGGTGAGATCGGCGAGATGGTTGGTGATGACAAACGCCATCTGACCGTGGGTCAGCACCGCGGCCTTGGAGCGGCCGGTGGTGCCAGAGGTGAAGAAAAACCAGCAGGGATCGTCGTGCTCGACCGCGACATTTTCGACATGCGCGTCCTTGTGCGCCTTGATGGCATCACTGAGCGTGCGCTCGCCGAACGTCCCGCTGTCGCCGATGCGCCAGACGAAGGTCGCGCCGGTCGCGGCCGCAGCGTGCTCCGGAAAGTCGCCGTGACAAAGGAAGCCCTTGGCGCCGGATGCCGTGCCGAGATAGGCGACCTCGTCGGGCATCAGGCGGAAATTGGTCGGCACCCAGACCGCGCCAAGCCGGAAGGCTGCGAACATCGAGACGAACATCTCGTCGCAATTCTTGGAGTGCACCAGGATGCGATCGCCCTTCGCAATACCGCGCTCTGCAAGCGCCGCCGCAAGCGCCGAGACCATCCGATCGAGCTCGCGCCAGGCGAAGGCGCGCTCGCCCCAGACAAAACCGACGCGGTCGCCGAGCCGGCGGCCGTTCTGCGTCATGATGTGCGCGAGGTTCATGACCCGGCGCGACATCCGTGCGATCCCGCCCTGCGGCGGCGCCGGCGTGCTCTCGCCCACGCCGCTCACCGTCCGGCCTCCGCAGGGATGGCAATGCCGGGCGCATACGGGATAGCGGTCATGGGAGGCTCCTCGAGCGACGATTCGGCGGTCCAACGACGCCATCCAGCCTGTTTATCGCCACCGAACGAGGCCTCGCAAGGGCGGCCGGATCAGGTCACGACGATAGCCGCATGCAGCGGACGCAGCCGCGCCGCGACGATCGAACCCGTCGAATTTCAGCTCGGCAGGGATGCCGTCGCCAGCGTGGGCTTGCCGGCGCTGGAGCACCATATTCCGTTTTATCGCTCTGGAAGAGCCAGCATGGAAGTGAGGCCATCATGACGTCTGTCCGCAACAACGAGGCACGCCATCGCTTCGAGCTCGATGTCGAAGGCGGCACGGCCTTCGCCAACTATGTGACGACGCCGGCGGCCCTCGTTATCACCCACACCGAGACGCCGCGCGCCCTGCGGGGCCGCGGCATTGCCTCCGAGTTGGTGAAGGGCGCTCTGACGCTGATCCGGGCCGACGGGCGCAAGGTGCGCGCCGGCTGCAGCTTCGTCGCCGACTACCTCGACCAGCATCCGGAGAACCAGGACATCGTGGCTTGACCGGCCGTATGACTACCGGAACGGCACGCCCAATAAAGGTTATTAAGCTTTTGGCGACGCGAACGGGGCAGCACTTCTCGGCAGGACAACCTGTGGGAGAGGCACATGCTGATTGTCGCCATTTACCGATTTATCAAGCGCTATGCACATTACCGCACGCAGCTGGCCTGCATCGCGGCACTGGACGACCGCACCCTGCGGGACATCGGCTACAGCCGCACCGAGCTGTCCGCGCAGGCTTGGCGCCGCGCCGGGCTTGCGATGGGCTGACCGCTCGCCGCCTGTCGACGCGAAAAAGGCCCGCGCGAGCGCGGGCCTTTCGATGTCATATCCAAAGCTGCGGAATCGGGTTCCTAGTGCTTGATCTCGGGCGGCAGCTTGCCGCCATTGGCGGCGAGCTGCGCCATGACCTGCTTGTGCAGCCAGACATTCATGCTCGCCGAGTCGTTGGTATCGCCGCTGTAGCTGAGCTCCTTGGCGAGTTCCTTGCGCGCGGCGAGGCTCGAATCGATGTCGAGCGCCTTCATCAGGTCGACGATCGAGGTGCGCCACTCCAGCTTCTCATGCTTGGCGGCAGCCGCCTTGTCGACGATCGCGGCGACGTCGACGCTGTGGGGCGGAGCAGCCGGCGTGGATGTGCTCGGTGCCGCTCCGCTCGGTGCCGGCGCGGCTGCAGTGCCACCGGACATCGGCGCTGCATCGGCCGGCGCTACACCGCCGCTCTGCGCGGCATTAGTCCCCGCCCCGCTGCCGGTCGGCGTGGCGCTGGCCGAATGGCCGAAGATCGCGCTCATGATTTTTCCGAAAACGCTCATTCATTGGCTCCTAAAGGACCTAGAGATCGTGTGAAGAACTTGATCGGCTCTTTTTCGTTGCGCAACGGCCGGTCGGAAAATCTTAGAGCCCTCCGCGCTGCTTGCCAACGCGACCAGCGCGGCCAATTTACAGCCTACCCGGGGCAAAATGACGGCGGAGTGACGCTTGGCCACCTTTGCGTTGCGGCATATGAAAATGTCACCGAGGCGTGAGCATCGAAAAGCGCCGATTGCGGATATGCTGAGTACTTCAGTTCGCGAATGGCCACTCAGTTGGTTGCGACTGGCCACTCGTGGACCCATCCAAAGGGCGCGGCCAACCTCATCGGTTGTGAAACGTGCCCACCCTGTTTGGGAGTGAACGATCATGGCCTCTTATCACAGCAATGTCGCCTCACACGTTCGGCCAGCCGACGAAGTGGCAGCCGAACTGTCGATCCGCACCATCGGCCTGTCAGATCTGTCGCGTGCGCTGCGGCTCGGCTGGGAAGATTTCAAGGAGATGCCGAGCCACGCCGTGATGCTGTGCGCGATCTATCCGCTGCTCGGCCTGGTGCTGGCGCGCGCCGTGCTGGGCTATTCGGTGCTGCCGCTGCTGTTTCCGCTGGCGGCCGGGTTTGCACTGCTCGGTCCGTTCGCCGCGCTTGGTCTGTACGAACTGAGCAGCCGCCGCGAGCGTGGCGAGAGCGTCACCGCCTGGGACGCCTTCGAGGTGCTGCGTTCGCCGTCATTCGGCGCGATGCTGGGGCTCGGCACGCTGTTGCTTGCGCTGTTCGTGGTCTGGATTGCGTTCGCGCAGGCGATCTATGTCGCCGCCTTCGGCTACGGGGGCGCCGCCGACGGGGCCGATTTCGTCCGCCGCGTTCTGACCACACCGGCAGGCTGGTGGATGATCGCCGTCGGCTGCGGCACCGGTTTCCTGTTTGCGCTGGTGGCGCTGTGCCTCAGTGTGATCTCTTTCCCGCTGATGCTCGACCGCCATGCCGGCGCGTTCGAATCGATGGTGACGTCGCTGCGCGTGGTCGCGCGCAATCCGGTGCCGATGGCGACCTGGGGCCTGATCGTGGCGGCGCTGCTGGTCGCGGGCACGATCCCGTTCTTCCTGGGCCTCGCTATCGTGATCCCGCTGCTCGGCCACGCCACCTGGCACCTTTATCGCGAGGCGATCGCGATCGCGCCGAATGCCAGGCCGATCATGACCCCGCCCCCGCGCGCGCCGAAGCCCGCGGCCGATTTCCCGGCCAACCTGTTCCCGTGGCGGCAGCACGATCAAAGCTGACCGTTGGCGTCATGCGATCCGCCGGCGGTCAGATGCTGTCGGCGGATCAGGCTCGAATGCCCTACGCCTGTCGCCGAGCGCGTGTTAACGCGACATAAGGAGATATCAGCAGATGGCTGAAGCGATATGGCATCGCCGTGTCGCACGGCAAGGTGAATTCGGAGCCTTGTTTTGGCCGCGGTTGCTGCCAACATGGCGGTTTGCCGGTCATCCTCCGCCAGCCGATTTCACACAGGTGTTTCCTGATGATTCCGTTCCGCCTCGCCCGAACCATCGCCATCGGGGCCGTCTTGTTGTTCCCGGCCGCCGCGGCGCAGGCGACTGTGGCCTGCGGCAGTGGCAATTTCGATGCGTGGCTCGCCGACTTCAAGACTGACGCCGCATCAAAGGGCATCTCCAAGCCCGCCATCGATAGCGGGCTTGCGGGCGTCACCTTGGACCAAAGCGTGATCAATCGCGATCATTCACAAAAGGTCTTCAGCCAGACGTTCGAGGAGTTCTCCGGCCGCATGATCCCGCCGCGGCTGACCCGCGGCTCCAACATGCTCAAGCAATATGGCTCGGTGCTGTCGCGAATCGAGCAGGCCTATGGCGTTCCCGGCGAGGTGCTGGTCGCGATCTGGGGCCTGGAGACTGACTTCGGCGTCAATACTGGCAAGTTTCCGACCATTCGCGCGCTGGCCACGTTGGCCTACGACTGCCGCCGCGCCGATGAGTTCCGGGGCGAGTTGATGGATGCGTTGCGGATCGTCGAACGCGGCGACCTGACGCCGACGGAGATGCGCGGCGCCTGGGCCGGCGAGATCGGACAGACCCAGTTCATGCCGTCGTCTTGGGTCAAATACGCCGTCGATTTCGACGGCAACGGCCGCCGCGATCTGATGCACAACGCGCCTGACGTGCTCGCCTCGACCGCCAATTATCTCAAAGGCTATGGCTGGCAGCGGGGCAAGGATTGGGAGCCCGGCAGCCCCAATTTTCCCGTGCTGCAGCAGTGGAACAAGAGCGAGGTCTATGCGAAGACGATCGCGGCTTTCGCAACCCAGCTCGCCCACGCGCCATAGCGCGCCAGCATGAAAAGGCCGACCGCAACGGCGGTCGGCCCCGCGTCTTGAAATAAGAAAGCCGGCTTACTTCGCCGCCTGCGCCGCCTTCGACAGATGCATGCCGCAGGCACCCATCTTGCCGTTCAGCATCGAGTCCTGCGCCGCCGCGACTTCCCGCTCGGCGGTGTACTTGGCATCGCCGTCCGCCATAGCCTCGATCGCGGTTTCGGTCTTCGTCAGATTGGCGCCGCTGCAGCCCATGGCGCCCATCTTCGCCGCCTGCGCAGGCATCATCGACATCGTCATGGCAGTCAGAGCGGCCGCTCCAAGAAGCTTCTTGATCATGTTATTTCCCCACCTGTGTGCGACGGCTTCGGCTTCATTGCCGGCACGTCGTGAGACAATTTGTCGCGGAGGGATGCAACTTCAGAATGAATTTGACGCGAGATCGGCGTGATCGACGATCCCTGCAGAGCCATCATGCACAGAGGCCCGTTTGCATTACCGGCTCGTAACGATGCGACGCAGCAATAATCGCAACTAATAACTGGTCCAACGATGTGTCTGCGGCCCCATGTTTGCGGCCATACCACGACCGGTCGAGCAATTCATAGACGTGAGCTGGCTGTGGCGTAACCGCATCCGCTGAGGTCATCGAAGACAAAAACGCGTTGCTTCGTGTCCAAAGATAAGAAGACAAGCCTGGCGTGATCTCACATCGGCTATGGGCTGGATGCGACAAGCGTTGTCGCTCTTCGCCCACGCGCGCCTCTCGCCAAGTTGTCGCCTCCTGCACGACGGAACTTTCGACCCCTCCGCTGTGGTCGCTTCTCAACAAAATGAATTTATAATCACTTCTTGTAAATCGCTGTATTGGCAACAGTGCGTTATGCTCTAGCAGAGGCCGCCAACAGCACCGCAATGGTTCCAGGTGCGGCTTGAAGCGGCAAAAATTGTTGCCATCTTTGCATCAAGCCCGGCTCTTAAATTCCGTACAACTACTGAATTTCACTGATCTTTTCTCGATATTCCGCTTGTAGGACATGTCCTTTCCCGAGTCCCACGGAATTCTTACCCATCGGTTAGCTGAGCTATGCATTCGTCGCCTAGCTGCACCGCAACAATTGCGACTACTGCACCGCAACAAACCGTCCTATGTTCATTTCAACGATGAGGCCCTGACGAAGAGCTGAATCGATTATCGAAGGAGAATACCCATGTTGCTCTCGCTCATCCGCATGGTCCAGGCGTTCCGTGAATATCAGCGCAATGTTTCTGAGCTGTCGCAGCTCACCGATCGCGAGCTCGCCGATATCGGCCTCGATCGTTCGGACATCCCGCGTGTCGCCGCCGGTCACTACAACGGTTGATTTCGTCTTCCGATCTGACGGACATCGCCCGCCTCCACGGCGGGCGTTGTCGTATCCAGGCTCGGTGCGCTAGCGATAACCCACTCGGTTCCGTCGACGTTTTCGTCCGGCATCGGCTGACATTGCATTTCCCTGCCGCATGAAACGCGCTACCTGTCGCGCCCATGACAGCATCGAAATCAGCTTCCGAATCAGTGCACGTGATCGGCGCAGGGCTTGCCGGCTCCGAGGCCGCTTGGCAGCTCGCTGAGGCCGGCATCGGCGTCGTGCTGCACGAGATGCGGCCGATTCGTATGACCGAAGCCCACCGCACCGAGACGCCGGCCGAACTGGTCTGCTCGAACTCCTTCCGCTCCGACGATGCCGCCAACAACGCCGTCGGCCTGCTGCATGCCGAGATGCGCAAGCTAGGCTCGCTGATCATGCGCGCGGCCGACGCGAACCAGGTGCCCGCCGGCGGCGCGCTCGCGGTGGACCGCGACGGTTTCTCGGCGGCGGTCGGCAAAGCGCTGCAAGACCATCCCCGCATCGAACTGCGCCGTGGCGAGGTCTCCGGCCTGCCGCCGGCAGACTGGGGCAACGTCATCGTCGCCACCGGTCCCCTCACCTCCGCGCCGTTGGCGGACGCAATCCGCGAGCTGACCGACGAGAGCGCGCTCGCCTTCTTCGACGCCATTGCCCCGATCGTCCACAAGGACTCGATCGACATGGCGGTGGCCTGGTTCCAGTCACGCTACGACAAGGTCGGCCCCGGGGGCACCGGCGCCGACTACATCAACTGCCCGATGACCAAGGAGCAGTATGACGGCTTCGTCGCCGCGCTGCTCGCGGGCGAGAAGACCGACTTCAAGGAGTGGGAAGCCGACACGCCCTATTTCGATGGCTGCCTGCCGGTCGAAGTGATGGCGGAGCGCGGTCACGAAACCTTGCGGCACGGGCCGATGAAGCCGGTCGGGCTGACCAATCCGCATAATCCGACCGTCAAGGCCTACGCGATCGTCCAGCTCCGCCAGGACAACAAGCTCGGCACACTCTACAACATGGTCGGATTCCAGACCAAGCTGAAATACGGTGCGCAGCAACAGGTGTTCCGCACCATCCCCGGCCTCGAGAAGGCGGAATTCGCGCGGCTCGGCGGCCTGCATCGCAACACCTTCCTCAACTCGCCGAAGCTCTTGGACGAGCAGCTCCGCCTGCGCGCGCAACCGCGGCTGCGCTTCGCCGGCCAGATGACGGGTTGCGAGGGCTATGTGGAGTCCGCCAGCATCGGCCTGATTGCCGGTCTCTATGCGGCGGCCGACGCCCGCGGCCAGCGCTTGGCGGCGCCGCCGCAGACCACCGCGCTCGGCGCCCTGCTCGGCCACATCACGGGCGGTCACATCGAGACCATCGATTCCGGCGCCCGCTCGTTCCAGCCGATGAACATCAATTTCGGCCTGTTCCCGCCGCTCGCCAGTCCGCCGACCAAGAAGCCTGATGGCACGCGGCTGCGCGGCAACGAGAAGACGGTGGCGAAAAAGCAGGCGCTGAGCGCCCGTGCGCTTGCCGATCTCGACCGCTGGATCGCCGATCATCTTCGTATCGCTGCCGCCGCGTGAGCCTCTCGATGAGTTTGCCAAAGGATGACGCCGCAGCTTTGGCGGCGCGCTGGACCGAAGGCGTGCTGCTCAAGCGCGACGTGTTCTCGAATGTCGAGCGCGGCCGCTATCGCAGGGGCGGCGGCGAGGTCGATGCCGTGCTGCGCCGGCTCGACGAGGTGCCGTGGTGGTCGTTCCTGCTGGCGCGCCATCTGTTCGCGCGGGAGCGGAAGGCGCTGGCACTCGCCAAAGGACTCGATGTCGGCCCGGAGCTGCTGTGGGCTGGCCGCCGGGCGCTGGTGCGCGGCTTCATCGATGGTGTCGCCCTGCATCAGGCCAAGCCGCGCGGCAACCTCGCCTACTTCCGCTCCGCCAAGCAGGCGCTGCGCCGGCTGCATCGCGCCGGGATCACCCACAACGATCTCGCCAAGGAGCAAAACTGGCTGGTCGGCCGCGACGGCCATTGCTACGTCACCGACTTCCAGCTCGCGGCCTGCTTCACCTCGCGCAGCCGGCTGTTCCGGATCGCGGCCTATGAGGACCTGCGGCATCTTTTGAAGCACAAGCGGACCTATGCGCCGGAGGCGCTGACGCCGAAGGAGCGCAAGATCCTGGCGCGCAAGTCGCTGTTCGCGCGGGTCTGGCTGATGACCGGCAAGAAGGTCTATCGCGGCATCACCCGCGGCATCTTCAACTTCACCGATCGCGAAGGTGGTGGTCGGCGCCTCGTGAACGACGCGCCGGTGCTGATCGATCTGATCCGCAAGAATCCCGATGTGCGCGACGCCGCGATTGTCGCCTTTGCCGACCGACGAACCGGCGTCGGGCTTTACGCCTTTGTCGAGGCCGAGCGCACCTCGCTCGAGGCGCAGTTGCAGAGCGAGCTTGTTGCGGCCAAGGGGCCGAAGCCGCCGGAACATATCCAGGTCGTGCAAGCGCTGCCCCGCGATGCCGCCGGCCAGCCGCGCACTGAAATCCTGCAGCTGGTCGCGATGAACCAGGTCGATCTGATCGAGCCGATGATGACGAGCGACACCGACCGCGCGTTCCTGAAGGACATTCTGGACAGCCGCAAGAACCTGCGCGACCGCTTCAATTTCGAGGCCGACCTGAAGCTGCCGTCACATTAGAACGCAAGCAATCTGCGATTGCTTTGGTTATAGTTGGCGATCAGTAGCCAATGTACGCTACCGGAGGAGCCGACCATGGACATCGAAACCAGCTCCGCGCGCGAGGTCACGCCCCGCGCCATTGAGATCGTTCCGACCGGCAAGGCGCTTGGGGCCGAAATCAGAAACGTCGACCTCAAACGGCTAGATGACGCGACCTTCGCGGCTCTGCTCCGTGCCTTCCATGATCATTCGGTGCTGCTGATACGCGCTCAGGCCCTGTCCGATCAGGATCTCATCGCCTTCAGCCGCCGCTTCGGCGAGCTCGACTGGGCACCGGTCCAGGAAAGCGGCCGCCGTTTTGTCGAGGGATTGCCGGAGATCTACATCGTCTCGAACGTGAAGCAGAATGGCGAGCCGATCGGCAGCCTGGGCGCCGGCGAGGCGGTCTGGCACACCGACATGTCCTATCTCGAGGCGCCGCCGATCGCGAGCGCGCTCTATGCGCTGGAGATCCCGCCGGTCGGCGGCAACACCTCGTTCAGCAGCATGTACGCGATCCATGATACGCTCGCGCCAGACCTGAAGCGCCGCATCGCCGGCCTCAAGATCAAGCACGACGGCACCTACAACAGCGGCGGCTTCCTGCGCCAGGGCGTGACGCCAACCGACGATCCGCGCACCTCGCCAGGCGCGGTCCATCCGCTGGTCTGCACGCATCCGGACACGGGCCGCGAGATGCTCTATCTCGGCCGCCGTCGCAACGCCTACCTGGTCGGGCTCGATCTCAATGAATCGGAAGCGCTGCTCGACGAGCTCTGGGCCTACGTCGACCGCGCTGAGTTCGCCTGGGAGCACGTCTGGCAGGTCGGCGATCTCGTGATCTGGGACAACCGCTGCACCATGCATCGGCGCGATCCGTTCGACGACAACAGCCGCCGCATCATGCATCGGACCCAGATCAAGGGGACGGTGCGCCCGGTGTGAGCCGGTTCGACATCGTCGCCGAGTCGGAATGACGCAGTCCGGATCGGACCGCGCGCCGCAAATTCGACCCAACGTGCTGCACTGCGCCGACAATATGCCACCAGTGCAGCGATTGTCCCGCGATTTGCCGCGACACCGAGATACTGACGACACGTTCCCATGGCTGAATCAGCCGCGTTGGCAAATCAGCGGGGAAGTGATGGCCATGGTTTTCGGGAGCAATGTTACCGGCAAGGCCCGACGTGAGATCGGCGACGAGATTCGCGCAACGACGCCGGCTGTGCTGATCGGCAGCCTGTTCGAGGTGATCCCGAGCGGTGAGGCGCTCGGGGCCGAGGTCCGCAATGTCGATGTCAGGTCGTTCGACAGCTGGTCCTTTGCCGCGCTGATGCGCGCATTGCTGAAGCATCAAGTGCTGCTGGTTCGCGAGCAGACGCTCGGCGAGCATGACCTCGTCCATCTGCGCCGCCGTCTCGGCCATGCCGCCGTGCGGCTGTCTCGGGCGACGGCACTCGGCACCCCCTCTTCATTCAGCAGCCTGTATGCGATCTACAACGCGCTGCCGCCCGCCCTCAGGCGCCGGATCGCCAATCTGAAGATCAGGCATCTGCTGCCCAATGCCAATGATATCGCACGCTATATCGGCGCCACTGACGAGATCGCGATCGATACCACGGTGCAGCCGCTGGTCGGCATCCATCCGGACACTGGCCGAGCGATGCTGCATCTCGGCGACCGTCGCCATGCTTCTCTGGTGGGCATGGAATTGGCCGAATCCAATGCTCTGCTCGACGAACTCTGGCAATTCGCCGCGCGCGCCGAATTCGGCTGGCAATGCACATCCGATGCGGGCGACCTTCTGATCTGGGACCCGCGCAGCACGCTGCATCAACAAGCACCGAAAAGCGCGGTGCATCCACAATTGCTGCATCGGGCCGAGATCTGGCGTTCAATGAATCCGAGCTGATTTGCGTCTGCTCACGCGACCCCGCCGAGATAGAGCCGCTTGACGAGATCGTTAGCCTTCAGCTCGTCGACCGTATCGGCAGCGGCGGCAATCTCGCCGTGAACGATGACATAGCCGCGGTCGGCGACGCGGATCGCCTGGTTGAAGTTCTGCTCGGCCATCAACACGGTGAGCCCAAAACTCTGCTTCAGCTCGCCGATCTTGCTGATGGTCTGCGACACCAGCAGCGGCGATAGGCCGACGGACGGCTCGTCGACCAGTAACAGCCGCGGCGACGACATCAACGCGCGCGCGATCGCCAGCATCTGCTGCTGGCCGCCCGACATGGTGCCGGCGAGCTGCCGCCGGCGCTCCTTCAGCAGCGGAAACGTCTCGAAGGCTTGCGCGAGATTGTGCGCAATCGCCTTGCGGGCGGCCTTGCGGAAGGCGCCGAGCATCAGGTTTTCCTCGACCGTCAGCTTCGGAAACAGCCGCCGTCCCTCCGGCACCAGCGCGACGCCGAGACCGACGATCGCCTCGGCCGGCAACCGCGTGAGGTCGTGCTGCTTGCCATCGATCGTCAACAACACCTTGCCGCGGGTCGGCCGCACCAGGCCCATCACGCATTTCATCAGCGTGCTCTTGCCGTTGCCATTGGTGCCGAGCAGGGCCACCGTCTCGCCGGCATTGACGCGCATCGACACGCCGCGCAGCGCCTTCACCGCACCGTAGCCGGCATCGAGGCCCTCGATCGACAGGCTAAACGCCAAGATAGGCCTCCTGCACCCGTGCATTGGCCATGACCTCGGCCGGCGCCCCGATCGCGATGATCTTCCCGGCGTCGAGGCACATCACCCGCTCCGAGAACCGCATCACTGCCTGCATGATGTGCTCGATCATGATGATCGCGATGTCCTCGCCGCCGAGGCTCATCAGCAGATCCAGCACCTCGTCGACCTCCGAATGCGACAGCCCCGCCATCGCCTCGTCCGAGATCAGCAACTTCGGCCCCATTGCCAGCGCCCGCGCCAGCTCCATCTTGCGCAGGTCGACCTGGGTCAGCGCGGTGGCGAGCGCACCGGCCTTATGCACAAGCCCGATGCGTGTCAGGATCGACATCGCCGCGTCGCGACGGTGCGCGGCGGATTCCAGCACGCCCCGACCGGCCGCGAAATCGAGCGCGACCATCAGATTCTCGAGCACGGTCATGCTGCGGAA
>NZ_JBARGP010000194.1:0-4777 GCF_049798375.1 Bradyrhizobium sp.
CCGAACTCCTGCCTCACGCGATGGATCTCTGCAACCCGCGCGTTCAGGCGCTGCAGATGCTCCGGCGAGCGCGCCTTCCAGTAGGCGAAGGTATCCGGCGTGAGCGGCACGAAGGCGGTGCCGAAGAGCGTGGGATCGGGGACCACCGTCCGCCCCAGCAGGAGAAATCGCTCCGGACCGACGACAACCAAAGTGGCGTAACTGCCGCCGCCCGGCGTCACGCGGACTCCATTGAGCGATAGTTTACACAACTCGCCGAAATATGGCTCCCGTCGCCATCGCTCGGGATAAGCGGGATCGACCGCCACATTGATCGCGCCGTTGGAGAAATGCAGCACCATGCGCGCCCGTTCGGGAAACCAGTGGTCGCTGAGATGCCCTTGCAGCCAGCCGCAGTTGAAAGACCGGCACATCTGCGGGCGATCGTCGTAGATGGTGCATCCCGTGCCGGTCTGCCAATGCTTGCACAGCTGATTGACCGGCTTCCCGACTGCGGTCACTTCGAGCACGTCGCAGCACATCGAGCACGATCCGCATTCGCGCGTGCTCACCTTCGGCGGCGCACCACGCGCTCTGAGTAAGCCCAGACTATCGCGAACCAGAAGCTTCTGCTTCTCCAGCGCGTGGAGCGCGCGCTCGGCCCGCAACCGGGACAGACCCGTTTCATCGACCACGTCCTTGACCGTCGCTGCGCCCCTCTCGACCGCACGAACGACGTTCAGCATCGTCTGATCCATTGTCGTTCTTCTTATTTGGTTCCAAACGAGCCCATCATCGCAGCTGGCGCGGCCGAAAAAACTGACGCCGAGTTGATCAGTCCGATATCACGCGCCAGCGATAGCGGCGCCCGACAGAGCTGCATGAGATGTTTGCGCAAATGCCGCCTCTCGTGTGCATGCCTCATGTGAGTTTGTCATCTGAGCGAGTTGCACACGCCGGGTAGCAATCGCCGTGCACGTCAGACAGACATGAGAAGCGAGGCCGGTGCCGGCAGATTTCAAATATCAAAAATTGCAACAGCTGAAAATCCAAAGGCATGGCTACGCCATGCATCGACATTACCGACCGTAACTATGGCTATGCAGACAACCTGCCGAGAAGCTGCGCCATATTCCCGACAACGAACTCAGCACGGCGCGCTCGCCTTCTCCAGCGTACGCCGCTTGGAGGATGTCGTAGGGGAGGCAACCCTGGTTCACCGGCAGGCGCAGACGAACAGCGCTGCTCGCGCGAATGCCAGATGTTTGGCCTGAATGTACGCTTAGCGGTTTCAAAGGTTCGCCAATATTCCGCGCATGAAGGTGAACTCCGGTCAAATCAGGGACGCTGCCCGCGCACGGACACATAGCGACGCGCGCGTGCAAATGCGCGTGAAAAGTTGTGAGGCGCTCACGGGCCGGTAAGCAAGCCGAACCACGCAGCAGATTCGCGGCGCCGCTCGTCGCGAGCTCAAACTTCGCGTTTTGGCATCATGGTCCGAAATTGCGCCTGTCTGCGCGGTCCATCGCGTGGGACCGTCATGCTGCCGGCATGACGCGCTCGCCGAGATACCCGATGATCGCGTCGAACACTTGCCGCCGATTCCTTTCCATCAGCACCATGTGGGTCCCCTGCCCGATCTCGACCAAGCGCTTGTACGGCGCCCCCACCAGCCGCACGAACAGATCGTGCGCCATATCGAAGCGGACGTCGGCGTCCCATTCGGCAGCGACGATAAGTACCGGGCAAATGATCGCGGCAGGATCATAGATCGGCTTGCCGGCAGTCCAGTGCCTGCGCACGTCCTGCACGGCACCCGACGGCGCGCGGATGGCGCCCGGATAGAGCGAGGCCTGATCGGTTGCCAAGGTCGCTTTCTCCCAAACCTCGAACCAGCCGTCAGGGATCAGGTCTTGTCGCGCATGCTCCGGTGCCGCACTACGCCACGCGGCCTCGAACGCGCGGGGACTGACGATGCGATAGCCGCCGAGCGGGCCACCCGCGTCGATGCGCAGCGGCTCGTTTGACAGCCAAAGCGGCGTCACCAGGATCAGCTCTTCGACTCGTTCGCCGACTTCACTGGCGAATGTGCCCGCGATCGTCGCACCCCAGGACATGCCGAGCACATTGACGCGGAGGATATCACGATGCCGACACACGAATTCGACGGCGGCGCCGAAATCCTCGACGGCGGTTCGCGCCGTCACCAGCGGTGCACTCTCCTCCGGTGGGCGCGACATTTCAGCCGGCCGGCTGGAGCCGCCATAACCGCGCGCATCGACCGCCCAGACGTCGTAGCCGGCCTGCGCCAGGACGTCCATGAAGGACGCGCCGGCAACCGCGACATCAAACAGGCTCGCGGACGAGAAGGTCGCACCGTGCATCATCACGAGGGTGCGCTCCGCGGAGAAGCCTTGCAGGTCGTTGCGGTGCTTGTTGATAAGATTGATCTGCACGTCGGGCGCGGAGCCGGCAATCAGCCGGCTCTCGGCAACGATGCGTGGGGATGAAACGTTCTCGACCATGGGACGCCTCAGACGAACTGCCAGCTGAAACCGTCGCCGTTGCGGCTGATGCGGCCGACGGACGACTCGGCGAAGTGCGTGGTGAAGACCAGGGATCGGGTTTCGGCGGCGTGGCTCATCGCCCATTGGCGCGACCTGCGCGCCGCCTCCGGGAATTCGCAATAGACCGAATTCCAGTCGGGGCGCACCACCTGCAAAGGATGGTGCATTACGTCGCCCCAAAACAACGCGCGCTCGCCGCGCGAGGTGAAGCAGATGCTGGCGTGATCAATGCTGTGACCGGGGCTCGGGAGGAAGCGGAAGCCGTCGACCACCTCGGTTCCGTCAATCGCGATCTCGCGGGCAAGGCCCGCTTCCACAATCGGCAGCACGCTGTCCTCGTAGACGCCGGGCAGTGGCGGATGTTCCATCGGGCCGAGCTTCGCTTGATCCCGGATCGCGGCATCCGAACCGTCGCCCGCCGACAATGCCGTCGCATAGGCGCGCTCGCGCGCGGAAAAGACGTGTCGGGCGTTCGGAAAGGTCGGAACCCAACGTCCGTCCACAAGGCGCGTATTCCAGCCGACATGATCGGCATGCAAATGCGTCATCAGGACAAGGTCGACATCTTCGGGGCTGACGCCCGCCGCCTTCAGACGCTCGAGAAACGGTTCATTCAGGTGATGAAGCACCACGGCGCCAGGCCGCTCCTTGTCGTTGCCTGTTGCCGTGTCGATCAGGACCACCCGCTCCGGCGTCTGCACCAGCCACGAATGGACACTCAAACGTAACGATCCCGTGCGCGGCTCGACGGAGCCTGGCCCGAACGCGCCTCGCTCCCGGGCGATGCTGTCGGGATCGACACCGGGGAACAGAAATGAACCTTCGATCCCGTCTAGGGCGATTTCGGAGATCTTGGTGATGGTGGCGTCGCCGATCCGGTAGGTGGTGATGTCCTGCATGCTGTCCTGCCTCGATCCAAATGATGGTCTTGTCCTGGCCGAGATCTAGGACTAGCTGTGGCATGGCTCAAATCGATCCAACTCATGCAGTCCATCGATCACTTCGATCTTCGTTCGTTCGACCTGAACCTGCTGGTGGCGTTCGACGCGCTAATGCAGGACCGCAGCGTGACGCGCGCGGCCGCGCGGCTCAAGGTCGGCCAGCCCGCGATGAGCCACACCTTGTCGACGCTGCGCGTGCTGCTGCAGGACGAGCTGTTTGTCCGTGTTGGCAGCCTCATGCAGCCGACCCCGCGCGCGGCCGCGCTCGCGGGACCTGTTCGTGCGGCCTTGGCGCAGATGCAAGCGGCGCTGCATGCGAGCCCCGCCTTCGATCCGGCCACCGAGCAACGTATCATTCGCCTCGGCTTTTCGAGCGAGGTGGAGCTGCTGCTAATCCCCGAGCTCGCCGCAGCGCTCCGTCGCGCTGCGCCCGGTGTACGGCTGCTCAGCCAGCCGGTGGAACGAGATGACGCGCACCGGCTGCTCGACGATGGATCGCTGGATCTGGCCGTCGGTTGCTTTCAAGCCAGCGTGCAGCGGCATCAATCGCAATTCCTGTTCGATCAAGCTTTGAGCTGCGTTTTCAACCCGAACCGCCTGCCGATCAAAACCCCGATTGCTCTCGCCGATTATCTGGCCCTTCCGCATGCGCTAGTGACCTTCACCAACAGCCTGCAGGGCTGCTTGGCGACCGCGCTGGACGAGATCGGGACCGAACTGAACGTGGTGGCGGCATCCTCGGAATTTCTGACCGTGCTGGCGACTGTGGCCGCTGCGCCCGTGATCACGACCATACCGACACGGATGGCGCGGCTTTACGGGCCGCGCTTTGGGCTGACGCTCAGCCCAGTGCCGTTGAAGCTTCGGTTGCCAGCGGTCGCGATGGTCTGGCCGCTGCAGCTCGATCGCGACGCGGCCTCGGTGTGGCTCAGGGCGTTGGTGGCAGACATCCTGCAGACAACCGAGCGCGCCGCCTGCCGGCTCGCAGCCGGATAGCAGTCGGATCGAACGGTCGTCACCGGCCTCGAGCCGAAGCGCTTGGCCCTGTGGTGGGCCTTCGGCTAGAAGGCGGCATCGGTCGGCGCTGTTGCCGGCGTGTTCGGAAGGAACGATCATGGCCCTGATGCCGGTTGCCGATGCCCTGGCTGCGATCCTCGCCGGCGCCGCGCCGCTGCCCGAGGAGATGGTCGGCCTCGATCAGGCCTATCACCGGGTGCTGGCGCACGACCTCGCGGCGCTGCGCACCCAGCCGCCGCAGGCGATGTCGGCGATGGACGGCTACGCGGTGCG
>NZ_JBARGP010000195.1:0-5707 GCF_049798375.1 Bradyrhizobium sp.
AATGGTCGGCTGAATCTTTGGCTAAGCGTTTGATTTTGCTGGCAGGAGTGGTAGGGCTCGAACCTACGACCCCCGGTTTTGGAGACCGGTGCTCTACCAATTGAGCTACACTCCTACGGGACCGGCCGCCAGCGTCGTCCGGTCCGCGCCGTTTCAAGCATAGACGCCGCCCGGAAAGCAAGGGCCGGAACGGACAAATCCGCTGTTCAAGCCGGCCGTTCTTCGCCAAACTTGAGGCAATCCGAGAACAATGCCCCGGGAGTGCCCCATGACCCCACCGACATCTGCGCAAACCGCCGCCCGTCCCACGAATCCGCAGACTCCGCCCTTGCCCGAGGCCAAGCCCGATTCGCTCGGCCTGTCGGCGATCCGGCTGCAGCGGGCCTCGGATGCGTTCAAGCGCGAAGTCGACAAGGGCACCATCCCCGGCGCCACCCTGCTGGTGGCCCGCAAGGGCAAGATCGGCTGGTTCGACGCGATCGGCCGCCAGGGCCCGACCACTGATACCGCGATGGCGAAGGACTCGATCTTCCGCATCTTCTCGATGACCAAGCCGATCGTCTCCGTCGGCATCATGATGCTGGTCGAGGACGGCCAGCTTCTGCTCGGCGACGCCGTTGCCAAGTTCATCCCGGAATTCGCCGATCAGAAGGTCGGCGTCGAGACTGCGAGCGGCGAGCTGACGCTGGTGCCGGTGGAACGTCCGATGACAGTTCAGG
Source organism: Bradyrhizobium sp. (assembly GCF_049798375.1). Classification (GTDB taxonomy): domain Bacteria; phylum Pseudomonadota; class Alphaproteobacteria; order Rhizobiales; family Xanthobacteraceae; genus Bradyrhizobium. Next base: position 720 of record NZ_JBARGP010000195.1, read on the forward strand.
ACCTGCTCCGCCACACCTCCGGCATCACCTATGACCACACTGGCAACGGCCCAGTGCACAAGCTCTACCAGCAGTCGCGGCTGCGCAGCCGCAAGATCACCAATGCAGAGCACGCCGCGATCGTGGCCAGCCTGCCGCTGATCTGCCAGCCCGGCGTCGAGTTCAACTACAGCCGCTCCACCGACATCCTCGGCCGCATCATCGAGGTGGTGTCGGGCCAGACGCTGGGCGCCTTCCTGACCGAGCGCATCCTGGCGCCGCTGTCGATGGCGGAGACCGGCTTCTCGACCGGAGAAGAGAACGCCGGCCGGCTGGCCGAGCCGTTCGCGACCGATCCGTGGACCAACGAGCAGGTCAATTTGTTCAACATGCTCGACAGACCGGTGATGGAATCCGGCGGCGGCGGCCTGGTCTCGACAACCATGGACTATGCCCGCTTCTGCCAGATGCTGCTCAATGGCGGCGCGCTCGACGGCACCAGGATCATCGGCCGCAAGACGCTGCAGCTGATGGCCTCCGACCATCTCGCGCCCGGCGTGGCAATCCAAGGCACGTTGCTGGCGCCCGGTCACGGTTTCGGCCTCGGCTTTGCCGTGCGCAACAGCGCGGGGCTGGCGCCCTTCCCCGGCTCAGCCGGCCAGTTCTTCTGGAGCGGCATCGCCGGCACCTTCTTCTGGATCGATCCGGCCGAGGATCTGTTCTGCGTGTTCATGGCCCAGGGCCCCGGCCAGCGCGACTACCTGCGCACGCTGGTGCGCGATGTGGTGTACGCGGCGGTGGAGTAGTTGCCGTCGTCCCGGCGAACGCCGCACCCGCCGCCGTCATTCCCCGCGCATGCGGGGAATCCAGTACGCCGCGGCAGCAGTGAGACTCGATATGCCTGCGTTTACTGGATCGCCCGCCTTCGCGGGCGATGATAGTTGAGAACGTGGCGCCGCCGCGGACCCATTCTCTATGCGGCTTCACTTCAACTAATCGTGGCGCCGCCGTCGATCACCATGGTCTGGCCGGTCATGAAGTTACCGGCCGCCGAGCCCAAGAACACTGCCGCGCCCGCGATCTCGTCGGGGATGCCGATGCGCAAGAGCGGCGAGCGCGCGGTCGAGGCCTTCAGATTGTCGGGATTGTCCCACAGCGCCTTGGCGAAGTCGGTCTTGATCAGGCCCGGCGCGATGCAGTTGACGCGTACATTGTGCGGCCCGTATTCGCAGGCGAGATTGCGCGCGAGCTGCATGTCGGCCGCCTTCGAGATCGCGTAGGCGCCGAGAATGGTCGAGCCCTTCAGGCCGCCGATCGAGGACACGATGATCACGGAGCCATCTTTCCGTTCGATCATCTGCGGCACCACCATGCTGATCAGCCAGTTGTTGGCGACGATGTTGTTGTCCAGGATCTTGCGGAACTGATCGTCCGAGATGCCGGCAAGTGGCCCGTAATACGGGTTTGACGCGGCGTTGCAGACCAGCACGTCGATCCGGCCAAAGGCGCGGTTCGCCTCGTCAACAAGATGCTGCAAATTCTCCTTGCTGGAGATGTTGGCGGCGACCGCCACGGCGGTGCCGGCGCCGTGCTTGGCGTTGATCGCCTTCGCCACCTGCTCGCAGACGTCGGCCTTGCGTGACGAAATCACCACCTTGGCGCCGTGCTCGGCCATGCGCTCGGCAATGGCGAGCCCGATGCCGCGCGTGGAGCCGGTGATGACGGCGACTTTGCCGGTCATGTCGAATAGGGTCATGTGTTTCCTCCCGCTTTTTAAATTGTCATTCCGGGGCGATGCGCAGCATCGAACCCGGAATGACGGTCTATAACTAAGCAAGCTTGCTCGTCGTCACCTCCGGCCCGGCCGGCTGATGCATCGCGCGATGCGCCGCGTCGGCCATCCAGGGCTGCTGGTTCACCATCGGCAACCGCCACGTACTTATGCTGCCGGCGGCGTCGCCGGCCACGATATGATCGAGCCGCGTCACCGAGCAATTGTCGATGTCGAAGGCGAGGCTCTTCTCGACCAGGCCGCCGAGCGCCAGTGCGACCGCAGCCTTGATGGTGCCGCCATGGCCGACCGCGATCACGTCGCGGCCCGCCTCATCCGACGTGATGCGCGCGATCGCCGAGGTCACGCGATGATAAAGATCCATGAAACTCTCGCCGCCCGGCGCCGGCTGGTCGATCGCGGCAAACCAATTGCTGCCGACCGGTTGGCTCGCCAGGAACGCCGCGCGGTTCATGCCCTGCCACTGGCCGAGATTCTGCTCGGCGAAATCGGCTTCCCTGATCATTGTCGCAGGCTGCGGAAAACCCGCCGCCCAGATCGCCTCCGCGGTCTGATGCGTGCGCTTGAGGTTGCTCGCATACCACACCGCGTTGCGCGGCAGGACTTTCGCCACCGCCTCGAACACCTCGCGGTCGCCGGTGTCGCAGGCAATGTCGGTCTGGCCATAGATATTGCCGCCATCATTGCGCACCGGCGCGTGGCGCACCCACCACCAGCGCGTCACAACGGCAGCACGGCTCTGATTATTCGACATCACGATTACCTTTCCCTGCACCCTTCCCTGACGCGTCGCATCGCTGTACGTGACTAGTGCAGCACCGCGAGCGCCTCAAGTCACTTCGCGCAGCCGCACGCGTTTGAAACGGCGTTTGAATTCCATCGCGCGCAAAACCACACCAGGAGGATTCCCATGGGCCGTCTCGCAGGCAAATCCGTCATCATCACCGGCGCCGGCAGCGGCATCGGCCGCGCCGCTTCGCTCTTGTTCACGAAAGAAGGCGCCAAGCTGATTGCAGTCGACCGCAGCGAGGGCGTCAAGGAGACGGTCGAGTTGGTGAAGCAACAGGGCGGCGTTGCCGAGGCGGTGATCGCCGATGCGGGTTCCGAATCCGACGTCATCTCCTTCATCGATCGCGCCGTCGCGACCCACGGCCGGCTCGATGCGATCTGGGCCAATGCCGGCATTTCCGGCGGGCTGAAGCCGATCGCCGAGCAGACCGTCGAGCACTGGGAGGAAATCCTGCGCATCAATCTGATCGGGCCGTTCCTCGCCGTGAAGTACGCGATGCCGCACATGGTGAAGCAAGGCGCGGGCGCGATCGTCTGCACGGCATCGGTCGCTGGCTTGAAATCCGGCGCGTCGGGGCATCCTTACGCGGCAAGCAAGGCCGGCGTCATCAGCCTGGTGCAGACCACCGCCTATTCGTTGTCCGGCACCGGCGTGCGCATCAACGCGGTGTGTCCCGGCCTGATCGAGACCGGCATGACCAAGCCGGTGTTCGACCGCGCCAAGGAGCGCGGCACGCAGGACAAGATCGGCCAGCTCAACCCGCTGAAGCGTCCCGGCCAGCCCGACGAGATCGCGGCGATGGGCCTGTTTCTTGCGAGCGACGAAGCGTCCTATGTCAACGGTCAGGCGTTCCCGGTGGACGGCGGGCTGACCGCGTCGATGCCGTATGCGGGCAAGCCGGTGTAGGCGCCTTTCACTCATCGTCGTCCCCCCGCGCATGCGGAGGATCCAGTACGCCGCGGCTTCTCGATCGATCCGCAACGCCTGTGATTACTAGATCGCCCGCCTGCGCGGGCGATGACAACTGAAAGTACGGGCCGACGTCCAAACATGCGTACCCTCTCTTTCCCGCGGCGCGTTCTGCGTCCGGGTGATGCATCGTCATTGTCCCTCTTAACGCAGAGGGCGCAGGGAAGACCGGGTATCCGCTGATACCCGCGGTCCGCGTGCAACAAAAAAGCACGCGGCAGAACCACAGGTTCAGCCAAATATCCGGCCTTCCCCGCGCGATGGCTTTAACGGCTGCTTCGTACTCTCCCTGGGGACCGGCTTGTTGCCCCCATCATCGGCGTATCGTCGCCGAATCGACCTCAGCACCGGGAGGTCGGGACCATACGACTTGACCGTGCGCCTCGTGCCGTTCGTCCGCGTGATCCGATCACGCTGCGACCCGAAACGCCCACCGCTCCCCACCTCGCGTGTCGTGACGATCGCGAACGCCCCTCGTGCCGAGGCGGGATGCGAATAGACAACCATATTTTCTGTAAAAACGAAAGTGAAATTTTCGCACCAGCAAGCATGGAGCGGCGATCGGATTGAAGACGCTGGCGAAATGAGTTTTTCCGCGCGGACGATATTCGCGATCCGCCGGGTGATCCATATCTCACGCGCGGCGCGACGGTCGAAGTGATTTGCCTGGACGGCCCAGCAGCAGCCGGGCGCTGGACCGCCGGCCCGCAAAGGGCATACTCTCCGAGCCATCATGCCAAGCGACCGTATCAACCGCATCAAAGCCATCCTCGCCGAGCTCGTCGGTTTCGACACCGTCAGCGACAAATCGAACCTCGCGCTGATCGACTACGTCGAAGCCTATCTCGCCACGCACGACGTCAGCGCGCAGCGGATCATGGACCCGACCGGCCAGAAGGCCGCGCTGTGGGTGACGATCGGCCCCGCCGATAAGCCCGGCATCGTGCTGTCGGGTCATACCGACGTGGTGCCGGTCACGGGCCAGAGCTGGAGCCACGATCCGTTCGCGCTGGTCGAGCGCGACGGCAGGCTCTATGCCCGCGGCGCGGTCGACATGAAGGGCTTTGTCGCGACCTGCCTTGCGCTGGTGCCGGAGATGACGCGCGCAAAGCTCACCGCGCCGATTCATCTGGCGATCTCCTATGACGAGGAAGTCGGCTGCATCGGCGTGCGGCCGCTGCTGTCAGAGGTCAACAAATTGCAGGTGAAGCCGCTCGCCTGTTTCGTCGGCGAGCCGAGCCTGATGCAGGTCGCGATCGGCCACAAGGGCAAGCACGCGCTGCGCGCGATCGTCCGCGGCGAGGCCGTCCATTCCTCGCTGGCGCCGCAAGGCGTCAACGCGGTCGAATATGCCGCCGACCTGATTGCGGAAATCCGCCGGCGCGCGCGCCAGATCGCGGCGGGCAGTGCGCGCGATGCGCTCTATGACGTGCCCTTCACCACCCTGCTCTCCAGCGT
>NZ_JBARGP010000196.1:0-8259 GCF_049798375.1 Bradyrhizobium sp.
GGTTACGCCAATGCAGCCAGAGCCAGTTGATCACGACGGCCAGGCGGCTACGAACACCCACTAGGAAGTAGATGTGCGCCACGCCCCAAAGCCACCACGCGGGGGCGCCGCGCAGAGCGATCCAGCCGAAGTCCGCCACCGCCGCTCCCTTGCCGATCTGCGCCAGGCGACCGGCGTCGGTATAGTGAAAGGGCTCGCCAAAGGGCAGGCCGCTGAGGCGGGCCTGAATGCCTCGCCCGACATAATCGCCCTGCTGCTTGGCGGCGGGCGCGATGCCGGGCACCGGCTTTCCGTCGGGGCCGGCGATCGTCACCGTGTCGCCGACGGCAAAAACCTCCGTATGGCCGGGAACGGTGAAGTCCGGACCGACTATCAACCGCCCTGCGCGATCGGCCGGCGCGCCGAGCCATTCCGCTGCCCGCGAGGCGCGAACGCCCGCGGCCCAGATGATGGTCTTGGCATCGAGCTGGTTGCCGCCATAGACAACGCCATCGGCATTGCAGTCGGTTACGGCTTGGCCGAGCACGACCTCGACGCCGATGTCCTCCAACGATTTGTGCGCGTAAGCCGAGAGATCGTCGGGAAAGCCGGCGAGCACGCGCTGGCCCGCCTCGATCAGCACCACGCGCGCCCTACGGGTGTCGACATTGCGAAAGTCCTGCGGCAGCGTGGAGCGCGCCAGCTCGACGATGGTCCCGGCCAATTCGACGCCGGTCGGGCCGGCGCCGACAATGGCGAAGGTCATCAGCGCGGCGCGCTTGCCCGGATCGCTTTCGCGCTCGGCACGCTCGAACGCGACCAGGATGCGCCGCCGCAACGTGGTCGCATCTTCCAGCGTCTTCAGGCCGGGTGCGAACGGCTCCCATTCGTCATGGCCGAAATAGGCGTGGCGCACGCCGGTCGCCAGCACCAGGGTATCATAACTGACCTCGGCGCCGTCCTCGAGCAGTACGCAGCGCCTCGCAGCAGCGATACCGTTCACATTGGCGAACAGCGTCGTCACCTCGGGACGATCGCGCACAAGGTGGCGAATCGGCCAGGCGATCTCCGAGGTCGCGAGCGAGGCGGTCGCGACCTGGTATAGCAGCGGCTGGAACAAATGATGGTTGCGGCGGTCGATCAGCGTGATCCTGACGCCCGCGCCAGCTAGCCGATAGGTCGTCTCCAGCCCGCCAAAGCCGGCGCCGACGATGACGACGTGATGAAGACCCTGCACCTGCTCGGTCATTGGATGCTGGTTCTCGCTGTTGTGCCCCGACTGTATCTAAGCACGCGAAGGACGGCTGGTTTCAAGCCCCCATTACCTATCGCCCGATAACCGGCGCCAATTGTCGGGGAAATTTCCGTCGATTATATCGTTGCCAAAGCAACTAAATCGTGGGAGGATTGGGTGTCATCCAGATGAGGCGTAAATGCGCCCGCGAATCCAAGGGGATGGAAACGATATGCGCTTCCTGCGGCAAGCCGACGCGGCTTCGGCCGCACATTCGAGCGAGCGATTTCGTCGTCGCGCGCCGGATCGAGCCGCCGCGGGTTGCCTAGGGCGTGTCCGGCTCGGTCACGGCGCCGAGGTTGTCGTGCAGGCGCCGCAGCAGTCCGATCAAGACATCCCGCTCCCCGGCATCCAGGCACGACAGCAGCCGCCGCTCGCGGCCGAGCGCAGCGACAATGACCTCGTCATGGGTGGCGCGTCCCTTGGCGGTCAGCGAGACCGCATGGCTGCGGCCGTCCGCGGGCGCCGAGCGGATCGCCACCAGGCCGCGCTTCTTCATCATCGCCAGCGTGCGGCTCACCGGCCCCTTGTCGAAACCGATCACGCTGCAGATGCGCGAGGCCGGAATCCCCGGCTCGATCGCCAGCAGCGACATGATACGCCATTCGGTGACGTTGACGCCGAAATTGCGCTGGTAGAACGCAGTCGCGCTGTTCGACAGCTTGTTGGCGATGAAGGTGATGATCGCGGGAACGTAGCGGTCGAGATCGAGCGTGGGGCCGGGACGCGCGGCGTCGTCTGTCTGCCTGGCTCCGTGCAGTTTGCCGGTCCGGTTGCTCATGATCCCTCGCATCAACCGAGACATAGAAACACGAGGCGCCGCTTTACAAGCAAGAACTTCGGGAGGAGCGCATGAACCCAACAGATGTTTCCGCATCATCGGACGCGCCTGCAGGGGCCGGGACCGCCATTCCGCAGCTCGACATCGATCCGTTCGCGATCGGTTTCTTCGATGATCCGTATCCCGCGCATCAAGAGATGCGCGAGGCAGCGCCGGTGATCTATCTCCACAAATGGAATGTCTACGGCGTGGCGCGCTACGCCGAGGTCTATGCAGTGCTCAACGACCCCCAGACCTTCTGCTCCAGCCGCGGCGTGGGCCTTAGCGACTTCGCCAAGGAGACGCCATGGCGGCCGCCGAGCCTGATCCTGGAGGCCGATCCGCCCGCGCATACGCGCACCCGCGCGGTGCTGAGCCAGGTGCTGTCGCCGGCGGTGATGAAGCAGATCCGCGATCGTTTCATGAGCGCGGCGGAAGCCAAGGTCGACGAGCTGCTCGCCCGCGGCCGCTTCGACGCCATCACCGATCTCGCGCAAGCCTATCCGCTCTCGATCTTCCCGGATGCGATGGGATTGCAGGCTGAGGGGCGCGAGCATCTGATCCCCTATGCGAGTCTCGTGTTCAATGCCTTCGGCCCACCGAATGAGTTGCGCAAGCAGGCGATCGAGCGCTCGGCGCCGCACCAGGCCTATGTCACCGCGCAATGCCAGCGCGACGCGCTCACGCCGGGCGGCTTTGGCGCCTGCGTCCACGCCTTTGCCGACAAGGGCGACATCACCGCTGTGGAAGCGCCGCTCTTGGTGCGTTCGCTGCTCTCGGCCGGATTGGACACCACGATCTATGGCATCGGCGCTGCGGTCTATTGCCTCGCGCGCTTTCCGGATCAGTGGGAGAGGCTTCGGCAGGATCCGTCACTGGCGCGCAACGCGTTCGAGGAGGCGGTGCGGCTCGAAAGCCCGGTGCAGACCTTCTTCCGCACCACCACGCGCGAGGTCGAACTGGGCGGCTGCCGGATCGGCGAGGGCGAGAAAGTGCTGATGTTCTTAGGCGCTGCGAACCGCGATCCGCGGCGCTGGGACGCGCCCGACCGCTACGACATCACGCGCAAGGTCTCCGGTCATGTCGGCTTCGGCTACGGCATCCATATGTGCGTCGGCCAGCTGGTGGCCCGGCTGGAAGGCGAAGCCATACTGACGGCACTGGCGCGCAAGGTCGCGACCATCGCGATCACCGGGCCGGCAAAGCGCGGCTACAACAACACCCTGCGCGGGCTGGAGAGCCTGCCCGTCACCTTCACGCGAGCCTGAGCGGATAGCATGACCACGATCACCTTCATTCATCCGGACAACCGCAGCGAGAGCGTCGATGCCGAGGACGACACCAGCGTGATGCTGGCGGCGCTGACCCATGGCGTCGACGGCATCGTCGCCGAATGCGGCGGCAACGCCGTCTGCGCCACCTGCCACGTCTATATTCACGAGGCCTGGGCCGGAAAGCTCGATCCGGTGAGCGATGATGAAGATACGCTGCTCGACGGCACTGCGTCGGAACGGCTGCCAAACAGTCGCTTGTCCTGCCAGATCAAGATCACCCCTGCGCTCGATGGGCTCGTGGTGCGACTGCCCGAACGACAGAGCTGACGCTCCCGGCTTGCCGGAAGGAGAGCTCCGGCCGCGGCGAACTGCCGCGGTCGATCATGTCAATGCTCAATCGTGCTCGGGCTTGCCGGCAAAGCCGCAATAGCCATGTGCGGTGACTTCACCGTCGCCTTTCAGGTGCGACAGATGGAGCTGCCGCCAGCCCATGCAATCCGCGCCGATGCAGTGATACATCAGGTCGGTATTCTGAAAGCCGCCCGTCAACGAGTTATGCAGGCGGTTATTGTTGTCGATGCGCACGAGGGGACACCACTTGGTGCGTGCGACTTTCTCGCTGATGAACATCAAACTCTCCGCAAAAGCGCAGAAACCTTGATGGTCATGCGTAAAGGACAACTGAATCCGAGAGGGGCCGAGGGGACCGGAGAATCCCGGTGGCAGCGGGGTGGACGCGGCCCGGGCGGTGTCCGCATGCCGGCGGTAGACAGCGATCGCCGGTTTTGCGGGATCGCCGATCGCTGCGGTTAAGCGGAAGTATAGTCCTTGCCATTCGAGGTTTCTGCAAATTATGGTGCCCAAGCATAGCCTCGATCGGAAAAGGTCACCTGCTTCGATGGCTCGATTCCTGATGATGCGCGACAGCCGCATCACGGTAAAGAAAATGCAAGGCGAGAAACGCCGCAAACCGAGGGCCGCACCCGTGCGGCTTTCGGGCGAAAGGGAGGGGAGTGACATGAGGACGGCTTTCTGGCTGGCGGGCGCGGCAGCGCTCACGCTGGCAAATTCCGCGTTTGCGGCCGACAGCATCAAGATCGGGTTCGTCTCGACATTCAGCGGACCGACCGCCGTCATCGGCAACGACATGCGCAATTCGTTCGAGCTCGCGCTCGATCATCTCGGCCGCAAGATCGACGGCAAGCCGGTCGAGGTGATCTACGAGGACGACCAGCAGAAGCCCGATATCGGCAAGCAGAAGACCGAGAAGCTGGTGCAATCCGACAAGGTCGATTTCATCGTCGGCTACATCTGGTCCAACGTGCTGCTGGCCTCGCTCAAGACCGCCGTGGATTCCAAAACCTTCCTGATCTCGGCCAACGCAGGGCCGTCGCAGCTCGCGGGCGAGCTGTGCTCGCCTTATGTGTTCTCGACCTCCTGGCAGAACGACCAGACGCCGGCGGCGATGGGCCTCTACATGAATCAGAAGGGCGTCAAGTCGGTGTTCCTGATCGGCCCGAATTATGCGGCCGGCAAGGACATGCTGGCGGGCGTCAAGAGCACCTTCAAGGGCCAGGTGGTCGGCGAGGAATATACGGTGTGGCCGAGCCAACTCGATTTCTCCGCCGAGCTCTCCAAGGCGCGCGCCTCGAATGCCGAATCGATCTTCGTGTTCTATCCGGGCGCGGCGGGCGTGCAGTTCCTCAATCAATACGCGCAGGCCGGCCTGAAGGAGAAGATGCCGCTCTACACGGCATTCACCATCGACGAACTGTCGTTGCCGCTGCAGAAGGACAACGCAATCGGCGTGCCCGGTGCACAGGAATGGGTCAACGACCTGCCGAACGAGCAGAACAAGACGTTCGTTGCGGACTACCGCAAGAAATACCCCAACCTGCGGCCGACCTATTACGGCGCGCAGGCCTATGACGCCGCGCAGCTCATCAACAGCGCCGTGGTTGCGGTCAAGGGCGACCTCACCAAGAAAGACGCCATGAAGGCCGAGATGGAGAAGGCGGATTTCAAGTCGCTGCGCGGGTCGTTCAAATACGGTAACAACCACATTCCGATCCAGAACTTCTATCTGCAGGACGTGGTCAAGGATGCCGACGGCCAGCTGTCGCTGAAGACGGTCGCCACCATCGTCAAGGACGATCAGGACCACTTCCACGACAAGTGCCCGATGAAATAGGCCCGGAATTTGCTTGAAGCTTAAAAGAATGACATGACGGCAGGGCCGAATGGCGCTGCCGCCATTTTATTAAGCGCAACTCTCGCTGGACCTGACCCCAAGGACGCATGCTTCTCGTCGTCGAACAATTTCTGAATGGACTGCAGTTCGGGCTGCTGCTGTTCCTGCTGGCCGCCGGGCTGACGCTGGTGTTCGGCATCATGGACTTCGTCAACCTCGCGCACGGCTCGCTCTACATGATGGGCGCCTATTTCGCGGCGACCTTCGTGGCATGGACCGGCAGTTTCGTGCTTGGGGTGCTGCTGGCGCTCGGTGCGACCTTGCTGCTCGGCGTCGTGCTCGAATTCGTGGCATTGCGTCACCTCTATGGTCGCGATCATCTCGACCATGTGCTCGCTACCTTCGGCCTAATCCTGTTCTTCAACGAGGCTGTCAGGCTGATCTGGGGACCGGCGGGGCTGGCCCTGCCGCTGCCGTCCTGGCTCACCGTGCCGGTCACGATCCTGCCCGGCATCCATTATCCCGCCTACCGGCTCGCGATCATCGTGGTGGCGCTGCTGGTCGCGCTGCTGCTTTATCTCGGCGTGATGCGCACCCGGATCGGCATGCTGATCCGTGCCGGGGCCTCCAACCGCGAGATGATCGGCGCGCTCGGCATCAACATCAAGGTGCTCTACACGCTCGTGTTCGGTCTCGGCGCCGCGCTGGCCGGTCTCGCCGGGATGATGCAGGCGCCGATCCTCACCGTGCAGATCGGCATGGGCGAGAACATCCTGATCCTGGCCTTCGTCGTGATCGTGATCGGCGGCATCGGCTCGATCCGCGGCGCCTTCATCGCCGCTGTGATGATCGGCCTGATCGACACCATGGGGCGCGCCTTCCTGCCCAATCTGCTGCGGCAGGTGCTGAGCTCGGCTGCCGCCTCGACCGCCGCGCCTGCGATGTCCTCGATGATGATCTATCTCCTGATGGCGATCGTGCTGGTGGCGCGGCCGGAAGGTTTGTTTCCGGCCAGCCGCAGATGAAATCGTCGCTCAATGTGTCGGCCGTGGTCGCGGCGATCGTCATCGCAGGCTTGGTGCTGCTGCCGGTCTATTCGAACCTGACCGGCAACATCTTCGTGCTGACCTTGTTCACGCGCATCGTCATCCTGGCGCTATCAGCGGTCAGTCTGAACCTGATCCTGGGCTATGGCGGGATGCCGAGCTTCGGCCACGCCGCCTATCTCGGCATCGGCGGCTATGCGGTCGGCATCCTGGCGCAGGAAGGCATCGGCTCCGGCTATGCCCAGTTCGCGGTCGCTCTGGCTGCATCCGCAACGTTCGCGCTGGTGATCGGCGCACTCTCGCTGCGCACTCGCGGCGTCTATTTCATCATGATCACGCTCGCCTTCGCGCAGATGGCCTATTACATCGCCTCAGGGCTGGCGCGCTATGGCGGCGATGACGGGCTCACTATCTACAAGCGCAGCGATTTCGGCAGCCTGATCAACCTGAACGATCGCGTGCATTTCTATTATCTCTGCCTCGCCTGCCTGCTCGGCACGGTGCTTCTGGTCTGGCGCATCGTCAACTCGCGCTTCGGGCTCGTCGTGCAGGGGCTGCGCTCCAATGAGCAGCGCATGCAGGCGATCGGCTTTCCCGCCAAGCGCTACAAGCTCGCCTGCTTCGTCATCGCGGGCACCCTGTGTGGGCTGTCGGGCGCGCTGCTCGCTGACAACACCGATTTCGTCAGCCCGGCTGTGATGTACTGGACCCGTTCCGGCGACCTGATGGTCATGGTCATTCTCGGCGGTATGGGCAGCCTGTTCGGGCCCGTGGTCGGCGCGGTGGTCTATCTGCTGCTGGAAGAATTCCTGTCGCAGATCACGGAATATTGGGCGCTGATCATGGGGCCGCTGCTGCTCCTGATCGTGCTATTCGGCCGCGGCGGCATCATGGGCCTGCTCGGGAGGCTGAACCGTGGCTGAGCCGCTGCTGCGCGTCGACAATCTGGTGCGCCGCTTCGGCGGCATCATAGCGACCGATCACGTCTGCCTTGATGTCGCCAAGGGCGAGATCCACGCCATCATCGGCCCCAACGGCGCCGGCAAGACCACCTTGATCAGCCAGCTCACCGGACACCTCGCGCCACACGCGGGAAGTATTTTTCTCGCCGGCCGCGATATTTCGACCATGCCGGCCTATCGCCGCTGCGCACTCGGGCTGGCGCGCTCGTTCCAGATCACCTCGCTGCTGCCGGATTTCACGGCGTGCGACAATGTCGCGCTCGCGGCACAGGCACATGACGGCTCCTCGTTCCGCTTCTTTGGCAATGCGCGGAAGGAGAAGGGGTTGCGAGAAGCAGCGCAGGCTGCGCTCGCGCGCGTCGGTCTCGGCCATCGCGCCGATGTAATGGTCGCACGGCTCAGCCATGGCGAGCAGCGTCAGCTCGAACTCGCGGTGGCGCTCGCGACGAAGCCGCAGCTCCTGCTGCTGGACGAGCCGATGGCCGGTCTCGGCGTCACGGAGTCAGCGGAGATGGTGAAGCTGCTTGCGGAGCTGCGGCGCGAGGTCTCGATCGTGCTGGTCGAGCACGACATGGCGGCAGTGTTCGCGCTGGCCGACCGCATCTCGGTGCTGGTCTATGGCCGCATCATCGCCTCCGGCACGCCGGACGAGATCCGCGCCAATGACGAGGTCAAGCGCGCTTATCTCGGCGA
>NZ_JBARGP010000197.1:0-3981 GCF_049798375.1 Bradyrhizobium sp.
GCGAGGCGGCGATGGGCGTTGTCGCGGGCGTCGCGGATCGGATCGGCGGGGCCTGTGGTCGGGCCGACCGGCACGAACTGCACGCTGCGGATGCCGATGAAGCGCAACGCCTCCCGCAGGTAGGGCGTGGCCATGTCGATGCGGCCGCGGTTCATGCCGGTGATGAAATCGCTGCCACTCGCAATGATGGCGAGGGTTGGCCGGTCGCTCAGCAGCGGCAGGTAACCTGTCGCCGGATCGAAGCGGAAGGTCAGGCCCGGCTGGCTGATCACGTCGATCCATTGTTTCAATTTGTAGGGAATCGAAAAATTCCACATCGGCGTCGAGATCACGACACGCTCGGCGAGCGCGAGCCGCATCACCAGGCGCTCCGCGACTGCGAAGGCATCACGCTCGTCATGGCTGAAGCCGCGGCCGTCGATGCGGGCGTATTTGGCATCCAGGATCGGACCGACGAATTCGGGCAGCGGCTCTCGCCACAGATCCATCTCGTCGATGTCCCAATCGACGTGCGTCTCGCGGAAGCGGTCGACGAACATCCGGCCGGCCGCAGAGGACTCCGACTGCGCGCGCGGCGAGCAGACCATGTGCAGCAGCTTCGGCATCACTCCGCCTAGCCCAGCGCCTTCAGCACGGTATCGGCGTTGGTGACGACGGAGACGTTCTGCAGCGCGAAGTTGATCGAGGCGCTGTGCCACTCGGCGTTCATGGTCGAGCAGCAATCCTCCGGCACCACCATGAAATAGCCCTTGTCGGCGCCGGTGCGCGCGGTGTGCTCGACCGACATGTTGGTCCAGGCACCGGTGTTGATGATGACGTCGCGCCCGGTCGCCTTCAGGATGGTTTCCAGCCGTGTGCCTTCCCAGGCGCTCATCCGCATCTTCTCGACCACGAAGTCGCCGGCGCGCGGCTCAAGCCCCTGCACCGGCGCCGCGCCCCAGGAGCCGCGTACCATAGCCTTGCTGTCCACCAGTCCCTCGAACAGCGGCGCATTCAGCGTGACGCCCGGCGCCCCGGGCTCGACAACGAACCAGACATGAATGATGACGACACCGCGCGCCCGCGCAGCCTCCGCGAGCCGCCTGACATTGTCGACCACGCGCTGCTGGCGCGCATGAGCCGGAGCACCTGACTCGGCGAATGCGCCGCCCTCCATGATGACATCGTTCTGCAGATCCTGGATGATCATGGCGCAGCGCGCGGGATCGAGCTGCATGTCTCCACCAGCAGGCTGCGGCGCCGATGCCGTGGGCCGCGAAGCCGAGCCGCCGGCGCGCGCGGTCATATAAGGCTCGTGGCGCGGGCCGGCCTTGGTCGGAATCGCGTAGACCGAATGAGTCGCGGTCAGATAGAGCGTGCGGAAATCAGGCCCGCCCCAGGCGAGATTGGCCACGAGCTCTGGTACGCGCACCTTGCCGAGCAGCTCGCCTGCGGGCGAATAGACCCAGACGCCGCCGGGTGCGGTGACCCAGACGTTGCCGTGCTGGTCGCACTTCATGCCGTCGGGCAGGCCGGGCTCGAGCTCAGAGCGGATCGCGCTTGCAAATACGCGCGCATTCGACAGCCCGCCATCGGCATTGACGTCAAACACCCGGATCAATGCCTGCACGGTGTCGTTGACAAAAAGCAGCCGCTCGTCAGGCGAGAAGCACAGGCCGTTCGGCTGGTCGAACAGGTTGCGGTCCACGACCAGCCGCGGCGCACCGCCGCCCGGCGGCACCCGGTAGATGCCCTGGAAGCCGAGCTGGCGCGGCCGTTCAACGCCATAGATCGGCATGCGGCCGTACCAGGGATCGGAGAAATAGATCGCGCCGCTGGAATGCACGCAGACATCGTTGGGGCTGTTCAGCTCCTGGCTCTCGAAATGCGAGGCCAGCACCTCGCGCCGCCCGTCGGGCCGCTCGCGGATGAGCGACGAGGTGGCGTGCTCGCAGACGATCAGGTTCAGCTCGGCATCATAGGTCATGCCGTTGCATTTGTTGGACGGACGGCGGACCTCGGTGGTGCCGCGCCGCGGATCCCAGCGCCGCCGCACGTCGCCCGGCATGTCCGAGAACAGCAGGAACTGCTCGATCGGATGCCAGATCGGCCCTTCCGTGAACTCGAAGCCGGTCGCGACCTGCCCCACCGGCGCATAGGGGTCGATCAGCTTCTCGAACTCGGGGCGCACCGTCACGTGGGTCATCGGCTGCTCCTCATGTACTTCGAGCAGAATAAGGCTGTTTCGGCGACCTCCCTGAACGTGAGAGCGAACCTCGCCCCGCGTGCGAGGAGAGGTCGGATTGCATCGTCAGATGCAATCCGGGTGAGGGGGTACAGATCTAACAACTCACACTGCTCGTGCGTCTGCCCCTCACCCCAACCCTCTCCCCGTAAGAACGGGGAGAGGGAGTGCACTGTACCGGCTGATCGGCTGCATGACGCCATCTCGAACATTTGCATGTCCATTCCTCAAGCCGGAAACCAATTTCGTGATGGCAGGCTCTGCACCACGGGGCCCGGCACCTGGTCGTGCATTCGGCCGACCACCACGCCGTGCTCGATCTTGGCCGGGCGGTCATGCACCGGCAGCAGATAGCGCGAACTCGACAGCAGCTTCTTGATCGCGGCCTTCTCGGCGCGCTTGGAGGTACCGTGATTGCCGGTCGTGCGGGGCTCGGCGTCATGGATTTCGTTGAACGGCGTCACGATCTGGTCGTTGAAATCATAGATCACGTCGCCGCAGATGGTGGCGATGCCGTCGGCCGTGTGGACGTGGAGGTTCATCGATCCCTCGGTGTGCGCATTCGCCGCCTCACAATAGACACCGGGCATCAGTTCGACCGCGCCGGTCAGCTCCAGATCGAGGAAGCGCAGCGCGCTCTTGGTGTGCAGGCGGTCGATCAAATGCTTGATGTCGGGCGCCGGATATTGCGGATGCATCAGGCCGGACACCGAATATTCCAGCTCGCGCCGGTTCAGCACCACCGTCGTGTTCATCGGAAACAGATCGTCCTTGCCGGCATGATCGATGTGCAAATGGGTATGGCAGACGTAACGGACGTCACCCATCCGCACGCCGTGGCGCATCAGCTGGTTCTCGATCATGTTCTCATGGAATTGCAGGCCGCGCATGCCCAGCACCTCCATGATCTGGTTCGAGCGATAGCCGGTGTCGACGACGACAGGATAGGGACCGCCGAGGATCAGGAAGCCGAGCGTCAGCACGCGCCTGGTGCGGCCGCAATCGCGCCCCAGCACCAGGAAACTCGATTCCAGCTCGATATCGCCATAGTCCAGGATCTTGATCTCCAGCGGCATTGGTCCTCCCTTTGATTTTTCTATGTGTCGAGCCGGTAGACGCGAGCCGCGGTGGTGCAGAACAACGCGTCGCCTTCCTGGGCACCGAGCGGTGCGGCCGCCGCGCGGAACGCGTCAACGAGGGCGCGATAGCTGGTCCACAGTTTCTCGATCGGAAAGTTCGATCCGAACAGGCAGCGTTCGGCGCCGAACAGCGCCACTGTCTCGGCGACGATGTCGGCGATGTGCGCGGGATCGTTGCGATGAATGAAGGTGCCGAGCCCGGACAGTTTCGAAACCACGTTCGGACAGGTCGCCAATCGCTGCATGCCTTCGCGCCAGACTGCGCGGCCCGTAGGCGACAGATCCTCCAGCATGCCAGCATGCTGCAGGATGAAGGTAACGCGCGGGCAGGATTCAGCGAGGCGCGCGGCACTCGCCATCTGTGGCGCAAACACCTGCAGGTCAAAGCTGAACTCGTAGTCGGCGAGATGCGCGACGTTGCGCTGGATCACCGGATCGTCGCCGAGGTCAGGACGATCAGCGAACCGATAGAGCGGATTGTCGTGCCAGTGCAGCTGCATGCGCACGCCGCGCAGCAGTCTATAGCGCTTCAGGCGATCGAGCTGCGGCCGTACGTCGTCCACGGAGACATCGGCATAGGCCACGATCGCATGCGGCCAACCGCGTTCCTCCGCCGTC
>NZ_JBARGP010000198.1:0-7133 GCF_049798375.1 Bradyrhizobium sp.
CACCCAGGGAGGCCTGGAGGAACTCGACGACGAGATCCGGAAAGAGACCGGCGAATGCGCCACCTTGGTGCCGCTCGCGCTGACCGACACCGATGGCATTGCCCGGCTCGGCGCCGCGCTGCACGAGCGCCACGGCAAGCTCGATATCCTCATCGGCAATGCCGGCGTGCCCGGCCCGTCGTCGCCGCTCGGCCATATCGATCTCAAGCCGTGGGTCGACGTGATGGCGATCAATGTCACCGCCAATTTCCAGCTGGTGCGCTGCATGGAGCCGCTGCTGAAAGCCTCCGATGCCGGACGCGCGGTGTTCGTCACCTCAGGCGCAGCCGCCAAGGCGCCGGCCTATCTCGGCCCCTATGCGGCGTCGAAAGCCGCGCTGGAGACGCTGGCGCGGGTCTGGGCGCATGAGACGGCCTCGACGGCGCTGCGCGTCAATTTGTTCAGCCCGGGTCCGATCCGCACCCGCATGCGCGCCACCGTGTTCCCCGGCGAGGATCCCGAAACGCTCGACACGCCCGAGCAGGCCGCCGAATTCATCCTGCCAATGTGCTCGCCCGAGTGGACCGAGACCGGCAAGCTCTACGACTACAAGAGCCGCACGCTGAAGAGCTTTCAGCAGTGGGCGTAAGGCGCGTGGCCTTCGACGGCTTTCTCCGCTGTCATCCCCGCGAAGGCGGGGATCCAGTATTCCGAGACGGTCGTGATCGATCGAGAGGCCGCGGCGTACTGGATCGTCCGCCTGCGCGGACGATGAGATCGCATATCGTCCCGAGCGCCTCGACGCGCTCTCGCAATTGACTCCCTCTCCCCGCCGCGATTGACTTAGGCGCGTGATCGCGGATCAACCGCGACGCGCGTTTTCAGGGAGAAGGCGATGAGGTCAACGCACACCACGCGCACGACGTTTGCGACACGCTCGCTGGGGTTTTTGGTCGCAGCCGCATGTTGCTTCATGGCCACCATCGCCCTCGCCGGCGAAATCCCGACCTTCGCCGTCGATGCCACCTGGCCGAAACAGCTTCCCAACAACTGGATCCTCGGTCAGGTCGGCGGCATCACCGTCGACTGGCAGGGCCACATCTGGCTGATCCACCGCCCGCGTTCGCTCACCGACGACGAGAAGGGCGCAAGCCTCACGCCACCCCGCTCGAAATGCTGCGTCTCGGCGCCGCCGGTGCTGGAGTTCGACACCGACGGCAATCTGCTGCGCGCGTGGGGCGGCCCGGGCGACGGCTATGAATGGGTCGGCCGCGAGCACGGGATCGAGGTCGACCCGCGCGGCTTCGTCTGGATCGGCGGCAACGCCGACAACGACAATGCCATTCTGAAATTCACTCTCGACGGCAAGTATGTGTCGCAGATCGGCACCATCGCGCCGAGCAAGGGCTCTAACGACACCACGCAGCTCGGCAAGCCGGCGGAGACGGCGATCGACAAGGCGACTGATGAGATCTACGTCGCCGACGGCTACGGCAATCACCGCGTCATCGTGTTCGACGCCAGCTCTGGCGCCTACAAGCGACACTGGGGTGCTTACGGTCATGTGCCCGACGATACCAAGCAGGCCGCCTACGGTCCGAAGGCGCCGGTCTCGCAGCAGTTCGGCAATCCCGTGCATTGCGTGAAGATCGCTGATGACGGGCTGGTCTATGTCTGCGACCGCATCAACGACCGCATCCAGGTGTTCAAGAAGGACGGCAGCTTCGTCAAGGAGTGGTTCTTCGAGAAGAATACGCTCGGCAATGGCGCGGTGTGGGACCTCGCGATCTGGCCCGATCCGAAGCAGAGCTATCTGCTCTCGGCCGACGGCGAGAACAACGAGATCCGCATCATCGATCGGGCAAACGGCAATGTGGTCGGCAGCTTCGGCCATAACGGCCGCAACGCCGGGCAGTTTCACTGGGTCCACGCCATGGCGGTCGACAAGCTCGGCAACGTCTACACCGCCGAGGTCGACACCGGCAAGCGCATCCAGAAATTCAAGCTGACCAATCCCGACGCGCTACGTTGAAGGCATCGCTTTTTGTGCCGCAGCATCTACCGAGATCTTAATTGTCCGTCATTGCGAGGAGCCGCAGGCGACGAAGCAATCCAGGCTTCCTTCTTGGCTCTGGATTGCTTCGCTTCGCTCGCAATGACGACACCCCACTCGCGCCTTGATCCCCGCATCCGCGACAAGACGGCGCGCTGGCATAGGCTTTCGGCGGATTGCCCGCGCTTGCACGGTACGCTATCGGAACTTCAGCCGTCCAAGCTCCGCGACAAGAGAGCCGACCGGCAGCAACACTGGAGGAAACGATGACAACGACGCTCGCGCGGCGAACGGCTGCGCTCACCATCCTTGCCACGCTCGCCACGGCAGGTGCGGCGCACGCCGCCGACAAGACCGTCAAGATCGGCGTGCTCAACGACATGAACAGCCTGTACGCCGATATCGGCGGCCCCAACTCGGTCGCCGCCATCAACATGGCGGTGGAGGATTCCGGCCTCAAGGCCAAGGGCTGGACCATCGAGGTGCTGAGCGGCGATCATCAGAACAAGCCTGACGTGGGCGTCAACATCGCCCGGCAATGGATCGACACCGACAAGGTCGATGCCATCGCCGACACGCCGAACTCGGGCGTCGCGCTCGCGATCTCCAACCTCGTCAAGGAGAAGAACGCGGTGCTGCTCAATTCCGGCGCCGCGACCGCGGATCTGACCGGCAAGGCCTGCAACGCCAACACCGTTTCGTTCACCTACGACACCTACATGCTGGCCAACGGCACCGGCAAGGCGCTCACCAAGGCCGGCGGCGATACCTGGTTCTTCCTCACAGCCGACTACGCCTTCGGCCATGCGCTGGAGCGCGACACCACCGCGGTCATCACCGCCAATGGCGGCAAGGTGCTCGGCGCCGTCAAGCACCCGATCAACACCGCCGACTTCTCGTCCTTCCTGCTGCAGGCACAGTCGTCCAAGGCCAAGGTGGTCGGGCTTGCCAATGCCGGCGGCGATACCACCAACGCAATCAAGCAGGCGTCCGAGTTCGGCATCGTCGCCGGCGGGCAGAAGCTGGCTGCGCTGCTGCTGTTCGTCAACGACGTGCATGCGCTCGGCCTCAAGGTCGCGCAGGGCCTGACCTTCACCGAATCGTTCTACTGGGACCTGAACGACAAAACCCGCGCCTGGTCGCAGCGCTTCATCAAGCTGTCGCCGAAGCACACCATGCCGTCGATGACGGTGGCCGGCAATTATGCCGCCGTGCTGCATTATCTGAAGGCGATGGACGCGCTCGGCAGCAATCCGCACGACGGCGCCAAGGTGGTCGCCAAGATGAAGGAGCTGCCGACCGACGATCCCCTGTTCGGCAAGGGCCCGCTGCGCGCCGATGGCCGCCGCCTGATCCCTGCCTATCTGTTCGAGGTCAAGAAGCCCGAGGAGTCGAAATATCCTTGGGACTATTACAAGCTGATCGCGACCATCTCGCCCGACGACGCCGCCAAGCCGCTGGAGGCGAGCGACTGTCCGCTGGTGAAGAAATGACCGCGAAGCGGTCATTCCGGGCGATGCGTAGCATCGAGCCCGGAATCTCGAGATTCCGGGTTCGCCTCTTCGAGGCGCCCCGGAATGACGAGCTTCCTCGGATTGCTTCGCTGCGCTCGCAATGACGGCCTCGACCGGCAAGGGTGCCGACAGCAGGAACGGTGCGCCGGGCAGATAAGCCGGCGCGTCGGCTCGAGCAGCAATCTACTCGGATCAGGCCGCGATGGGCTGTTGAATCGACAGCCGTTCGATCTCCCGCTGGCAATCGGCGGCAAAGGCACGCAATCGCTCGATCGTCAGCGCATCATCGACGCTATTGGCCAGGCGCTCGGCGCGTGCGGCCTGCTCTCTCAGATACGACAGCCTGCTCATCTCTCGTCTCCTTGTGACGGGATAATTTGATGCAAATTGCATCGTTCCCGCACGAGACGATTGTTGGCTAACAAGCCGTTAACGACTGTGCGCCGGCGCACATTGCGCGGTCGTCAGTTCGCGAGCGGCGAGGCGAAGCCCGCGACGATCTTGACCAGATCGGCCTGGCGCTCGGCCCCAGTCTTGATGAAGACGCGGCGCAGATGCGTCTTGATCGTGGTCTCGGCGATGCCGAGCACCGTCGACACCTGCGGCACGCCGCCGACCTCGACGATCGCGAGCAGCACGCGCAGCTCCGTCGGTGTCAGCCGATAGGTCTTCGCGATCAGTTCCGGCAACGCGACCTGCTCCAGCGCCGCGCGGCGAATGAAGATGGCAGCGGCAGCGGCGTAGCTGCGGCCGGCGCTGCGCCGCGCGCCCGAGGTGAGTGGCAGCACATGGACGACGTGATGCGTCCCGTTCTGCGCCGTCAGCGACAGCGCGATACACTGCGTGCCGACCGCCGCATCGCCGCCCTGCGCCGCCGTGAAGACGTCCTGCAGCGCCCGGTCGGCCCTCAGGTCACGCGCGGCGA
Organism: Bradyrhizobium sp.; assembly: GCF_049798375.1. Lineage (GTDB taxonomy): Bacteria > Pseudomonadota > Alphaproteobacteria > Rhizobiales > Xanthobacteraceae > Bradyrhizobium. The sequence goes on from NZ_JBARGP010000198.1 coordinate 4,472, forward strand.
TCCGTCCCTCCAGCGCGAACAGCGGATCGCCTGCGTCGAGCATGCGCCGGCCAGCGGCGTTGGCATGCACAAGCCGCCCCGCGCCGTCGACCATGCACAGACCGCTGCTGATGCCATCCAGCGTGTCGGCAAGCGATGCCGATTCTGCCGCCTTGAGATCGATCAGCCGGCCAATCATCACGGCCCGGCGGATATGCGGCGCGATCAGCTGCATCCGCGCCCGCGTCTCGTCATCAACGAGCCCATCGCGCTCGTAGCGGAACACGCCGAACAGCGCAGCAGTGGTCGCCGACTTGTCGAGCACCGTGGAGACGAAATCGACCAGCCCCTGCGGCTTGACCCATTCGTTATAGAAGCGAGTCTCCTGGAACTCGTCGTAGGGCATCAGGTCGGTGACCGACACCGGCTGTCCGACATCAGCAAAATACTGGCCGGCCGTGGTTGGATCGAGCTTCAGATATTGCTCGAAATACAGCCGGCGATATTCCGGATCGATGCCGGACTCGTAGTAGACATGGCCGTTAGCCGCGATCGGGCTCTTTGAGAAGATGGTGGCGACCTGGCCACCAACGAAGAAGCCGGCCCGGCCGACGACGTCGTTCCATAATGCCGGATCGATCGCCGCATCATAAATGTCTCCGATCAGCTCGGAGAGGCGTTCTGTGTGAGCCATGATCACTCTCCAGCCCGACATCGAAGAACGTCGGATCATCCTGTGCCATCAATTGATCGGCAACGCGTTGCGTCGCCCTGAGAAGCGAACAGCAATGCGTCGCGTCGTGTTGGCGGGCACCATAGGCGCGTCTGGCGCGACGGACTTGGAGGATGGCGACGATACGCAGGACCAAGGCGAATCCCCGAATATTGAACCTATCAATGTGTCGGGAGATCAGCTCCCGAGTTCAACGCCATCATGTTTTACCGCGATCGAAATCAATGTGTCGCGCGTCACACGCATGCAGGCACGATGCGGAAACAGGCAATTGCTGCCTTTATTCCTGAACGACGTATTAGAATAAATAAAATCTAGGACGGCCGCTTGCGCTTGTGCGCGAACGGATTGGCCTTCTCGCGCAGCGTGATGCGGATCGGCGTGCCCGGCAGGTCGAAGGCCTCGCGCATCGAATTGGTGAGATAGCGCAGATAGGATTCCGGGATGGCGTCCGCGCGCGAGCAGAACAGCACGAAGCTCGGCGGCCGCGCCTTGGTCTGGGTGATGTAGTTGAGCTTCAACCGGCGGCCCGACACCGCAGGCGGCGGACTGGCGGCAATCGCCTGCTCAAACCAGCGGTTGAGCGCGGATGTCGAGACACGCTTGTTCCAGACCGCGTAGGCCTGAACGACTGCCTGCATCAGCCGGTCAATGCCGTCGCCGGTCAGGCCGGAAACTGCAACAATCGGAGCGCCGGACACTTGCGGCAGCAAATGATCGACGTCGGCACGCAGTCCCGATATCTGTCCCGGCTTGCCCTCGATCAGGTCCCATTTGTTGGCGGCGATGACGAGCGCACGGCCCTCGCGCTCGATCAAATCGGCGATCCGCAGATCCTGTTCCTCGAAGCGGATCTGCGCATCCATCATCAGCACCACGACCTCGGCGAAGCGCACCGCGCGCAGCGCGTCCGCGACCGACAGCTTCTCCAGCTTCTCCTCGATCCGCGAGCGGCGCCGCAAGCCTGCGGTATCGAACACGCGAAAGCCGCGGCCCTTCCAGTCGATCTCCACCGCGATCGAATCGCGCGTGGTGCCAGCCTCGGGGCTGGTGAGCAGCCGCTCCTCCCCGAGCAGATGGTTGATCAGCGTCGACTTGCCGGCATTGGGACGGCCGACGATGGCGACCCGGATCGGCCGCTTGGCGCGCTCCTCGTCGGTTTCCTCGCGGTCATCATCGTCATCGTCAGGCGGGGCGGGCAACAGGTCGCGCAGCGCATCGTAGAGCTCACCCATGCCCTCGCCGTGCTCGGCCGAGATCTGGATCGGGTCGCCGAGCCCGAGCGCGTAGGATTCCATCGCGCCGACCTCGCCATGCTTGCCCTCGCTCTTGTTGGCAAGCAGCAGCACCGGCTTGTCGGCACGACGGGCGAAATCGGCAAAGGCGCGGTCGTTGGGCGTCAGGCCCATGCGGGCGTCGATCACGAAGAACAATGCGTCGGCAAGCTTGATCGCAGTCTCGGTCTGCTCCTGCATGCGTGCCGTCAGCGAACCCTTGGCGCCCTCGTCGAGCCCCGCGGTGTCGATCACGGTGAAGGAAAGGTCGCCGAGATGTGCCTCGCCCTCGCGGCGGTCGCGGGTGACGCCGGGCAGGTCGTCGACCAAGGCCAGCTTCTGCCCAACCAGACGGTTGAACAGGGTCGATTTGCCGACATTGGGCCGGCCGATGATAGCAATCGTGAAATGCATGATGATCCCTGCGCACAAGCGGCGCTGTTGGCGCCAGCTTTAACGCAAAGACGCCGAAAACCGAAACGGACGGCCGGCTTAAAAGCAGCTGACCTTAACGGCTGAAGCTGCCGCTCGGCATCGGGGCCGGGAAACCGCCGCTCGAGGTCTGGGCCGGCTGTTGCGCCGGTGCGGTGGCATCGTCAGGCGGCGGCGCGGTGGTGCGCCTGCGCACGATCTTCTTCGGCTTGGGCGCCGGCGGCACGCCTGCGGCGCCCTGCTC
>NZ_JBARGP010000199.1:0-1951 GCF_049798375.1 Bradyrhizobium sp.
GTCGTAGAATACGCAGGCCTGACCGGGCGAAACGCCCTCCTCGCCGCCGGCCAGTTCGACCTCGTAATGCCCATGGCCGCCGCGCAGCCACGCCGGCTGCGGCGGACGGGTCGAACGCACCCGCACGAACAGCTCGAGGCCGCCGCGCAGCGCCGTATCGAGCGGGCCGTCACCGATCCAGTTGACCTCGCGCAGCACGAGGCGGCGGGTGCGCAACGCCTCGCGCGGCCCGACCACGACGCGGCGCGACGTCACCTCGAGCTTCACCACATAGAGCGGCGCGGCAGCGGCGATGCCGAGCCCCTTGCGCTGGCCGATGGTGAAATTGGCGATCCCGTGATGGGCGCCGAGCACGCGGCCTTCGAGATCGACGATCTCGCCCGGCTCCATCGCGTTCGGGCGCAGGCGTCCGATGATGTCGGTGTAACGCCCGGTCGGCACGAAGCAGATGTCCTGGCTGTCGTGCTTGTCGGCGACTTCCAAACCGAAGCGGCGCGCCAGCTCGCGCACCTCGGGCTTGGTCAAGTCGCCGAGCGGGAAGCGCAGATAGTCGAGCTGCTCGCGCGTGGTTGCAAACAGGAAATAGCTCTGGTCGCGATCGCTGTCCGCAGCGCAAATGAGAGCGCGAGAACCTTCGGCCAGCCGGCGCGAAGCGACGTAGTGACCGGTGGCCAGCACTGATGCGCCGAGCTCGCGCGCGGTCTTCAACAGATCGCGAAACTTGATCGCGCGGTTGCACTCGATGCAGGGCACCGGCGTCTCGCCCGAGGCGTAGCTCGCGGCGAAATTGTCGATCACCTGCTCGCGAAAGCGGTCCTCATAGTCCAGCACGTAATGCGGAATGCCGAGCCGCTCGGCGACATTGCGCGCATCGTGAATGTCCTGGCCCGCGCAGCAGGCGCCCTTGCGATGGGTCGCCGCGCCATGATCGTAGAGCTGCAGCGTGATGCCGACGACGTCGTAGCCTTCCGACTTCAACAGCGCAGCCGTCACCGACGAATCGACGCCGCCCGACATGGCGACGACGACCCTGGTATCCTGCGGACGGCCTTCGAGATCGAGACTGTTGAGCATGTTTTCAGGTTACTGCGATCGCGGCCTCGAGGGAACAGGCTCCGCCGCGGAGACCTCTTCGCCCGGCGCCATCATGCGGTTGGCATACCCCCTTGCGCGATTCCAGACCAAGGGATTGAGGCCGGTGCGGAAACGAATGGGGAGCACCTCTTTAATATAGGCGCAGGTCCTGCGAAGCAATCGCGCTGGCCGCAGGCCTGAGCGGCAAATCTTGCCGGCCGGGCAGAAAAGGTGGGACCTTCCCGTTCCGGGGGATTGCGGAGACGTCTCTATAACTATCTGAAATTAAACAACAATATAATTTGAAGCCAATTGGCCCGCTCCTTGCTGAACTGGGACGGTTGATCAATCGCGAAAGGTTCCAAGGTGTTCAGCGTCTCCACTGAGATCCAGGCCAGCACGGCCTTTCAGAGCGCGCCAAAATCCACCCGGCCCGATCCGTCGCAAACCACCGACAGCTTCTCGGCCATGGTCGATGCCGCCGCCCCGGCGGATCCATCAAGCAGCGCGCCGCCGGCACCGCGCGCCAGCAGCGCGAATGCCTCCGGCAACAACAGCTCCAGCTCGCGCAGCAACAGCCCCACCGACCAATCCAGCGCGTCAAACGACAACAGCTCGTCCGCCACCGCAACCTCCGACAAGTCTGGCGGCCAGACCGACAAGACCTCATCGAGCGACAGCAAGTCCTCTTCCAAGTCCGATGGCAGCAGCACGGCGAAATCGACTGACAGCAGCTCGACCGATAAATCAAACCAGGACAAGGCCGCCAAGGACGACGGCAGCGGAACCGCGCTGGCAGTCGATCCCAACGCAGTAGCGACCCCGGTCGCGGCTTTGATCCAGCCGACCGCGACGCCGGCAACGACCGCAACAGCAA
>NZ_JBARGP010000200.1:0-5009 GCF_049798375.1 Bradyrhizobium sp.
CTTTCAACGGGACGCTGAACAGAAGTGTCGCCATCAGGAACATCACGGCGAAATTGATCAGGGCGACCGCAACATACGGAAGCTGCTTGCCGATCAGGAACTCGAGCCGCGTCACAGGAGTGACATAGAGGTTGGTGATCGACCCCAGCTCTTTTTCGCGGACGACCGCGAGCGCCATCAAGATTGCGGGAAACAGGGCCAACATCATCGCAATCGTCGATGGGACCATGGCAAAGATGCTGTCGAAGTCTTGGTTGTATTTGAATCGAACCTCGATATCAGCCGGCGATGGGTGAGCCGGCCGGGTCGTCCTCACGGCAGGGTCGCCCAAATAAAGCTGATGCATCCCCTGCAGGTAGCCGCGGATCGTCTCTGCACGAAACGGCATCGCGCCATCGACCCATGCGGACACCCAGGCAGGCCGTCCCCGCTTGATGTGCTCGCCGAAGTTCGGCGGGATTTCGATGCTGGCGTTGATCTGGCCATTTTTCAGTCGCTGATCGAGATCGGCGTAATCGGCAAGCGGCGGCTTTTCCACGAAATAGCGGGACCCGCGCAACTCCTCGAGATAGGCGCGGCTTTCGGGCGTCTGGTCGCGGTCGAGCACGGAAAAAGTGAGATTGTTGACGTCGGTCGAGATACCGAAGCCGAACACGATCATCAGGAGCGTCGTGCCAAACAGGGCGAACATCAGGCGGATGGGATCGCGTAGCAGCTCCAGGCCTTCGCGAATCGTATAGGCGAAGAGCCGTTGAAAGCTGAAACGGGGCTCACGAGAGCTTGCGCGGATCACGTCACCAGGGCCGGTGCCGGTTGCTTGAGCTTGGGTGAGCGTGAGGGGGGGGACTTCGCCTGCCTTCTCCTGCTCCAGGTAGCTGATGAAAGCATCTTCCAGGTTTTCCGCGGCCCTCGCCTTAATCAATCGCTCCGGCGTGTCGGTTGCGAGCACGCGCCCTTCATGCATGAGCGACAGACGGTCGCAGCGCGCTGCCTCGTTCATGAAATGCGTGGAAACGAAGATGGTGATCCCCTGGTTGCGCGACAGGTCGATCAGGAGCGCCCAGAACTCGTCGCGCGCCAGCGGATCGACGCCGGAGGTCGGTTCATCGAGGATCAGAAGCTCTGGTCTATGCACCACGGCCACCGCAAGCGACAGCCGCTGCCGGATCCCGAGCGGAAGCGCAGATGCGAGATCGTCGAGATAGCTGGCGAGACCGCAGGTCTCGACCAGCTCGGCGATGCGCTTGCTGGCGAACGCGCGAGGCAACTGGAAAAGCCGCGTGTGCAACAGCAGGTTCTGGCTGACCGTCAGCTCGCCATAAAGGGAAAAGGATTGCGACATGTAACCGACGCGCCGGCGCGCTTCGAGATCACCGGCCTGTAACGTCTTGCCGAAGATCAGCGCCTCGCCTGCCGAGGGAGGCAAGAGCCCTGTGAGCATCTTCATGGTCGTGGTCTTGCCCGATCCGTTCGAGCCGACAAATCCGAAGATTTCACCGCGGCGAATCGAGAAACTGACGCCGTCGACCGCCGTGAAATCGCCAAACCGGCAGGTCAGTTCTTTCGCGACGATCACAGGCTCGGCATCGGGATCGAGCGGGCGATCGATCGGCTCAAGAGCGGAAGAATGCTGTCGCTTCGGAAGCAGAGCCACAAAGGCGTCTTCGATTGATAGCGTCCCGGTTTGCGCCTTCAGCTCGGCGGGCGAGCCCGTCGCCAGAACCTTTCCGTCGTTCATGCCGATCAGCCAATCGAAGCGCTCGGCCTCCTCCATATAGGCCGTTGCGACGATCACGCTCATGGTTGTCCTGCGGCCACGCAGGCGGCCAATGAGGTCCCAGAATTGCCGGCGCGAGAGCGGATCGACGCCCGTCGTGGGTTCGTCGAGGATCAGCAGGTCGGGATCATGGATCAGCGAGCAGCAGAGTCCGAGCTTCTGCCGCATGCCACCGGACAGCTTCTTGGCCGGCCGATCAGCGAACGCCGCCAGTCCCGTACTTTCCAGGAGCTCCCGGATCCGCCACTCGCGTTCCTCGCGCGACTGGCCGAACAGCCTGGAAAAGAACTCGATATTCTCTTTAGCGCTGAGGTCAGGATAGAGATTCTTGCCGAGCCCTTGGGGCATGTAGGCGATCCGGGGACATACCGAGGCCCGGGTGGCGGCGTCCGCAATGTCGGCGCCGAGGACGACGAGTTCGCCGTGCTGGATCTGGCGGGCACCCGCCAGGATCGCAAGCAACGAGGATTTTCCCACGCCGTCCGGTCCGATCAGGCCGACGAGCTGCTTTGCAGGCAGTGCAACTGATACCCGATCAAGTGCCGTGACCGAACCGTAGACATGCGACAGGTCGGTGACGACGGCGACGACGTCGCCACTGCCCGTCATGAGGCACCCTGAAGATTGTTTGGCCAAGCAACCGCCGGATCCGAACGGACATAGCCAACGCCCGGCAATCCGCTTCTGACCGCGTCCATATGGCCGAGCAGGCGCTCGCGGTCGATGCGCATCCGGACGCGGAACATCAACTTGTCACGCTCGGTCTGGGTTTCCACGGTCTTGGGCGTGAACTGCGCCTGGCTTGCGATAAAGGAGACCTTGGCCGGGATTGGGTGATCGGGGTAGGCATCGAGCACGATGCGCGCATCGGCGCCGACCTTGACCTTGCCCGCTTCAGCCGTGGGTAGATAAATGTCCATGTAGACGTAGGACAGATCCAGCATGGTGAAGACCTTGCCGCCGGCGGCGAGAACCTCGCCGATATTGGTCAGCCGGTATTGGATGCGGCCCGCTTTCGGCGCAACGAGGCTGTTGTCCGCGATCTGCACCTTGTAGAAGCCCGCATCATGCTGAGCAGCCTCCAGCGCGTGTTGCACCTGCAGGAGTCTAGCCTGGGCAGCATTGAGCCCGGCGCTGGCCGCATCGAGCGCCTGCTTGCGCTGGTCTACGATCTCCTGGGTGGTCCAGCCGCTTTTCAGAAGCGAATTGGCGCGGTCCATCTCCTGTTCGGCCAGTGTCTTCGTCGTCTGCTGCTGGACGAGATTGGCTTGCGCCTCGTCGACCGAGTGCTGGGCCTGTCTGACTTGCGCTTCTGATTTTGAAAGAGACTGTTCGATGTCGCGAGTGTCCATCCGCGCCAGAACCTGGCCAGGCGTAACCATGTCGCCGATGTCGACCAGCAACTCCGCGACCCGGCCGGCATATTTGCTCGCGATGTCGATTTCGTCGGCCTCGATGCGGCCGTTGCCAAAACTGATCCCAACAGGCAGCGGCGGGTGGGCCTGTTTCCAGACATAATACCCCGCACCACCGGCGCCAGCCAAAATCGCGATCATGGCGACCACGATCCATCGAGACCGACGCTTGCTCCGCGTCACGCGCGCGGGCGGTAAGGGCTGCCGCACGAATGGCACAAGCGAAGGCGATGCGGATTCCTTCAATAGCGCGGGTTCCGTGCTGAGCTGCGTGTCGTGAACTGGCATGGTTACGGCCTTGAATGGCGGGAGCTGTTACCAGCTTCGCATTGCCGCATAATTTGCGTTTGACTTGGCTCAATTCATCCGGAGGCGCGCAAAATGCGACATCCGCACAGCGGCGCTCCGTGATGACCCGACTGCGTTCGCAGGTACATGGCCTCCAAGCGCGCGGCCTCCAGTTTCACAAGACCTTGTGGCCACCTCGGTGGAGAGAGGCGAAGCCGCCCGACGCAGCCCCTTGGCAAAGACGGGTGCGTCAAATTTTCCTGATTCACATTTGTCAAACAGCGTGCTGTCAAACAGCCTGCAGGCGAGCGATCTCGGCCTCGCGGCACGACATGCCCGAGTTCATGACCGAAAACTGCCCCTCTGCAGATGAGAGGGCGCGGGAAGGCCGGGTGCTGGTCGCACCCGCGGTCCGCGTGCAAACAAAAAGCACGCGGCAGAACCACAGGTACGGCCGAACAACCGGCCTTCCCCGCGCGATGGCTTTACGGCTTATACGCGATCTTCCCGGGGACCGGCTTTCTTGCCCCCGTGTCGCGACAATGCGCTGCGCGCATTGCGCTGGGCGTCAGCATCGGGACGCCAGAACCACGCGACTTCACCGTCCGCATATCATCAGCCGTCGCGCAAAAGCGCCTGATGAGCCGCGGCCACCGCATCCCCGCCTCACGTGTCGTGACGATCGCGATACGCCCCTCTCATTGAGGCGGGATGCACGGATGAAACCATTGATTTGGGGTTGAAGTCAAGAAATTTTCTGCTATTCGGAATTTTTGTCCCGCTCGTCTTTGTCACCGCACGTCGACCCTTGCGTGTAATGGCACGTCCTGCCGCCATCTCACGGGCGACCTCGCTCGCTGTAGAGTGTGAGGTTCTGCCGGCTCCCTTTGGCATCGCTTTTCAGTGCGCTTCGCAATTCCGCTGAGGCCCTCACGCTGTTTGTCGGGCAACTTCGCGACCCTCCGTTTCTGCAAAGCCGGCTTGCAGGACCTCTTCGCCCTTGTGGCGGAGGTGGGTGCGCAGGATGTGGGAGAGGCCGAGGCCATCGTGGCGCTGCAGGGCATTGAGGATCGCCTCATGTTCCTGGACAGCCAGGGCCCAGCGCGGCGTCGTCATCGGCGTGACATAGCGCGCGCGCCTGATACGCGCCGTCACCGACGCATAGAGTGCCGCGAGCACGGGATTGCCGGCGGCGGCGACGATCGCTTCGTGAATGGCGCGGTTGCAGCGGTAGTACTGGATCAGATCGCCGCCGCGATAGTGCTGCACCATCGCCGCGTGCGCGGCCGCGATCCCAGCGATCTCGGCGTCCGAGATGCGCTCGCAGGCAAGCTCGCCGGCGAGCGCCTCGAGCCCTTGGCAGACTTCGAACAAGTCCCGCATGTCCTTGTCGGTCAGCTTGGCGGCGCGCGAGCCGCGGTTGGGCAATAGCTGCACCAGACCTTCGGCGGCGAGCACCTTGAGGGCTTCGCGCAGCGGGGTGCGCGAGATCTGCAGCCGCTCGCACAGGTCGCGCTCGGGAATCCGCG
>NZ_JBARGP010000201.1:0-8298 GCF_049798375.1 Bradyrhizobium sp.
GGGATGGTTGTGCACGAGAATGATGGCGGTGGCGGAGAGCTCCAGCGCGCGCTTGATCACCTCGCGCGGATAGACCGGCGTGTGATCGACGGTGCCGGTCTGCTGCACCTCGTCGGCGATCAGCTGATTGCGCTTGTCCAGGAACAGCAGCCGAAACTGCTCCTTCTCGGCGAACGCCATGCTGGTGCGGCAATAGGTGATGACGTCCTGCCAGGATGACAGCGCATGCCGCTGCTTCAACTCGCCCTTGGCGATACGGTTGGCGGCGGCGGCGATCAGCCTGAGCTGCGTAATGGTGGCTTCGCCGATGCCGTCGACTTCGCGCAGCAGCGGCTCCGGCGCGTGGATCGTTTCCGCGAACGAGCCGAACCGCTTCAGCAGCGCTTTGGCGAGCGGCTTCATGTCGCGCCGCGGCTGCGCCGTGAACAGCACCATCTCCAGCAACTCGTAGTCGCTGAGCGCGTCGGCGCCCGCGGCAAGAAAACGCTCACGCAGCCGCTGCCGATGGCCGTGATAATGCGGCGGCTCGTTCGCGGTCGGCGTCTCTTCTGGCTGGGGATCGTCGGTCCTGGCGGGCATCGCCGACAGAATGCCGCGCCGGGCGGCTTTTGCAACCTTGAAGTGAGGTCGTGCGCACAGCCGGCCCGACTATGAGAGCTTGACGTCCGCAGGCTCGAACTGCGCCTGCTGCCGATAGAAGATCGGCGCCTGCGGATCGCGGTGCCAGTCATATTCGGCTGCGCTGACCGCGATCTCGGCGACCGCCCGCCCCGCTAGCCGCGACACCAAATGGAAGCCGAGATCGGTGCCGGCCGAGACCCCCGCCGAGGTGACATATTTGCCGGCATCGACCCAGCGCGAGACGTTGTCCCACAACACAAGCGGGCCGTGCGCGGCGACCCAGCCGAAGGCGCCCTGATTGGTGGCGGCAGGCCGGCCATCGAGCAGGCCTGCGCATGCCAGCACCGCGGCGCCGGTGCAGACCGAGGCCATGATCGGAACATGCTTGTCCATGTCGCGCACCCATTTGAGCAGCGCCTGGACGTCGGCCGGATTTCCGCCGAGCAGTGGCCAGGTGCCACCGCCGCCCGGGATCATCAGAACATCGAGCCGCTCCTGCAATGCCCGAGTGAAATCCCAATCGGGAGCGACCGAGGGACCGTTGATGCTTTTCACATTGCCCATCTGGCGCGCGATCAGCACGGTCTCGAAGGGATAAGGCGGCCCGTCCCCATAACCCTTGTTGAGGAAGCGCGCGATCGAGAAAGCCTCGGCGAAGCCGAACACGTCGATCGGCTCGAAGCCGTCGAACACGAAGATGCCGACGGTTTGGGTGCGCGGCGCGGCGGCTTGATCTGGCATTTCGGTCCTCTCGATGGAGCGCTGTGCTGAGGGGCGTCGCACGCGGCAAAGCCGTGCGGACAGCTTGGTGACAAGGCAACGATGTCATCTCGTACAGATTTAGCTATGGAAATAATACACGCGGTAATAGATGATGGCATGAAGCGCGACCGAGGTGAAGCGCGAACCAGCAAGGGTGGGTGCGATGATCAGGACGTTGCCGCTCTGGGGTGCGTTGTTGCTGCTATCGCTAATGCCGGCATTGGCGCAGACCAGGCCGATGGCACCTGCTACACCCATGACATCGGCGGCCACACCGTCGTGGGATGCATCGCTGACCGGGAAATGGATCTATCGCAGCTATCTCAACCGGGCGGACGTCATCGTCAACGACGATCCCGAGCCCGCGGTGCGGAATCTTGCCGCCATCTTCGGCCAGGGCTCGACCGCAAACAACGCCGCGAAGGCGCTCAGCCTGATCTTCGGCGAAGGCGTGATGACGTTCGATCCGCCCGCCGGTAGCGCGATCACGGGCAATTTCGACATGGGCGGCGGCTATGTGCTCGATCTCAAGGGCACCATGCAGACGTTGAGCTCGGGCGACATCTCGGTGGAGATCTTCGGCACCGGCCGGGCGGGGACGCCGACCGCCAATTGGGAATATGATTATCGCGCCTTCCTGACGCCGAAATGGCCCAACGGCATCAATCAGGTTCCTGCGCTGGTCGGGACTGTGATCCGGGCCAAGCCGCATGATGGCGGCCCGGCCGGCGTCACGGCCTCGTTCATCTCCATCAAGCAATGATCTGACGGCACGCTCGACTTGCCGTGATGGCGGGCCGGCGGTAGGCCCGATCCGTGACCGCACGCTCGCCATCGCGCGCCCGTGAGCGCCACGGAGTTGCTGCCGGCGCTCCGGCGTCCTATATCGCGACAAGCCAGCCGTAGCGGCGGTCAAGGGGAAACGTGCCGGTCTCAATGCCGCGCCAGCGGCAGAGGCAGGTGTCCAGTGGCGGGCATCGTCATTGCAAAAGCCGGTGTAGAGCCGGCCGCCCTGTGATGACGAACCTTCGCCAGACGTTCGATCAGTCCGGACATCCGCCTGCTGGGAGTGCCTTCTTGACAACCCTGACCTCCGACTCCGCCGACACGCTGTCGGCCTGGATCACCCTGCTGCTCGCCTTCTCCTGCGGGCTGATCGTCGCCAACATCTATTATGCGCAGCCACTGATCGGGCCGATCAGCCGGGAGCTTGGCCTGTCGGCAGCATCGGCTGGCCTGCTCGTAACCATGAGCCAGATCGGCTATGGCGCGGGGCTGCTCCTGATCGTGCCGCTCGGCGACCTCGTGGAAAATCGCAAGCTGGTGCTGAGCGTGGTGGCGGTAGCCGCAGCGGCGCTGGCGAGCGCGTCGTTCGCGACGAACGCAACGCTGTTTCTCACAGCCGCCCTGTTCATCGGTCTCGGATCTGTCGCGGTGCAGATCCTGATTCCCTATGCCGCGCATCTTGCACCGGCAGAGACGCGTGGCCGCGCGGTCGGCAATGTCACCACCGGATTGATGCTCGGCGTGATGCTGGCGCGGCCCGCATCGAGCCTGGTCGCGGCGTATGCATCCTGGCGGCTGGTCTACGTGATTTCGGCCGCCGCCATGGTGGCGCTCGGCCTGGTGCTGCGCCTCGTGCTGCCGCTGCGGCTACCCGCGGCACGCCTGAGTTACGGCCGCCTGCTCGCCTCGATGGTCGATCTCGCCCGCACCGAGCCGGCGCTGCGCCGGCGTGGGCTGTATCAGGCCGCATTGTTTGGGTCGTTCAGCCTGTTCTGGACCACGGTGCCGCTGCTGCTGGCCGGTCCTGATTTTCGTCTCTCGCAAACCGGCATCGCGCTGTTTGCGCTGGCCGGCGTCGCCGGTGCGATCTCGGCGCCACTTGCAGGCCGCGTTGCCGACCGCGGCTGGATCAAGCCTGCTACTGCGGCCGCCATGATCATCGCCGCCATCGGCTTTGCACTGACGCGCGCATTGCCACCAGGCTCGACCGCGTCGATGGCGCTGCTGGTGATCGCGGCGATCGCGATCGATTTCGGCGTACAGGGCAATGTCGTGCTCGGCTACCGCGTGCTGTTTGCGCTCGGCGCAGAGCACCGCAGCCGATTGAACGGGCTGTACATGACGACGTTCTTCATGGCGGGTGCCGCCGGCTCCGCGATCGGCGCCTGGGCCTATGCCTATGGTGGCTGGGCGCTGGCATCGTCAATCGGCTTCACGCTGCCGCTGTTGGCGCTCGCCTATCTGGCGACGGAGTAGTTTCAGAATGGACTCCGCTTCATCCCGGGCACCAATGCCGCCAACCGGTCCTTGATCCAAAGCGCGCGGCTCGGCGGTCCCGGCGGCATGTCGGCCGAGGCCTTGGCGCTGCGGTCGACCGCGAGCGTCAGCATCGCGACGTAGCGGTCGCGCTCTTCCTTGACCGCGCACCAGGCGCGATGATCCGGATCGGCGCCGACGGCGACGCGATCGTTGGCGTTGATCACCAGCCGCTGCTGCGATCGCTTCGCGTAGTCGGGCACGTTGGTGTAGATGAACTCGTTGAGCGCCTCAGGGAAGAAGCTCTGTCCCGTCAGCACCGTCTTGTCGTCGAGGAACACCTTGAAGTGGACGTGGGTGGCGCGTCCCGCATACCAGCCGGGATAGACGGTCTTGAACGCGGCCCAGCCGCCGGCATCCGCGAGCTGAGTGCCGCGCAAAAATGTCTTGCCGGTCTGGTCGATGTTGTGGCGATCGCCCTGCTCGGGAAATGCCGAATAGAGCCCGCGGGCATCGCAGTGCCAGATGTCGACGCGCGCGCCCTGGATCGGTGCGCAACTTCCGGCCTCGACCACGCGCAGCCGGAACGACAGCGGCACGCCCGGCCGGCCCTCGGCGATATCAGCGCGCACCAGCTTGGGATCAGTGTAATAAGGCCCCTCTTCCGATTGCGGCGTCAGGATGCAGGCATCGTCGATGCCGAAGGCCGCGACGCTCTCGGGTGCAGCCAGGGCCGCCCGCACCGGCAGCAGCGCAGTGGCGCCGGCGGAGACAAAGCTAAGGAAACTGCGGCGGGTTGCGTCGGTCATGCGTGCGTCCTCCCGAACATGGAGCGTCGCACACGCGATCACACTGGGATGGCAACAATCCGACGCTGATCACGTTTGGACACGCGTAACGGCGAAATCGCTCTGCCGCACCGAGCTCAGGTGACATCGGCCAGGCGGCGCAGTCGATGACTGTGCCTGCGGCCTTTACCTGAATAGCCATCAAACCTGAATCAGCTGCTTCTCGCCGTGGCGTTCCGATAGCGTGAAGATCTCGACGCCGTCATTGGTGACGCCGACCGAATGCTCGAACTGCGCCGACAGCGACCGGTCGCGGGTGACGGCGGTCCAGCCGTCGGACAGGATCTTCACATGCGGCTTGCCGAGATTGATCATCGGCTCGATGGTGAAGAACATGCCGGGCTTCAGCAGCACGCCCTCATTGGGCCGGCCGACATGGATAATGTTGGGCTCGTCGTGGAACAGCCGGCCCAGACCGTGGCCGCAGAAGTCGCGCACCACGCTCATGCCCTGCGGCTCGACGAAGCTCTGGATCGCGTGGCCGATATCGCCGGTCGTGGCGCCGGGCTTTACCGCCGCGATGCCGCGCATCATCGCCTCGTAGGTCACCTCGATCAGCCGTTCGGCTTTGCGGGCGATCGGACCGATCGCATACATGCGGCTGGAGTCGCCGTACCAGCCATCGAGGATGAAGGTGACGTCGATATTGACGATGTCACCTTCCTTCAGCGGGCGGTCGCCGGGCATGCCGTGACAGACCACGTGGTTGATCGAGGTGCAGGTCGAGTAGCGGTAGCCGCGATACATCAAGGTCGCCGGATAGGCGCCATGGCTGAAGGCGAAGTCGCGGACGAATTCGTCGATCCGCGAGGTCGGCATGCCCGGCTTGACGATGTCCGTGAGCTCGTCGAGGCACTTGGACACCAGCGCGCCTGCCTTGCGCATGCCGGCAAATCCGCCCGCGCCATGCAGCTTGATCTGGCCGTTCTTGCGCAATCCGGTGTCGGTGGCTTCGATATAGCTCATGGTTTTGGTAGGTTCCCGCGAAATTGTTGGCGTGATCGCCTAATCTAATGATCGTGGCGGGTGACGCAAGCCGGGCGTGATACGGCCGCAAGCAGTTGATCCGGCTTGCTGATCGGACCGATCAGGTCGGCACTTCGACCGTGGTCTCGACCGGCAGCGCGCCGCCGCGGACGCGAATCTCACGGACCGGATAGGGTACGCGGA
Organism: Bradyrhizobium sp.; assembly: GCF_049798375.1. GTDB lineage: Bacteria > Pseudomonadota > Alphaproteobacteria > Rhizobiales > Xanthobacteraceae > Bradyrhizobium. The sequence goes on from NZ_JBARGP010000201.1 coordinate 5,664, forward strand.
TGCCCTCGCGCTTGAAGGCCTCCCAAAGCGACAGCATCACCTCGCTCTTGACGCTGTCCATGTCGGAGGGATCGCCGATCCAGCAGGTCAGCGAGAATTTCATGCCGGCCTCGGTAAACTCGGTCAGCAGGCAGTTCGGCGGCTTGGATTTCATGGTGCGCGCCGTGTGGCCTGCGATCTCCTTCGCGAGCTTGCAGACGAGCCTGGGATCGGCATCGTAATTGGTGCCAAAATTGACTTTCACCAGCGTGTTCTTGTCGGTGTAGGTCCAGTTGGTGACCTTCTGCGTCACCAGGTCCTCGTTCGGGATCAGGAACTCGCGACCGTCGCCCGCGGAGACCGAGATGTAGCGGGTGTTCATGGCGCTGATGCGCCCCGAGCTGTCGCCGATGGTGACGAGATCGCCCGGCTTCACCGACTTGTCGGCCAGCAGGATGATGCCGCTGATGAAATTGGCGACGATCTTCTGCAGGCCGAAACCGATGCCGACGCCGGCCGCGCCGGAGAAGATCGCCAGCGCCGACAGGTTGATGCCGACCGCGCTCAGCGCGATCGTGATCGCCAGGATCATCAGGCCCATCCGGACCATCTTGATCAGAAGCACCTGAATCGACGGCGTCAGGTCGGTCGAGCGGGTGATGCGTCCCTCGACGAAATTGCTGGCGATATTGGTCAACCAAAGCGCCGCGACCAAGAGCACGCAGAGCTTGATGACGAGCAGCGGCGTCAGCCGCAATCCGCCGAGTACCACCGACACCGAGTCGAGCGCGTCGAGCACGGGATCGAGCTCGCCGATGATACTGAGCGCCGCCACCAGCCAAGCCGAGATCGATACCACGCGGACGATGAAGGTGTTGCGGATCACCGAGGTGATCAGGCGGATGACGAGCCAGGCCAGGGCCAGCTTCAGAGCCACCGCGAGCAGGTAGCTGCGGCTGGGCCAGGTCCACAGCACCATCGCGGTGCGCGCGATCCGCATCAGCACGATGAACACGACATTGGCGACGCTATCGACCAGCACCCGCAGCAGCTGGCGCAGCGGCCCCGGCCAGCCCATCGCCAGCGATGTCATGTCGACGCGCGCCCGGATCGCTGCCGAGGACGCGAACGCAATTCCGGCTCCGGCCATCACCAGGCCGAGCTGCAGATAGAACCAGGGCGAGGTGACCTCGGCGCCGACCGAGCGCGCGGCCGTCTGCAGAGCTGAGAGGAAATCGTTCAGGTCCATGTCCACCGCCAAATCCTGGGAAAACGGCACGCATCTCAAAAAAAAGCCGTTCCGCCGCGTTCCCGTAGCGGAGCGGGCCAGCCCGTCGCAATAGCACGGTCCTGCAAATCGGAGCCGGAAAATGGGCAAATCGCCGCGCTCGCAGCAAATCCGGTTGGCGGACAGGGATGGCGTCGATAAGGATGCCATTTCCCCGGTTCGGAGTGATTTGCGCCCTTCATGACGTCTCTCGACGCGGTCAGCATTGCCATCCTGCTCGGTGCCGTCCTGGTCATGGCCGGCATCCTGTCGAGCCTGCTGGCGCTGCGGTTCGGCGCCCCGCTGCTGCTCGTGTTTCTCGCGATCGGCATGCTGGCCGGCGATGCCGGTCCCGGCCATATCGAATTCGCTGATGTACGCACCACCTATCTGGTGGGTTCGGTGGCTTTGGCGCTGATTCTGTTCGACGGCGGCCTACGGACGCGATTTCAGAGCATCCGCACCGTGCTGGCGCCTTCGATGGTGCTGGCGACCATCGGCGTGTTGCTGACCGCGTTCATCACCGCGCCGGTTGCCAAATACAGCCTCGATCTCAACTGGACCGAGGCGCTGCTGATCGGCGCCGTGGTGGCCTCGACCGACGCTGCCGCCGTGTTCCTGCTGGTGCATGCGCAGGGCCTGCGGCTGCGCCCGCGCGTCGGCGCCACCTTGGAGGCTGAATCCGGCAGCAACGATCCTTTCGCGGTGTTCCTCACCTTGACTCTGGTCGAGTTGATCACGGTCGGGCACGCCTCCGCCGCGCATGTCGTGATGGAGTTGGCGCGCGAGGCCATCCTCGGCACCATCTTCGGCGTGATCGGCGGGCGGCTGGTGGTGCTGGCGCTGAACAAGGTGGCGTTGCCGCAGGGCCTGCACGCGCCGTTCGTGACCACGGCCGCGCTGGTCATTTTCGGCGTGGCGCAGATCGCCCACGCCTCCGGCTTCCTCGCGGTCTATCTCGCCGGCATCATTATCGGCAACCGGCCGACGCGGGCACATAATTCAGTCGTGACCTTCCTCGATGCCGCGACCTGGCTCGCGCAGATCGTGATGTTCGTGCTGCTCGGACTTCTGGTGTCGCCGCAGCGGCTCTTGAGCAGCCTGCTGCCGGCGATCGCTGTGGCATTGACATCGATGTTTGTGGCGCGGCCGCTCGCGGTAATGATCTGCCTCAAGCCGTTCCGCTTCAACTGGCGGGAGAAGACCTTCATCGCCTGGACCGGACTGCGGGGGGCGGTCGCGATCTTCCTCGCCTCGATCCCCATGCTGGTCGGCCTGTCGAAGGCCTATCTCTATTTCGACGTTGCCTTCGTCGTCGTCTTCATTTCGCTGCTGGCGCAGGGCTGGACGCTCGGCCTCGCGGCGCGGTGGCTGCACGTGGCGCTGCCG
>NZ_JBARGP010000202.1:0-26237 GCF_049798375.1 Bradyrhizobium sp.
ATCGCCATCGGGAACATCGCGTCGCGGGGCCTGTAGCTCAATGGTTAGAGCCGGCCGCTCATAACGGTCTGGTTGCAGGTTCGAGTCCTGCCGGGCCCACCAACGGGATCAATAGCTTAAGATTTGCGCGCCAAGTGCTTTCGAGGTCCACCACCGTTTCGACCACCGGTACATTCTGCTTGGGATCCTTAGACGTAATCGCGGCTGCGGCCTCGAAATGCGAACGCACGACGCCGCGACGAGACCAGCGCCGCATATGCGCCAAGAGCCGTCCGGGTATCGGCACCGGCGGCTGCCGCTTGTTGGTCGCCCGCCTGCCCTCGGCGAGCCGATAGCAGATGTCGCCGGTCGAGATCGACGAACGACCGACCTTCGTCCCGCCCGGGCGAACCCGACGCGGTGGCCCCTGCGCGCGTGCCCGTGTACATGCCGATCAGCAAGAACCGCGCGATATGGCGCAGTGGGCGCCTATCGGTCTCGATCGTCTGACCCTTCAAAGGGCCGCGGTGGACGGTCTGTGCCGCTTCGTTCAGCAAGACGCTTGCTGATCTCGCGCGATGCGAGCAACCAACGCGTCAACAAGGGCTAGCACGGGATCGCGCAGCCATATGCACCATCACATTCCGGTAGGTCCGGAAGGCGGCCGTGTAACTGTTCGTTCGGTCGCGACGCCTCGGCGCTGATCGTTGCGAGGAAACAACGATCCTCGGGGTCGCGATTGAGCAAGTTCTGAACTGCATCGTCCGCACGCCCTGATCCTGAGCGATGCTGACGCGGGCCGTGAGGATTTACGCTTTGAAGGTGCTTATGACTTCACCGGTCGCTGCGCTGCAGAAGCCTCTCGACCATCGCCGGCGTCGCAAGCTTTTCCTTCAGGTCGGTACACGTCTGGCGTACTTCGGACGTGAATTGCGAACAGGTCTCGATCTGCCGGAACACACGCTTCGCCTCCTGCCGGAAGCGATCAGCTTGCCGCTTCAGCTCCTCGCCGAGAGCGACCGCTTCGCGGGTCATCGCTTCGCACTCTTTCACGCGCGCGACGAGCTGAGCACCCATGCTCTCGATGTCGAACGCCGCCTCTTCATACTCGCCGACGACGGCTTCGGCCGACAGCCTTCCAATTTCCGAAGCGCCTTCAAAGTGCTCGACGTAGTCGGGCATTGCGAGCGAGGGCGCTTGGTGAGCGGTAAGCGCGTTGGTCCTGCTGCGCCTCGGATCATCTGACTCTGAGCTGTTTAAATCCGTCATTTACTGATTCCTTTTTAGCTACGTTTTGTTAACCGCAGCAGATTGCAACTAAATGCAACGTCGTGCAAAGATCATCGCCCGTTAAGGTTGAAGCCCGCGAAATGTGTTAATTCTGGAACTTTCCGAAATTGCCAGAGGCAAGCGCTTACCTTATCAGGCCGTCCGCTGACACTTCAGCAATCCCGCCTTGGTGAGCGCGCCTTCTAAAAAATCGTTCTCCGGCGTCAGCTCCCCGATCTTGGCGTGCAGCGACTTCACATCGGTCGCGGGGATGGCCGGCACTCCGCCTCCCGGTCGCGGTCGTCTCTTCATCGTCTCCCCTGTTCGCGGCGATTATCGCCGTTGTCAGGCAGAAATTCCACCTATCGTCCTGTGCAGATTTCCGGAACCGGCTCAGTCAGGACGATCGTCCCGTCGATGTCTTGCCAGCGCTTTGACTTATGCGTTCTGCCAGATAGTCAACGAAGGCTCGGATGCGGGCAGGCATATTTGCCCCGCCGATGAACACGGCGTGGAAAACTTCCTTATCACCGGGATTGAAAGGTTCGAGGAGGGGGATCAATCGTCCCTCGGCGATGGCATCGCCAAGACTGAAATTGCCGATCCGAGCGATGCCGACCCCGTCAACGGCTAGCTGGGCCAGGGTCTCGGCGCTATTGGCTTCGATGGCGCCTCGCACCTTCAGCGCATAGTCGACACCGTCCTGGCGGAATGGCCAAACCGGCTCTGCACGGCGAAAGCTGAAGTTCAGGCAGTTGTGGTTGTGCAGGTCTTCCGGCCTCTCGGGCACGCCCCAGCGGGCCAGGTAAGCAGGCGAGGCGACGATGGTGCGGCCGTTCTCGCTGAGACGGCGCGCCGTGAGCGCGCTGTCGGAGAGCGGACCTCCGCGAACAGCCACATCGGCCTGACCGGCTGTCACGTCGACGATCGCGTCACTCAGGTTGATGTCGACCAAGATGTTTGGATAGCGCCGCACGAACTCCCCGAGCAGCGGGACAATGCAAAAGCGTCCGTGGGATATGGCCGCGCTGACCCGAATCCGTCCTCGGGGCGAGGCTTGGTCCGCGATCGCTTCCTCGGCTTCGTCGAGGTCGGCCAAGATCCGGCGCGCCGCACTGAGATAAGCATGCCCCTCGGCGGTGAGCGTGAGCGCACGGGTGGTTCGTAACAGCAAGCGCGCGCCAAGCCGCTCCTCAATCCGATCCAGTGTCCGGCTGACCGCCGAGGGAGTGAGCGCGAGCCTGCGGCCTGCCGCTGAAAAGCTGCCGGCATCGGCAACGGCACAGAAAACCTCAAGGTTGCGGGCGCGATCCGCGCTGCCAGTCGTCATCTTTGCTCCCCGATCAAAGATCCTTAGCCCAAGCACTGGCTAATCGGCTCCGCCATTCCTGTCTATCTTTGATTCAAGCTCAACAGGAGAGATCAAGCATGCCTATTCCCACGACCTTCCGCCAACTTGCCCTCGCCGGCGCTGCGGCGCTCGCCCTTATGGCCAACCCGGCCGTTCATGCGGCGGCGGACCAGCCGCAGGACTTCCCGAAGGCGTTTCGTAGCCAAGAAGTCGCGACCAACGGCACCACGCTTCACGTCCGCATCGGCGGCAGCGGACCCGCGGTCGTGCTGCTGCACGGCTATGGCGATACCGGCGACATGTGGGCGCCACTGGCGGCCGACCTCGCCGTCAACCACACGGTGATCGTGCCCGATCTGCGGGGCATGGGCCTGTCGGCCCGGGCTGACACGGGGTTCGAGAAGGCCAACGAAGCGGAAGACATCGTCGGGGTCATGGACGCGCTGCATGCGTCTCGCGCTGACGTTGTGGCCCATGATATCGGCAACATGGTCGCCTATGCGCTGGCCTCGCGGCATGCGGACCGAGTGACCAGGCTCGTGCTGATGGACGCGCCGATACCGGGCGTCGGACCTTGGGACGAGATCCTGAAGAGCCCGATGCTCTGGCACTTCCGGTTTGGCGGGCCGGATATGGAGCGCCTGGTTGCGGGGCGAGAGCGCATCTATCTCGACCGGTTCTGGAATGAGTTCGCGGCTGATCCGGCTCATTTTCCGGAGGCCGCCCGCGTGCATTACGCGGAGCTCTACGCAGCCCCTGGGCGGATGCATGCGGGCTTCCGACAGTTTGCCGCGTTCGATCAGGACGCGATCGATAACCGCGCCTGGCTCGCAGCCCACGGCAAACTGACCATGCCGGTCCTGGCGATCGGAGGCGCTGCTTCCTTTGGCCCGATGATGGCAGTCGTGGCGCAGGCCGCGGCGGTTGACGTCCAGGAACGGGTTATCCCGGACGCCGGCCATTGGCTGATGGAGGAACAGCCCGCAGCCACGGTAGCTGCGATCGATGCATTCCTGAGCGGACGCCCCGCGGCGCCGGAAGTCGGGCATCTGGCGCAAATGGCTTTGACACGCGAGCAAACCGAGGCGATGCCGCAATCCGGCGCAGGCGCCGGCACCTCGGGCCTCAGCGGCATCCGTACCGTGCTGCTCCACGGTGACCCCGCCAAGGCCGGGCCGTACATGCTCGAAATTCACGTGCCGCCGAACACCGTGATCGCGTCGCATACCCACCGCGACGACCGCTTCGCCACCGTGGTCTCCGGCACCTGGTACTTCGGCTACGGCGCTAGGGCCGCCGACGCTCCTGTCAGGTCATTGACCGCAGGCGGTCTCTACACCGAGCCAGGCGGCGCCCCGCACTTCGCGTTTACGCGCGCCGAACCCGCAGTTGTTCGGCTGACCGGCAGCGGTCCCAGCGACACGGTCTACGTCGCCGCCAAGGAATCGCATTAACTCAGCCTGGCAAATCGAACCCGCAAGGAGCTTTCCGATGACATCTTTCCCAATGGTCCGCGATCCGCAGACTGACCATCTGTTGACGCCACAGAACGCGGCTCTGATCATTATCGACTATCAGCCCGTCCAGGTTGCCTCTATCCAGTCGATGGAAAAGCGAACCCTCGTCGCCAACATCACCGCGGTTGCCAAAACCGCAAAGCTGTTCGGCTTGCCGACGGTCATCGCCACCGTGAACGTCGCGACCGGCCGCAACCAACCCACGATTCACCAGATTTCCGAGATTTTTCCTGACATCGTGCCGATCGATCGGACGTCGATCAACGCCTGGGAAGACGCGGACTTCGTGGCGGCGGTTCGCGCCGCCGGCCGCAAGAAGCTGATCATGACGGCGTTGTGGACCGAGGTATGTCTCGTCCACCCAGCCCTCGATGCCCTGCGGGAGGGCTTCGATGTCTATCCTGTTGTCGACGCAGTTGGCGGCACGTCCGAGCCCGCGCATCAGGCCGGGTTGCTGCGGCTCGTCCAGGCAGGTGCGCAGCCCACGAGCTGGGTCCAGCTCATCTGCGAACTGCAGCGGGACTGGAATCGGGCTGAAACCGTCCCCGGCTTCTCGGACATTCTCTTTACGATCGAGGGGCACTGATTGTGACGAGCAGAGCGCTTCACGGTTCGGTCGCCAGGGCCGACGCCTCTCGAAGGCCGCCGGTCCTCTTCATTCACGGCCTGTGGCTGAGACCCAGCTCGTGGGACCGGTGGGTGGAAATGTTCGAGGCGGCGGGCTACGCCGCTCTCGCGCCCGGTTGGCCGGCAGAGGTCGGCGGCGCCGCGGCGCCCGAAACCATTGGCGAAGCCGTGACCCACTTCACCGGCATCGTCGAGACGTTGAGCCGGCGTCCGGCTATCGTCGGCCATTCGTTCGGAGGGCTGATCGCGCAAATGCTCGCATCCCAGGCGCACTCGGCGGCTACAGTCGCGATCGATCCCGCGCCTTTCGAGAGAAGTCTGCCCCGGCCAATCGCAACCCTGCAGCCCGCTTTGCCGGCGCTGCAGGCCGGCGCCCACCGAAAGGAGAGCCTTCCGCCGCAACAGGCACACATCTTTGGCAACGCACTGCCGGAACCGGAGAGCGAGGGATTACATCGCATCTATCGGGCGCCGGCATCAGATCTTCCGATCGAATCCATCGTCAATCCAACTCCTCGGACGGAGGCGGGCGACGATACGGAAGCCTCGCAACGTGGACCGCTGCTCGTGATTTCGAGCGAGAACGGTCTCGCCGCTTCGCAATCGATCGCCCACGCAGTCTATGGACAGCAAAGCCACAATCGGCATGCCATCACGGAGTTCATCCGACTTTCGGGGCGCAGTCGCCGCGATACGATCGATAGTGGCTGGCGTGAATTAGCACAAATAACGCTCGCGTTCGTAAAACGCTTTCTGTAGCCGACATTCAATTCGATCCGAGCGAGGGCAGCGCGCTGCGCATTAGCCTGTTTCGAATCCAGTCACCAGCAAAAGTCGTCCGCTTATAGGATATGACCGGAGATCTTCTCGATAAATCAGATGCCGCTCTTGCCAGGATGACGATGCTTCGTCAGCTACTGCGTAGCGGGGCGCGAACTCATCAACATGATGAGTACGCGCCCTGTTCGGACTTGACCCAGCAAGCGGTCAGTAGTCCCAGATCGCCGGCACCCAACGAAACACGTCGCCGGCGACCGCGACATGTCCGACCGACGGGAACGGCATGTGAGTAGCCACCAGCAGCTCGCGGTTCGCCGCCAGCTCCCGCAAGAGACGGACGCGGACGCGGGCCGCCTCCTCGGGGTCGTGCTCAAAACCGTTGTGCCAATCGGGTTGCTCGAACCCGACCGTAAACACCGCGTCGCCGGCGAACGTCAGCGCCTCGCCGCACGACGCCACGCGGACCACGCTGTGCCCGGGGGTGTGGCCGCCGGTGCGGCGGACGACGACTCCCGGCGCCACCTCGTGCTCGTCATCGAACTGTCGCAGCTGGTTGTGGTATTCTTTGGTGAATCGCTTGGCGGCCGACCGGAGCGCGTCCGGGAATCCCGGCGGCATCGCGGTGTGGGAGAAATCGGGCGATTCCCAGAATTTGACCTCGGCGGCCGCTACGTGGATAAGCAGGTCCGGACGCAGCCGGTCCTTCACCCCGTCGACGAGCAGCCCGCCAATGTGATCCATATGCATGTGGGTCAGCACCACGTCGGTCACCGACGCGAGATCGATGCCGGCGGCGTCGAGTCGCTTGATCAACTGCCCGGCCCGCGGCAAGTGCAAGTCCGGGTCGCTCCCTAATCCAGCGTCGATGAGGATGGTCCGACCGCCGCTACGCACCACGACCGCGTTCAGCGCCCAGTCGAAAGCGTCCGGCGGCAAGAACATGTCGTTCAGCCAGGTCGCCCGGATAGCCGGGTCCGCGTTGTGTCCCAACATTTTGGTGGGCAACGGCAGTACCCCATCGCTGACCACCAGCACGTCAATCTCGCCGACCTTCAGCGCGTAGCGCGAAGGAACCAATTCGTCGGGATTCGATCTCGCGGGGTGTGTAGTAATATCCAGGCTCATGTTTGTCTCCTGCTGCGTGTTGTGGATGGTCTGTTTCATTTGTGAAAACTCCTGGCCGGTCGATTGTGAGAGCTGCCCGCGCTCCTGCGCGGGAGCGCGGTCCTTTCTTGTGTGAGGTGCTAGAGATCGGTCACGCGCTCCGGATCGGCTGACGCGAGCGCGGCTGCGCGCTCGGCCCTGGGCGGATAGATCCAGACGGTGTTGATTTCCTGCTTGGTCTTCTTGGCGATGTCGCCGACCATCTCCACCTTGCGCTCCCAGCCGCGCGTGAACAGCGCGCCGGCTTCGCCAAGGTCGAGGCAGGTGACATAGGCCTTCTGGTGATAGCGCCTGGTCGGTACGCCCAGCAGCTCGGCCGCCGCGTTGTTGCCGGCGAAAGCGCCCATCCGCGTGGCGTGCTGGCAGGACATCAGCGCGTAATTGCCTTCATCGTCGCAGACGGCGCGAGCGGCGTCGCCGGTGGCGAAGACGCCGGCGACACCCGGCACACGCAGATCGCGATCCACCAGCAGCCGGCCGAAATTGTCGCGCTCGGCGGGAATCTGCGCCGTCAGCGGTGCGGCGCGAATGCCCGCCGCCCAGATCACGGTTTCGGCTGCGATGTGCTCGCCATTCGACAGCGTGACGCCGGATTGATCGAGCGAGACGACACCGGCGCCGAGCCGCCTCTCCACGCCGACCTTGCGCAGCGCTTCCTCGATGATCGGGCGCGGACCTACGCCCATGTCGGGCGCAATCGCGCTGTTGCGGTCAACGATGATGACACGGGTCTTGGCATCCTTGCCCAGGATGTCGCGAAGCCGCGCCGGCATCTCCGTCGCGGCCTCGATGCCGGTGAAGCCGCCGCCAGCGACGACGACCGTGTCGCGTCCGTTCACGGCCGGCCGGTTGGCGAGACCATGCAGATGCTTGTCGAGCGCAATCGCATCATCGAGCGAGTCGACGCTGAAGCCGTGCTCGGCGAGACCCGGAATGTTCGGACGGAATAGCCGGCTGCCGGTGGCCACGACGAGGCGATCGTAGGACAACGTTTTGCGCCTGCCTTCGCCGGTGGTGATCTGCACCACCCGGGACTTGGTGTCGATCGTCTCGGCGCTGCCCTGGACATAGACCACGTCGATGGCCTCGAGCACATCAAGCAACGGAGCTGTGAGGCTTTCCGGGTTCGGCTCGTAAAGCCGCGGGCGAACGACCAGGGTCGGCTCCAGTGCGACCAGCGCGATTTCGAACTCGTCGGGCGTGGCCCCTTGGATGTCGCGCAGCCGGGCAGCGGAAAGGGCGGCGTACATGGCGGCGAAGCCGGCGCCAATGATGACCAGTCGCATGATTTTCTCCTTTTGACTTTTGGACGTGCGCGCGCTGCCGCCGCCGCTGGTGGCGGCGAACTCTTTGGTTTCGACAGGACGCTAAGAGGTTAAGCGAGGAAGGCTGCTCTACGGAGCGGAGCAGTTCGACATCAGCTGCGAAGGCATCGGTCCTCACACGCAGCGCTGCAGCTGCGAGAACCAAGCGCCCAGTTGCGGAAGGCGATTGGTTGCGCAGGCCTTGGCCAGTTCCTGTAAGAGCTCCGCGCGCCATCGCTGATCAGGATGGATGTCATGGGACAGATGCCGCGAGCAGCCGGCACTTCCATTTCCTCGCCCGTAGTCGATGACAAGCGGACAGCCAGCGAAAGACCGTAGACACATGCAGTGGCGACGACCCTTCTGCGCGATCGCATCGCAAGGGGGGTGACGAAGTTCTTCCAGGCCATCGTTGTCTCCTCTGTTGGGCGGTGGCTACGGTGCAGTTCTAGCGATCGAGAACTGCTCTGCCCCAGAGCGATTGCCGCAGCTGTAGAGCGATTGCTGCTAACGCATCCGGCGCCGCCAGTCGCTCGGCGTCTCGCCGATCGACCTCCTGAACGCGGCGGCGAAAGCAGTCTGGGAGGCGTAGCCAAGCGCGGCGGCGATTCCCACGATCGGTTCGTCCGAATCGCGCAGCATGTTCATGGCCTGATCGAGCCGGTGCTGGCGCAGCCAGGCATGCGGCGAAAGTCCGGTGCTCTCCTTGAAGGCACGGCAGAAGTGAAAGCGCGATAGACCCGCATCGGAAGCGAGCGCATCTAGCGAGACGTCCGCATCGCTGTCCGAGCGCAAGCGTTCGATCGCGCGAAGCAGGACCTTCGGCGATAGCCCACCCATGGTCGGCCGCAACGTGGTTGGCGCACCCGTGTGCGCAGCCAGCAAGCGCGTGGCCAGAAGATCTGTCAGCTGATGCCGGAATAGCGCATCCAGGGCGTTATTGCCCTCGACCGCATCCGCCGCGCTCAAGAGCAGTCGGGACGTAATGAGGTCGGGATGCGCCGTTCGCTCCAGCAGGTCGGCCGGTCCGGCTGTCTTTGCCTCGTCAGCAACGCGCTTCAGTGTTGCATCGGGAAGATAGAGTTGAACCACATCAACGGGCTTCGGAATGTCCCACCGGGAGCTTGATCCTTCCGGGATGATGATCACAACCCCGCGCCGGAACGTACCGATCGCAACTGATTTTCCTGACCGCCGCTCCATGCGCTGCGTCACGCCGTCATAGGCCATGACCACGTGGTGGCTCATGGGCTCGACGACGTCGTGCAACGGATCATGTCTCCATTGGGCGATCCCGGTGCCGGAGGAGTCCAATGCCATGCGAAGTGGTTCGGTCCCGAGCACACGCGCCATCTCCGCATCGGCAGCGCGCCGCTCGGAAGTCGAGCTATCGTCCCGCTGTGCGCCCGGTACGGATGCCGAGCCGTCGTGCGAGGGATTGCGCATGGATGCAGTGCTCCCGGTCATTGCGTGGCTCCTCCTGATCAACTCAAACCTCCGATCAGCCGTCCGTGTTTATACGGTCGGCGTGCGTTCTATGCGGTGCAAAGGCTCAGCGTATTTCCTGAAGCGGCTATGCTCTGTCTGATCCTGCTCCAAGCAGGTCGCGCGCTTTCACAAACGCACGATGAGCGCGCGACGAGTTGTCGAGGTATTGAACGGAGATCGCCGAGAGGCGTCAAAACCTGTTGAAATCCCTAGCGAAAATATTTCGTGACAATAGATCGGCAAGCCGTCGCATCGTTATTGCTCCGAACCGGCAAGTCTGGACCGTTGCTTAGCGATGTCGGATAATTGACCGCGATTTGGCGGTGGCGCCCCGGCTCCCCAATCTCCTCACAAACGAGATCTACTCCCATGACACAGGTCGGCGCCTTCGCGCAGAAGGTCGGACGCTTTCTGCATCTGAAGGATGCACCGCCAACGTTGGTCACGCGTTCGCTCCGCAGCGCTGAACTCGCCGTCACCGAAACCCGGAATGATCATCCCGTGCCGGGTCTTTCCGATTCGATGCCCGCGGAAGACGCCTATCTCGTCAGTCTCAAATTGCGTGATTTCGCTGATTGCGAGTGCTGGGAGCGCGGCCGATGCGTGACCAAGAGCGATATCCGCGCCGGCGCCACTTATCTGTACGACCTGAAACGCGATCCAAGCTACGTCATCGACAAACCTTTCCATTCCCTGTTTTTTCATCTGCCCCGTTCGGCCTTGGACGACATGGCGAGGCAAGGCGGCGCGCCGCGGATCGGTGAACTCGCCTATCAGCCCGGTATCGGCCATGACGACATGACGATCCGCCATCTCGGTGCGTCGTTCCTGGCGGCGTTGCGCCAACCAGAGGAGGCCAACCAGCTGTTCGTCGACCATGTCATGCTGGCGCTGACCGCACACGTTGCCACAACCTACGGCGGACTGCGGCGCGCCGTCGGGCCGGTGCGCGGCGGCCTTGCCCCATGGCAGGCCAAGCGAGCCTGCGAGAGGCTGGAGTCCGATCTCCGCGGTAAGCTTTCGCTGGAAAAGATTGCAGCCGAGTTCGATCTCTCCGTCAGTCACTTTTCGCGATCATTTCGCGTCTCCACCGGCCTTCCGCCGCACCAGTGGCTGCTGCGCCAGCGCGTGAATACGGCCAAGCAATTGATGACGGTGCGCGACCTGTCGCTGTCGGAGATTGCGATAGCGGCCGGGTTCGCCAATCAAAGCCATTTCACGCGAGTGTTTTCCTCGGTCGTCGGCGTCAGCCCTGGAATGTGGCGCCGTGAGGCGCAGGGCGCGCCGGAACGCGAAACCTGATCCGGGCCCGAAGCGTCCTTCGGTTCAGCGACGCGTCGCCTGCGCGATGGCATAGGCGGCGCGGCGTGCCGCAAAGATCTCGTCCGGCGGATGACCGATGCCATCGGCGAGATTGGCCGGATTGAAGACGGCTGCGTCACACGCATCTTCCGCTTCGACGCCGGTGATGACGATCGTTCCGAGCCGCACCGCTTCACGACTGTCCTCATCCGACCATCGGCTGGTGACGTCCATGGTCGGATCGCCGGGCCGGTCGAGCAGCGCCGTCACGCTGAAACGGACGTCGCCTGCCGTGATCCGATTTTCGAGGTCGTGGAGAAGGAAGTCAGCAGATTTTACATCGGCCTTCTGCGTTGGCGCGACGTCTGCACCGACCGGAACGACCTTGAACTTGATGAACCGCGTCTCGCCCTTCAGATTCGTTGCCGGAAAGCAGTGTACGCCCCAATACGTCGTACCAGCAAAGCCCAGGTCCAGCGGAGGCGCGGCGATGTAGTTCGCCTGACGCAGCGTCTCGGGATTGGCCGCGGAGAACGCCCTGATTTCTTCCATGTCCGGCTTGCCATCAGGTCCCGAAACGCGCGCCTTAGGGAAAGCCAACATCTGGTCGAGCGTGCGCGCAAAATGCACGGGGGCGCTCTGCATGAGAAGGTCCGAGCGATGCTGATCGCCGCCAAGCCTGAAGCTGAACCCGCGCAATACGCGATCGGTGTTCGCAACCTCGCGATCGCCGCCTAGCGAGAAGCGTGCCAGCACGCGCGACGGCCTTGTGAAGCTCCGGGATTTCGTAATCTCTTCCGCCCGATCCGACGCGGCATAGGTGCCGTGAACGCATCGGCCCTTGGCAAAGCTCGCGCGCGCCCTTGGTGGACTTCCGGCTATGGCTTTCATGGCTTCGACGATCGAGGCCAGCGTGACCGTACCGGTCGGCAACTGGGTCATGGTAGTCTTGCGCTTGAAATTGGGCCGGGCGTGATTTAGCGGATTGGACGCGCCGCTGCCCCAGAGCGATTGAGGTAATTGCAGAGGTATTGCTGCTAACGTCACCCGCAATGTCTTGGCGCATGCTGGCAAAATGTGTTGTCCGCCGGCATCGCCACCGCGCGTGCCCGGGATGGCGCCGGGAGCGGATGAAATGTCCAGCTACTCGCCTTTGTGAGCTTCTAGGCTGATTATGGAGCCACGGCATGTCGACGGAGCCGCCACCCGTCAGCAAGCTGCCCCCTTCGGCCGGGCCCGGCGCGCGCGCCTTCTCAAGGCCTGCTTGCAGAGCCGAGGTCATGAAGGATCGGCTTGAGACCGCCTGGCGTAATCTCCAGGATGGCTAGCGTGATCGGCAGCTTGAAACGGCGCGGGCCTGCGCTTCCCGGATTGAGATACAGCACGCCCCGCCTGGTTTCTATCCTGGCTTGATGCGAATGGCCTGAAATCACCGCATCGATGCCGGCCGATGCGGGATCGAGCTGGAGCGTCTGGAGATCATGCAGGACGTGGATCCTGCAGCCAGCAAGCGTCACCGTCGTGGTCTCTGGATAGGCCTCAGCCCAAAGGTCCCTGTCGACATTGCCCCTGATCGCGGTCACCGGCGCTATCAGGCCAAGCCTGTCGATGATATCCGGCTTGCCGATATCGCCCGCGTGTACGATATGCGCCACGCCATTCAGCTGCTGTTCGGCCTCCGGACGCAACAGCCCGTGCGTGTCCGAGATGACTCCGATTTTCATTTTGCGCCTGTCGATCACCGCCGCGCGGCATACGCTTTCAGGCTTCGACTGTATCGATCACATCGCGAAGCAGAAGGCAAAATAGATCACGGTCACTAAGATATAAATTTCGACCTGAAGGGCGCCACCGTCTGCGTGGCTCGAGCGCGACCTCAATGGTCTCTGGACCAAAGGCGGCCTGATGTACGCGGTCCCGCTCAAACAGGCGTTGCACACTCCAGCAGGTCAGCAGCGCAATGTGATCCATTGCGCTGCTGACATCTGTCGATCCAGGGCGTTTCAGCCGTGGTAGGCGAACAGCTCGATCGGTTCACTGAAGCCGCGCACTGGATGCTCGCCGACGTGTTCGAGATCGAATTCGCCGGCGACATGATCGGCGAAGGCGCGGGACAGCAGCACCGTTCGTCCCAGTTGCTTGGTGAGCGTTTCCAGGCGCGACGCCATGTTGACTGCAGGACCGATCACGGTGAAGTCGAGCCGGGTGCGGGACCCGATATTGCCGTACATGACGTCTCCGACATGCACACCAATGCCGTAGTTCATCGGCGCGCGGCCGGTGCCGCGGCTGTTCTCGTTCAGGGCAATCATGGCCTGCCGGGCTTCGGAGACCGCATGCAGCAGATTTGCGCAGGCCGAGGGCTGGCTGAGCGGGAAGATGGCGAGCAGGCCGTCGCCGATGAATTTCAAAATCTCGCCCCCATGCCGCGCGATCGGCTCCGACATCGCATCGAAATAATCGTTGAGAAGATCAATGACGTCGTCGCGCGGCCAATTGTCCGAGATCCGGGTGAATTCGCGCAGGTCGCAGATCATGATTGCGGCGCGCACCGTCGTTCCGCTGCCGCGACTGGTGGCGCCAGCCAGAATGAGCTCGCCCGCATGGGTGCCGACATAGGTTTCCAGCAGTGTCCGCGCCAGCCGGTTCTTGACCCTGATTTCACTGACCAGCGCCAGCGCAGGCAGCAGGCTTTTAAGGCTTGCGATCTGCGCATCATCGAAGCCGCCGGGACGGTCGGTCGCGAAGGTCACAATGTGCCGCTTGCCGAGCGTATGATACAGCGGCCAAGCCACATAATCGGTCAAGCCCTGCGCTCGCATCTCGTCATAGACGGCATGCTGACGGCCTAGCGCCGGATCCTGCTCGAGATTTTCGCGCAGCTCGGTGACGCCGTCATGAATTTCCTTGCCCGGGCTACCGATATAGGCGGAGCTCTGCCGCACCTCGTGGTCGAATCGGGCGATCTCCGCCTCGTTCATGCCGTCGGCCCACAGCATCCGGGCGCCGAGCCATTGCGGGTGCTGGATCAGGATATGCAGCGTCGCCCGTTTGACGGGAATGCCCGCCCGCTGCAGCCGGATGCACATCTGGGCGAAGATAGTGTCGATGAAGCGTTCGTCGCGGGTGTGGTTGATCAGCCAGTCCGCGACGTCGCCGTCCGATTGTATGGGGACGGACTCGGCGTTCGACGGCGCGTTCATATCCTGCTCCTAAACGGTATTCTCAACCCGACAGCACGCAACATGTCGTGCTGCCGCGCGACGGCGTCAATGCAGCACGCTGCAATATAATCGTGCAAATCGGGTGGATGTGATGCGCGTGCGTTCGCAGGGATGAGCCGGTCGGCTCGTGCTTCTCGCAGCACCGAGTCCGACAATGAATGCCGCCAGCAGCGGCGAGCTGTTCGCTATCCTAAGTGGTTGCTGCCATGACGGCCTGCGCGACCCCCACGCTGCCGTCGGCAAATCGGCCGGTGATGAGGCCGCCATCCTGAACGACCAACGGCGCATCGCCATCGCGGGTTATGCAGATCGCGCCGAGTCCCGTGAACTCGTGCTCCAGGGACAAGGCGTCATCCGGCAGGCCAACAACGGCATTCTCCGCCGGGCCCGGTGCCGTCATCCTGCGGCCGGCAACGAACGGCGTGATATCGGGTCCCCGCACGTGCAGCAACGCGGCTGTACCATGACCGACAAATGCGCAGGGCCGCTGCAGCTCATGCATCTGCCAGATCAGCGCCTGGGAATAGCGATCGCCCGGCAGATCCCACAGCCCGCCGGCGCCATCAGGATAATACACAGCCGAGAAATCGGCGACACAGACCTGCGACAGCATCAGGCCGTCCGAGAACTCCTCGCGCGCAGCCGGATCGTTCCGGAAGCGTTGCACGATGTCGGATGCCGCGTCGCGATTGGAACAAGGCGCGATCGGCGCCGGACCGCCAAGCGGCGAGCAGCTAGTGATGTCGAGCCCCGCATCGAGAAACGCGTAGTATCCCATGGCGAAGCTCTTGAGGCACACTCCGCTCAGGCGTCCTGACGCGAGACGATCGTGCGATGTCAACACCATAAGAATACGCAACGGGCCATCCAGGCTTGACGAGCCGACCGGGCTCGCGAATAGGCCTCAAGCTCCTCCGGATGGCCGCGATTTGACTAGAAAATCCTGCGCACCGCTTGCACAAAACGCGCGCGGCGGCGGCGGGCCTAATCGAGCTGGCATCGGCCGGAACGGACTTCCAGGCAGTCCCGTCGGATCGGTCTTAACAACACTTAACGGGCAGGCCGCCGTGTTCCGGGGCAGGTTTGGCCGTCGTTCCATGCAGGTCAACACTTGCCCCCGCAGGACGGCAGATCAGATGGAGTCGCGCGTGAACGTCCCTGCCAGACCGACAGATTGCCCGATAGGCCCGCTTCGGCGCGCTGCGGTGGCGGTCGAAGCGCGCGACATGACGCAGATCGTGATGGAGCTGCTGCAGAGCAGCCTCGAGCAGCTCGACCGTGATCGCCATGCGGCCGCCGAACTGATCGCAAAGGCTTGCGCGCTGCTCGAAGCGAGGGACGGCCGCGCCTCCGATCCGGAACCGGCGCAGCCCGTGAACGGCGGTCTGGCGGCCTGGCAGATCCGGCGGATCAGCACCTATATCGACGTGAATTTGAACGATCGTGTCCGAATCGCAGAACTCGCTGCCATGGCCCGGCTCGGTCCTAGCCAGTTCCGCCGCGCCTTCAAGAAGTGCTTCGGCGTCAGCCCGCACACCTACCTGACGCAGCGCCGGATCAGGCGGGCGCAGGACCTCATGATGACGACGGACGCCTCGATCTCCGAGATCGCGCTTGCTGTCGGTTTCTCCGACCAGGCGCATCTGACGACGCGCTTTCACCGCAGCGTCGGCACCACCCCGCATGCCTGGCGCCGCGAACGCAATGGCAGCGCAACAGTATGGCGGCCGCGGCTCGCGCACATGCCGCCATCCCGCAACGAAACGGCGGCGGCCGGCGCGCGCAGCAAGGTGCGCTCGCGCGCCGTCACTCAGGCGACGCTGCGAGCATCGACCTCGCGTCGCGGAGATCGGCCGTGACATCGAAACCTTCCGTGAACTTGCGATATACCGGCAGCAGCAGATCGCGCGCGTCGGCTGGCCGCTCCTGCGCGACCCGAAGCCGTGCCAGACTTAACGCCCCCCGCAGCTCCCAGAACAGTGAACCCTGCCGCCGGGCAAGATCGATCGCCTTGTCGAAGCACTGCTCGGCCTCGGTGATATGCTGTCCGCCATGGTGGAGCAGCAGCTCGCCCCTAATGCGCTCGAGTTCAGGCCAGTACCAGAAGTCGTCCCGGCCTTCGCAGCGGACCAGCGCGGCGTTGGCGATGGCAAGCCCCCGCGCGACGTCCCCGGACTTTCCGAGGCTGGAGGCATACTCGCCGAGCGGCAGCAAAAAGCGCGGCAGGAATTGCGCGTCGCCGGCCCGTTCGAGCGCGCTGCCGAGCATGGCAAGGCCTGTTGTGGAGCCGCCGCGTTTCGCCATCACCAGGCCCTGGAAGCACTCGGCCCACAACCGCCACAGCCGAATCGGATGGCGCCTGGTGTGATCCAGCAGTTCGGCGCAATAAGCTTCGGCCGCATCGAGATCGCCGGCAAGAAAAGCGATCGGACAGGCGCCCTGTCCGAGCACGCTGCACAAAGTGAGCGCGTGGCCGCCGTTGCGCCCCTCCAGCAGATTGTGCTCGACCACGTCGAACGCCTGCTCGGCCAAGCCCTGCAGCCACAGGATGCGGGCCTGGAAATAATGCGTGGAGATGCGCAGGTCGAACCGGAAGCGAATGAACCTGGGTTCGTGACCAAAGGTCTTGAGACGGTTGACGACGCGGTCGATGTGACTGCGCGCCTGCTGCTGCTCGCCGAGGTAATGCAGCGCCGTGGCAAGCAGGCGGTCGGTCATGATCAGCTCGATCGGATCGTCGGAGCCATCAGCGACCTCCCTGAAGCGATGCGCGAATTCGAGCGCGCGCCGAAACTGCCCGTCATTGAGCTGGTTGATCGACAACCCCCACAACGCCCGCAGCAGGTAGTCGCGGCTGCCGAGGCGCTCGGCAAGCGCGAGCGCGGTGGCCCAGGCGGGACCGGCCTGGCTGGCACGGCCGAAGCCGTACATCAGCGACCAGCCGAGGGCAGCCGACAGCTGCATGCGAAGCCGCTCCGCACCGGCAGCATGATTGTCGAGCCGATCTAGCGCCAACTGCACGCGATTGCGGCATTCGGCCAGCAACGACAGCTGCACCCACAGCGGCACCACAACTGCGACGAGCTCCACGCCGATCTGAGCATCGCCATCGGCCGAAAAGGCCCAATCCAGTGCGATGCGCACATTATCCAGATGCTGACCATAGACCGCGAGCCATTCGGGCAGCGGCCTGGACTCGCTCTCACGCTCCGCATTGGCAAAATAGTTGCGGAGGTATCGCGCGTGCCGGCATGCAGCGTCGCGATGCTCGCCCTGTTTGCGCAGCTTCTCCAGCGCATAGACCCGCGTTGTGTCCAGCAGGCGATATTTCGGGCTGTCGCCTGCGAGGTCGACTGATATGAGCGACTTCGCCACCAGGTTGGCGATGCCCTCGGTGATCGGCGTCGCGTTCTCATCCTCGACGGCCGTCGCGGCAGCGAGCGCAAACTCGCCGACGAAGATCGAGAGATAGCGCAGCGCCGTCGCCTCCGATTCCGGCAGCAGCTCGTAGCTCCAGTCGAGCGCGGCACGGAGCGTGCGGTGGCGGGGCAACGCGGTGCGGCGCCCCGTGGTCAGCAGGTTGAAGCGGTCGTCGAGCGATTCGGCAACTGCAGGCGGCCCGAGCATGGCGGCGCGAGCCGCGGCAAATTCGATCGCCAGCGGAATGCCGTCTAATCGCCGGCAGATCGAGGCGACGGCGCGCAGCGTCTCGCGGTCGCTGCCGAACTCGCGCCCCAAGGCCCTGGCCCTGGCCATGAACAATTCGGCCGCCGCGCCACCCTGCATCGCTGCGCCTTCCGCCCAATCGCCGGGCGGCAAATCCAGCGCCGGAACGCGATAGACGTATTCGCCCTCGATCCGCAGCATTTCGCGGCTGGTCGCCAGCACGTGAACATTGGGGCAGCGGCTGACGATGGCCTCCGAGAAGCTCGCGGCGGCGTCCACCACATGCTCGCAATTATCGAGGACGAGCAGCATCCTGTGCCGTGCGATCGCGCGGACGACGGCATCTTCGGAGTCTTCCTCTCCGACCAACTTCAGGCCGAGCACAGTGGCGACGGTCGAGGAGACGAGCCGCGGATCGGCAAGCGGCGCGAGCTCCACCAGGAAACCCACCTCGTGAAAATTGTGCAGAACGGAGCGCGCCACATCGAGCGCCAGCGCCGTCTTGCCGATGCCGCCGGGCCCGGTGAGGGTTACGACACGATAGGCCGACAGCAATCCCTGAAGATGGGGAACGATCGCAGCGCGGCCTATCAGACCGGAGGTCGCGGCCGGAATGTTGGTCGGCGGCAGATCGGCTTCGGCCGCCGCTGCCGGTTTCGACGCCACGGTCGCGTCATTGTCCTCGCGGGCACGCCAGATCCCCCGCAGCCGGTAGCCGCGGCCGATCGTCGTCTCCAGCAGCTCACGGTCGCCGCCGAGCGCCTTGCGAATCGCGGCGATGTGGACCCTGAGCGCGATCTCTTCGACGAACACGCCCGGCCAGACACGCTGCAACAGGTCGCCCTTGGCGATGAGTTCGCCGGCCGATTTCGCGAGCTCCGATAGAATCTCGAAGGCGCGACCTCCGAGCGGCACCGCAAGTCCCTGATGCCGCAGTTCGCGACGGACGAGATCGATCTCCCATTCTCCGCAGGCATAGACATGTGCCCGGGCCTGCTCAGGCATCCCCGCCATCACAACACAGGTCCATGTCCGGCAGTACCCGATCCCACATCGTCTCGCATGGTTGAAGGCACCGAGCCTTCTTGTCCTCGGCCGCAGGCACAAATCGCCTCGCAATCGCAGCCCGCCGCATCACGGCACGTTTAACAGGCACAATTCATCATCGAAAGACGCATTCGGCAAGTCATTCGCATGCAATCGATATTGTCCTCAGTGCCCAGCGCGTTCGACCGCGGATGTATCGCTTTGCCGAAAGTGCCGCCCATGGCAAGGCATGCCGCACACTGAAGGACGTCGTGCTGGATTGCCGCTCGCGTGGCGTCGATGCTGATCTGCGCAAGCCGGGCGCCAATCGTCGCCGCGAGCGGATACAAGCAATGCAGCTCCGATACGGTTAGCGACGCCCGGGCCTGACGAGCACAGACAGTGTCTGCGGCCATACCCGACCTTCGGATGCGGCCGCATGTCGCGGACATGGCAGAAGGATCATAGGCGGAATATGGCGGCGTTAAATCGCGAATAACAAGATTAAGCCATTACGATCAAATGAAGATTCGACGCGGCCATGACGCGCGACAACACTGCATTTTGCAATATCTAACACGCATTAAGCACCCATAACGAGCATTATGGAGCGAGAGGCCTATTCTCATCAGCATCGCTCATTGCATTCGCGGGCTCGTCACAGGCGGCGACGACGGCGCCGAATGAGCGTCCCGGAAAGGATCACCGATGCTCACGCAGAGCCAGCCCTCACAAATCCCCTTCCCCAGCATCGACTTCCGCGCCGATCCCACGACGCGCACAGTGGAGACCGGCACGGGCACGGTTTACCAGGAGCAGAACTGGCGCCAGCTCGCAGGCGGCACTCCGCTCGCGGACATTGCAATCTCACGCTGGACCGATCTGGAAGCGGCATCGCGCCGGGTCGAGGCGACCATCCCTGACGATCGCTACGTCATTGCCATCGCGTTGAGGCCCACGCGCCTCAGCCTTGCTCGCGGTGGACGCATCATCTTCGACGGCGTGATGCCGGCCGGGACGCTGCATGTGACCGGACCATCCAGGCAGCTCAGCGCACATTTCCGCGCGCCGTACGACTTTCTGCACTTCCACGTTGCGGCCGACTACATCCAGTCGCACCGCGCGCCCGGTCAGACCGATCTCGGCGTCGACGAAGCGAGCGACCTCATCCTGCTGCGCGATTCGCTGGCCGAGCAACTCGCCAAGGTGCTGGTCGGGCGCGGCGACGAGGATCATCTGTTCATGCTCTGCGTCGGGCAGACGCTGACCGCGCACATTTGCCGCCGCGAGCTGTCGCGGACCAAGGTCAACGCGCTCGCCAAATGGCGCCTGCGCCGCGTCGAGGATTATGTCAGCACGAATTTCCATCGCGGCATCGGGCTATCGGATCTGGCCAAGGCCGCCGGGCTGTCACGCATGCATTTCGCTGCCCAATTCCGCGCCGCCACCGGCTATCGCCCGCGCGAATACCTGCTGCATCAGCGCATCGAGCAAGCCAAGTCGATCATGTCAAACTCCGACACACCGCTCGCGGAAGTCGCCTTGACTGTTGGGTTCTCGACCCAGGCGCATTTCTCGACGGTGTTCAAGCGCATGACCGATGAAACGCCGGCGCGCTGGCGCTCCGCCCATCAGGGCTAAAGCGCGGCTTGCGCTCGCGACGTCATCAAGATGCGACTGACTGCAATCTTGGCAGCGGTCAGCCCTGTTTGAGCCCGATCGATCGGATGATCGGCGCCATCCGTGCATACTCGTCCTCGACCAGCTTCTGAAATTTGTCGGGACTGGAATCGGTGTCGGGCTCGAGGCCCTGCGAACGGTAGATCTCCTGCAGGGCGGGATCGGCCATCGCCTTGCGCGTCGTTTGTGCGATCCGCGCGATGATCTCGTCGCTGGTCGCCTTGGCGGCAAACAGGCCGAACCATCCTTCGTATTTCAGATCGGGCATGCCGGATTCAATCGCGGTCGGCACATCAGACGCAGCGGACAGCCGCCGCTCCGACGTCACGGCGAGCATGCGCAGCTTGCCGCCACGGGCAAGCTCCAGGAGCTGGCCCGACGTCACCGCGATCACCATGCCGATCTGGCCGCCGACCAAATCGTTGGTCGCCGGTCCCATGCCTCGATACGGCACATGGACGAGATCGGCGATGCCGGCCTGCCGCTTGAACATCTCGCCGACCAGATGATTGCCAGTGCCGATGCCCGGCGTGCCATAGGACAGCGTGCCGCGATGAGCCTTGGCATAGGCGATCAGCTCCCCGAGATTGCGGACCGGCAGTGACGGATGGACCGCAAAGGCGAGCGCTGTGCTGATCAGGCGGTAGATGGCGCGAAAATCGGCAATGGGATCGTAGGACGGATGCGCCGACGCCAGCGGGACAATGACGTGCGTGCTGCCATTGCCGAGCAGCAGCGAATAGCCGTCGGGTGCCTCACGGGCAACGGCGGCACAGCCGAGGGCACCACCTGCCCCGCCAATATTCTCGACGTAGACGGGGCCGAGCAGCTCGCTGAATTTTTCGGCCCAGGGACGGCCGATCTGGTCACCCGAGCCGCCCGCCGCATACGGGACCACCAAGCGGATCCGGCGCGACGGGTAGGACTGGGCGTTAGCACCACGCGATGCCGCGACCGACACGGCAGCGCCGGCAGCCTGCGCGAGCACGTCTCGACGCGAAAACAGAGTCATCTTCCATCCAGCGTGGACAGCCTGCTGGCTGTCGGTGGTCAAAGGCTGGCAAGAGATGCACCGAACGGGCCGGACTGTCGACCCATGCCGGCTGCGGCGGTGGTCATCGCGCAGGTGCTTCGCGGCTACTCATCGCAGCAGCGTCCGCAGCTTGCGCACCGCGCTGTCCGGCGTCGTCAGCACCGGACGGCCGCTCGCTTCAGCAACCTGCCCCCGCGCCCGCGCCAGACTGAACTGCGCCAGGGCCACGGCGTCGCAATCGCACAAGTCGGCGGCCGCGGCGCCGACCAGGCGATCATGCGAAGCGCCATCACCTGCGTCCAGAGCGGCAAGCGCGCCTTCGGCCAGCTTCAGCTTGAGCTCGACGCTTGCAGGAAATTCCGACGGCATCGATTGCAATGTCGGCCCGAAGCTCGCCAGCAGCCCGATGCGGCGGCCGGACGCGACCGCCTCCTCGATCATGGCTTCATTGGGCTTGAGCACCGGAATATCAGGATGCGCCTCCTTGACGCGATCGATGCACGGGCCGAACGCCGAGCAGGTGAACAGGATCGCACACGCACCAGTACCAGTCGCATAGCGCGCCAGCTCGAGGAAGCGCGCCGTCATCGCCTCGCTGAGACGCCCGTCGCGGGCCAGGTCGGCCGACAGGCTGTCGTCGAGCAGGTTCATCAGCTGCGGCTCCGGCCATAGCGCGCGGAACGCGGCCTCGATCGGCGCCGGCGAGTGGCGCAGCGCGTGAATCAGCGCAATTCTCATCGTCAAACCTTTGCCGTCTGCTTTGCCGCGGCGAGCTTCGGCAGCACCTTTTCGGCCAGCAGGATCATCGAGCGGCGGCCGAGATCGCGGTCCAGCCAATCCTTGCCGGCATACAGCAAGGTGCCGAACTCACCGACCTGCTCACGGAAGGCGAGCAACTCGTCGGCGACCTTGTCGGGCGTGCCGTGGATGACGAGCTTGTCGCAGACATGCTCGAGCGTCACCTCGTCGTCCGGCTGGTCCTTGTGAGTCTTGAACAGGCCGATGCGGCCGTTCTTCTTCAGCTTGGTGAACAGCGAGCGATAGTAGCCGACATAGGGACCGTTGGGATCGGTCGCATAGGCTTTCGCGGTCGCCGCATCCTCGGCGACGAAGATGCTCTTGGCGACGCGCCAGTTGGCGGGATCGGCGGGCCGCCCGCCACGGGCGCAGCCCTCGACATATTTCGGCCAGTGGCTCCTCACCCATTGCGGCATCAGGAAGTTCGCCGAGATCGGCTCCCAGCCGCGCACCGCCGCTTCCGCCACGCCTTGCGAGAACGGCGCCACCGCGGTCACCACCACAGGCGGATGCGGCCGCTGCAGCGGCCGCGACAGATAGCCCTGGCCGATCTCCGTCATCATCGTCCGCGCGGTCGAGACGTCCCAATATTTACCCTTGATGTCGTAGGGCGGCTCGCCGCTCCAGATCGCCAGAATGGTGTTGATGCACTCCAGGAACATCTCGTTGCGGTTGGCATCGAGATTGCCGTAGAGCTCGGCATCCGACAGCAGTCCGCCCGGGCTGATGCCAAGCAGCAGCCGACCGTCGAGCATGTGGTCGAGCATCGCGATCTCAGCCGCGGCGGTCGCCGGATGGGTGTTCGGCAGGTTCAACGTTCCGGTGCCGAGCTTGATCTGCCGCGTTGCGCTCGCGATCCACGCGAGGAAGGTGACGCAGGAGGTGATGTTCTCGGCCTTGTCGGTGACGTGCTCGCCGCAATAGGCCTCGACGAAGCCGAGCTCGTCGGCGAGCACGAACGCCTCGCGATCCTCATGGAGCGATTGCCGCCAATCCTTCTCGATCGGATGGATCGGCATGGTGAAGAAACCGAGTTTCATTGCGCGTCCTTATCTTGCTGACTTCGTCAGGTGCCGCGGACCAGGCCCGACTGCGCCGATATCACCTTGCAAACGGCCGCCGTGTCGAGTTCGCCGAGACCCATGCGCAACGCTTCGTCATAGACCGGCTTCGACGCGTCGAAGCAGGGCGTCTGCACGCCGAGGCTGCGGGCAAATTCACCGATCACACGCATGTCCTTGTCCCAGGTCGAAACGCGCATCGTCGCCGGCTGATAGTCGTCGCGCGCCATCATCGGCGCACGCAGATCGAAGATGCGCGATCCGCCCGCCCCTGGCGCGATCACCTCGACGACGTCGTGTGGATCAAGCCCGGACTTGATGGCAAGCACCATGGCCTCAGCGGAGGCGACGTTGTGGATTGCAACCAGCAAATTGGCGACGAATTTCATCCGGCTGCCATTGCCGAATGCGCCGAGGAACGCCGTCTTCTTGGCGAAATCGGCGAATAGTGGCCCGCAGCTGTCAGCAGCCGTCCGATCGCCGCTGGCATAGACGACGAGATCGCGGACGGCCGCCTGTGCACCCGTTCCGCTCAGGGGGCAGTCGAGCGGAACATGGCCTGCGGCTTCCATCGCGACGGCAAAGGCGAGCTTGTCATCCACTGTGAAGGTGCTGAGTTCGACGACGATGCGTCTCGGCACAGCGGCGGCGGCAAGTTCCACCGAGACGCTCTGCAGCGCCCTCGGGTTTGGCAGGCTGGTCAGGATGATCGGCACTTGGCGCGCAAGGCTGCCGGTGTCCGGCACGATCTCGATTCCGTCGGCTGCGAGCGCCGCCCGTCGCTCGGGATCGACGTCGGTACCGACCACCCTCCAGCCACGCTCACGTAAATTGCGCGCGATCGCCCCGCCCATGATGCCAAGGCCGATGACGCCCACCGTGCGATCCATGATTCCCACCCGGTATGTTTCCTAGCCCGAAGGTTGTATAGAGCACGCCAGAGAGCCGCGGAAGCACAGCGAATCCTGCCAGCCAATCACGTCGATACACGTCTTGATGGCATCAACTTCACGCGACACCTCCATGGTGATGTTCATCGGAGCGCCTTTCGATCAGAAAATCTGATGATCATCATCATCAAAGCCTATTTCCCCTGATATCAGACCTTCTCTAAAATGCGGCAACCCGAGCAGGGGGTCGCATGCACACCACACCAGGAGACCATCATGGATGACACCACCAAGTGCCCGTTTTCGGGCGCTATGCGCATACCGACAGCGGCGGGCTCCTGGTCCAACCGCGACTGGTGGCCGAACCAGCTGAACCTGAAACTCCTTCATCAGAATTCGCCCCTCACCGATCCGATGGGCAAGGCCTTCAACTATTCCGAGGAGTTCAAGAGCCTCGACCTCGATGCCGTGGTCAAGGACCTCAAGGGCCTGATGACGGACTCGCAAGCCTGGTGGCCCGCCGATTTCGGTCATTACGGACCGTTCTTCATCCGCATGGCCTGGCATAGCGCGGGCACCTATCGCATCGGCGACGGCCGCGGTGGCGCCGGCGCCGGCACGCAACGTTTCGCGCCGCTGAACAGCTGGCCGGACAATGCCAACCTCGACAAGGCGCGGCGTCTGCTGTGGCCGATCAAGCAGAAATACGGTCGCAAGCTCTCCTGGGCCGACCTGCTGGTCCTCACCGGCAACGTTGCGCTGGAGTCGATGGGCTTCAAGACCTTCGGCTTTGCCGGCGGCCGCGAGGACGTCTGGGAGCCGGAAGAGGACATCTATTGGGGTCCGGAGGGCAAGTGGCTCGCCGACGAGCGCTACAGCGGTGACCGCGAACTCGCTGGCCCTCTCGGCGCAGTGCAGATGGGCCTGATCTACGTCAATCCGGAAGGTCCGAACGGCAAGCCGGATCCGCTCGCTGCGGCGCGCGACATTCGCGAGACGTTTGCCCGCATGGCGATGAATGACGAAGAGACCGTAGCGCTGATCGCCGGCGGTCACACCTTCGGCAAGACCCACGGCGCTGGTGATGCGTCGCTGGTCGGGCCGGAGCCGGAAGGCGCCGCCATCGAGCATATGGGTCTCGGCTGGATTTCGAGCTACGGCTCGGGCAAGGCCGGCGACACCATCACTTCGGGCCTCGAAGTGACCTGGACCTCGACGCCGACCAAGTGGAGCAACAACTTCTTCTGGAACCTGTTCGGCTATGAGTGGGAGCTGACCAAGAGCCCGGCCGGCGCGCACCAGTGGGTGCCGAAGCACGGCGCGGGTGCGAACTCGGTGCCGGACGCGCATGACAAGTCGAAGCGTCACGCGCCGTCGATGCTGACCACCGACCTCGCGCTGCGGTTCGACCCGGCTTACGAGAAGATCTCGCGCCGATTCTACGAGAATCCGGATCAGTTCGCCGACGCCTTCGCCCGCGCCTGGTTCAAGCTGACCCATCGCGACATGGGCCCGCGCTCGCGTTATCTCGGCAAGCTGGTGCCGGAGGAAGAGCTGGTCTGGCAGGATCCGCTGCCGGAAGCTCAGGGCACGCAGATCGACGACAAGGATGCGGCCGCGCTGAAGGCCAAGATCCTGGCTTCGGGCCTGTCGGTGTCCCAGCTCGTCAAGACGGCGTGGGCCTCGGCCTCGACCTTCCGCGGCTCGGACAAGCGCGGCGGCGCCAATGGTGCGCGGGTGCGTCTTGCCCCACAGAAGGACTGGGAGGCCAACGAGCCAGCGGAGCTTGCCAAGGTGCTGCAGGCGCTGGAGAAGATCCAGGCCGAGTTCAACGCTGGCAGCAAGAAGGTCTCGCTTGCCGACCTGATTGTGCTGGCCGGCAACGCCGGTGTCGAAGCCGCGGCGATGAAGGCCGGTCACGACGTCACCGTGCCGTTCTCGCCGGGCCGCGCCGATGCGTCGCAGGAGCAGACCGACGTCGAGTCGTTCAAGGTGCTGGAGCCGCGGGCGGACGGCTTCCGCAACTACCTGAAGCCGGGTCAGGGCGTCGCCGATGAGGAGCTCCTGGTCGACAGGGC
>NZ_JBARGP010000203.1:0-12456 GCF_049798375.1 Bradyrhizobium sp.
CGCCGTCGATCAGCACCGAGCAGGCGCCGCAGCCACCCTGGCCGCAGCCGAATTTCGGCGTCATGTCACCGATCAGTTCGCGCAGCGCCACCAGCAAATTGACACCGCCATCGACGAAGATCGCAACGTCACGGCCGTTGTGTTGAAATTGCAGTGCGGTCTTGGCCATGTCTCTTACTCCTGTCCGGACAGCAGCCGCCGCAGATGCACGCCAGCGATCTCGCGGCGATACCAGGCGCTGGCGAGCGCATTATCGGCCGGCGCAACACCTTCGGTCACAGCCACCGCGGCCGCGTTGATCGATCCGCCATCGAGCGAACGCCCTTCGAGCGCACGCTCTGCCGCCTTGGCGCGGATCGCGACCGGTCCCATCGAGCCCAGCGCAATGCGGGCGCCGCTGATGCGGCCGCCGCCGGCCGGCAGGTGCGCCGCCAGCGTGATGACCGAGCCGCCCTTCGGCTTGATGCGCGCCACTTTCCGATAGCGGAACGCGTCGGCGCTCGCCGGACGCTGACAGGACACGGACAGCACCAGCGCGCCATTGTGCCGCTCGCGCGTCTGCAGGAATTCCTCGATTGCGACGTCGCGCACCCCGAGCCCGCCGTGCACCGACACGACGGCATCGAGCGCCAGCAGGGCCACGGTGAAGTCGCCGTAAGGCACCGGCGCGAACAAATTGCCGCCGATGGTGCCCATGTTGCGCACGGCCGGGCCGCCGATCGAGCGCGCCGGCGCATGCAGGAAGGTCAGATCGCGCTCGGCCAGGATGCGGGCGAAGGTGACGCCGGCGCCGATCGTGATGCGCCCGCTCGATGCATCGATCCGCTCTAATGCGCTATCCGCCACGCGGACGATGGTGGCGACCGCGATGTCGCCCTCGTTGAGCGCCCGCATCACCAGCGTGCCGCCGCCGAGATAGCGCGCGCCGCGGTCCGACGACAACGCCGCCGCGGCCTCGCTGGTGCTCGTGAAGGTCTTCACCGTCACCGGCATGGTCCGGCCTCCAGGGGATACGCAGCTCTTGCGAGGTTTGTTGGCGCGCTATCGCAAAAGACGCAGTGCACCCCCTCTCCCCGTTCTTTACGGAGAGAGGGTTGGGGTGAGGGGCAGACGCGCGAGCGGTGTGAATTGTAAGACCTGTACCCCCTCACCCGGATTGCATCTGGCGATGCAATCCGACCTCTCCCCGCAAGCGGGGCGAGGTTAGACAAGCAAGTCGCAGAATGGCTCATGCAGCCTCCTTCAAATGGCGGCGGATGGCGTCGAAGCCACCTTGGTAGATGTCTTCCGCCACCATTTTCGTGATCGCGTCAGCGTCTGCGGGGCGCGTCGTGAAGCGCGACTCCCAATGCCAGAAGGTGCGGTCACCATCGGTGACGGGCAGCAGGCGAACATGCGCCACGTAGTTGAACATCGGGACCGGCGTGTCGAGCAAGCAGTAGCTGAAGCTCTGCTCGAGGTCGGACAGCGCCAGCAACTGCTCGCGCAGCTCGGCCCCGTCCTTCAGCTTGAAGCGTCTGACACAGCCGATCTTGTCGGAGGCCTGCGCCCGCTCGATCGCCGAGGTCGCGACCGCCGGATGCCAGCGGTCATGGCCGTTGAAATCGCGCAGCACGTCCCAGACCCGAT
The DNA here is from genome assembly GCF_049798375.1 of Bradyrhizobium sp. Taxonomy (GTDB): domain Bacteria; phylum Pseudomonadota; class Alphaproteobacteria; order Rhizobiales; family Xanthobacteraceae; genus Bradyrhizobium. Next base: position 1,630 of record NZ_JBARGP010000203.1, read on the forward strand.
CGGTCGGCGCGTCGAGGATCGTGCTCTTCACGATGTGCGGCATGTCATCCTCCGAACGCCCGCTTCAAGGCATCGAAGCCGCCCTGAAACACGCCGCCGCCGATATTGCCGACAAGCTCCGTCTCCCGATCCGGCGCGCAGTCGAACTCCGCCGTCCATTCCAGGAAGGTCTGATCGCCGTCCGTGACCGGCGTCAGCCGCAGCGTCGCCACATAGTTCTCGACACCCATCGGCGATTCCAAGATCGAATAGGTGCAGAACATGTCGTAGTCGGACAGGCCGAGCAGCTTCTCGCGGATGCGATCGCCATTGCGCAGACGGAAATCGCGCACACAACCGATCTTGTCAGAGGGCTCGCCACCCTCGATACGGCTCTCCGCGATCGCCGGGTGCCAATTCGGCAACCCATTGAAGTCACGTACGCGAGCCCAGACGCGGTCGTTGCGGGCGTTGACAACGGTGGAAACGTAGACCCGGGCCATCGCGTCAGCCCTTCTTCTTCGGCGCGCGATCGGCCGCAGGCTCCGCGCCGGCGCCTCCCCCGCTTGGCGGCTTGCCATCGCCCTGCTTGCGCGCGGCGGATTCCTTGATGCCCTGCATGTCGCGGGCTTCGCGGATCAAGCCAGGCATCTTCGCAAGGCTGCCGCCCTCAACGCCGATGTCGGCCAGCAGGGAATCGATCAGCGGCGCCTGCACCCGGTAGCGCAGCGCCGAGTCGATCACCTCGTCGGTGGCGCTGCGCCCGCCATTGCCGTTGCCATTTCCGCCATGACCGTTGAGTCCGTCGACCTGGAGGATACGAATGCCCTCGATCTTCTCCATCGGCTTCACGCTCTCGCGCACGATACCCTCGATCCGATCGAGCAGCTTGCGGCGGAACAGCGAGAAGCGCGCCTGATCGGTCAGCACGTTCTCGGCCTCGTTCAGCATGCGCTGGGCCTCGGCCTCGACCGCGGCTCGCACCCGCTCGGCCTCGGCGGCGATCCGCGTCTCCTCGGCCTGCTTCTCGGCAATCAGGATCTCGACGGTCTTGCGCCGCTTGGCGATCTCGCTCTCCCGCACCGTGACGACGCGCTCGGCCGCCTCGATCGCGTGCATCCGCGCACCTTCTGCCGCTGCTCGCGCGGCCGATTCCTCCAGCGACTTCTGATGCAGCGCGATCGCCTTCTCCATCAATGCAGTCTCGACGTCCTTCTCCCGGACGACTTCGAGCTTGCGCAGGTCGCGCTCGCGCCCGATACGGGCCTCGTCCAGCCCGCGATCCGAGGCGATGCGCGCGCGCTCGACCTCTTCGCGCGCGGCGATCTCGGCCTCCTGCAGCGCCTGCACGCGCCCGACCTCGAGCTGCTCGATCGCACGACGCCGCTCCAGCCGCGCTGCTTCGAGCGCCTGCTCGCGCGTCACATCCGCGGTCTCGACCTCCTTGCGCGCCTTGATCTCGGCCTCCTTGACCTGGCGGTCGGCATCGATGCGTTCGGAGCGCCTGGCGGCGAGCTCGATCACCCGCGCTTCGTCGGCGAGTTCGATCGCCTTCTTCTGGTCGATGTTGAGCACTTCGCGCGTTTTCGAAGAGGCGATGCGCTCGGCCTCCAGCGCCAGCTCGACATCGATGCGCTGCCGCTCGACCGCCTCGCGCCGCTTCAATTCCGCGGTTTCGATTGCCACCGTGCGCGCGATTTCGAGCCCGCGCGTCTCCTGCTCGGCGCGGATGCGTTCGGCCGCGACCGCCTTCTCCTGCGCGATGCGCGCGGCCTCGATGGCTTCGCGCGAGGCGATATCGGCTTCCTCGATTGCACGGGTCCGGGCGATTTCCAGCGCCCGCACCCGCTCCTCCTGGCCGATACGGCTGGCCTCGGTCGCCTCGCGCGCGGTAATGCCAGCAACGTCGAGCGCCTGGTTGCGTTCGATCTCGAGCGTGCGCGTCGCCTGCTCGGAGCCGATGCGCTCGGCTGCCAGCGTCCGCTCGCGCGCGATCCGCGCCGCTTCGACCGCCTGCTGCGCCGCGATCTCGGCTTCCTGGATCGACCGCACCTGCGCGATCTCCAGCGCCCGGGTGCGTTCGTCGGAGGCGATGCGCTCGACATTGACGGTCATGGTCTGCGCGATCCGCGCCTTCTCCGTCGCCTCGCGCGCGGCGATCTCGGCTTCCTCCACGGTGCGGGTCCGCTCAATCTCACGCCGCCGCGTCTCTTCCTCGTTGGCGATGCGGGCATCGGTAACGATACGATCCTGCTGAATCCGCGCCTTCTCGACCGCCTCGCGCGCCGCGATCTCGGCTTCTTCGACGGTCCGAGTGCGTTCGATCTCGCGCTGCCGGACCTCGCGTTCGCTGGCGATGCGCGTCATGTCGATCGCGCGCTGATTGGCAATCCGCGCCTTCTCGATCTCCTCTCGCGCCAGCAGCTCCTTCTCCTCGACCGCGCGCATGCGTTCGATTTCCCGGTGACGGGTGTCGCGCTCGGAGGCGATACGCGCATCGGCAATGGCGAGCTCGTTGGCGATGCGCGATTTCTCGATCGCCTCGCGCGCCAGGATCTGCGCCTGTTCGGCCTCCGTCTCGCGTAGCGCCCGCTCGCGTGCCACTTCGGTGCGCTGCAATGCCCGGCGCATCTCGATGTCGCGCTCTTGCTCCAGCCGCGCGGTCTCGCTCTCGCGCTCGATATCGAGCGCCTGCCGCTCGGCTTCGAGGTTGCGGGTGCGGATCCGGATCATCGAATCCTGCTCGATGTCGTTGCGCAATTTGCGCTTGGCTTCGATCTCTTCCATCAGGCTGGTCAGGCCCTGCGCATCGAACCGGTTCGACGGGTTGAAATATTCCAGATCGGTCTGGTCGAGATCGGTGATCGCGACCGACTCCAGCTCGAGGCCGTTCTGCGCCAGCGCCTCGGCCGCAGCTGCCTTGACGCGCGCGACATAGTCGCCGCGCTGCTCGTGCATCTGCTCCATCGTCATCTCGGCCGCGACGGAGCGGATCACGGAAACGAACTTGCCCGACAGCAGCGCAGAGAGCTGCTCCGGCTCCATCGTGCGGCGCCCGAGCGTCGCGGCTGCGATCGCGACCGCCTCCCGAGTCGACTGCACCCGGACATAAAAATCGGCCTCGATGTCGACACGCATGCGATCGCGCGTGATCACCGCATCCTGCTTTGCACGCGTGATCCCCATCGGCAGCACGTTCATGTTGACCGGCGTGGTGTCGTGGACGAACGGCAGCACGAAGGCGCCGCCATTGATCACCACCCGTTCGCCAAGGAAGCCGGTACGCACGAAGGAGACCTCCTTCGAGGAGCGATGATACAGCCAGTTCACGATGTAGACGGCGATCACGATCACGATGATCGCGACGATCAGCCAGAGGATCAATTCGCCGATCAGATTCCCGGACATTTCTTTCCTCCCATGACCTTTTATCGGGCTCCGATCGCCTTGAACCGGCGAACCTGCTCCGTCAGCGCCCGCTCCACCGGCAGGCGCTCCATCGACGATGCGCCGTAGAACCCGTGGCATTTGCGCGTGTGCTTCATGATGAAATCGGCATCCGCCGGCTCCGCGATCGGGCCGCCATGCGCGAGCACCAGGATGTCGGGATTAACGCTGAGCGCAGCCGCGGCCCAGGCGTCGATCCGCGCCGGACAGTCCTCGAGCTTGAGCGCGGTCTGCGCACCGATTGCGCCACCCATCGTCAAGCCGAGATGGCAGACGATGATGTCGGCACCGGCAATCGCCATCGCAGCGGCTTCTGCTTCGCTGAACACGTAAGGCGTGGTCAGCAGGTCCTTGTCACGCGCCTTGGCGATCATGTCGATCTCCAGCGCATAGGACATGCCGGTTTCTTCAAGGTTGGCGCGGAAGATGCCGTCGATCAGCCCGACAGTCGGAAAGTTCTGCACGCCCGCGAAGCCCAAGGCTTTGAGCTGATCGAGAAACACATCCATGTCGCGGAATGGATCGGTGCCGTTGACGCCGGCCAGCACCGGCGTCTTCGTCACCACCGGCAGCACCTCGCCCGCCATCTCCAGAACGATCGCGTTGGCGTCGCCATAGGGCATCAGCCCGGCGAGCGAACCGCGGCCGGCCATGCGGTAGCGCCCGGAATTGTAGATCACGATGAGGTCGACGCCGCCGGCCTCCTCGCACTTGGCCGACAGGCCGGTGCCGGCGCCGCCGCCGACGATCGGCTCGCCCTTCGCCACCATGGCGTGGAATTTCTTCAGCAGTGACGCTCGTTCAAACCGTGCCATCGGTCACCTCGCTGCTCTTCGGCGCATGCTGCTACGCCCGACCAGACTGCGCAGCGCGCTCACCACGGCCGCCGTGAATTCCGGCTCGTTGATATTGCGCTTGATGCGGACGAGTTGACGGCTGCCGGTCACACGCACGGTCTGCTCAAGCGCGCGAAACAACGCCGCATCGGCGTCCGGATCCCAGAACGGTTGGCCCGGTGCATCCAGCGCCGACACGCCGCCCTCCGGCAGGAAGAAGCGCACCGGCCCATCCATCTGGTTGAGCCGCTCGCCGATCCAGCGCCCCATCCGCGCGTTTTCCTCCACGGTGGTGCGCATCAAGGTCACCTGCGGATTGTGAACGTGGAATTTGCGCTGACGGTAGCGTTCGGGGATCGTCTCCGGCCTGCCGAAATTGACCATGTCGAGTGCACCCACAGAGCCGACGTAAGGCAGGCGGCTACGGATCACAGCGCCGAAGCGATCCTCGGTCGCCGGGAAGACGCCGCCCATCAGCAGGTCGCAGACCTCCGTGGTGGTAAGATCGACGACGCCGGCCAACAAGCCGGAGTCGACCAGCTTCTCCATAGACTGCCCGCCGACGCCGGTGGCATGGAACACCAGGCACTCGAAATCACGACGAAGATCGGCTGCGATCTTCTGCACCGCCGGCGTCGTGACGCCGAACATGGTGATGCCGATCGCCGGCAGATCTCCCTTGCGATCGCGCGGCTGCTTTGCGCGTTGATCGAGCTGCGCCTTGACCATGCCAGCCAGCGCATTCGCGCCATTGGCGAGCACGGTGCGCGAGATCGAGTTCAGCCCCTGCACGTCGGTGACCGAATACATCATGGTGATATCGGTCGGGCCGACATAGGGGCCGACATCGCCCGAGGCGATCGAGGAGACAATCAGCTTTGGCACGCCGACGGGCAGCGTGCGCATCGCGGGCGCGACCAGCGAGGCGCCGCCGGAGCCGCCCGCCGAGATGATGCCCGCGATGTTGCTTTGTCGGCACAGCCAATTGGCGAAGGCGTCCGCCATCGCAGTGACGGAGGCGCCGCGATCGGCGCCGAACACGGCCGCGCCGCCGCGCCCATGATTGAGCGCGATCTCCTGCGCCGAGACATCGCAGGTCGAAGCCTTGCCGCTGGTGGAGAGATCGACTAGGCGCGCCCGCAGGCCGGCGGCCACGATGATGTCGCGGATGAAACGCAGTTCGTCGCCCTTGGTATCGAGCGTGCCGGCGACCAGCACCACCGGCGGACCTGCCGGCTGCGACGGCCGGCTTGGCTCGGTACGGCGGGGAGCCGCGGCTTCGAGATGCGCAACACCCGACGACAGCGTGCGCGCGGCAGCCTCGATCCGCGCGATCGGCACCGGTTGCGACCAGCGCGTCGGCAAGGTCGGATTGGAGACATAGACGCGGACCGGCCCGCCGCTGCGCGGCCGCTGCGCGGCGGCCGCCTCGGACTGCGGCTTCACCACGTCGACGTCGGCCTCGGCATGCACGCCAACTCCGACGCCGAGCAGCTGCTGCTGCAGGTCGCGATCAGCAGCAAGCCGCGCCGATTCGATGATGCGGTTGATGCGGCCATTGACCATGATCGCGACGTTCTTCGAAATCGCAGTGGCGACGCCGATATTCTGCTCGATCACCAGCACCGCGATCTCGTCCTCATCGCCGAGCCGCACCAGCATGTCCTCGACCTGCGAGACGATGACGGGAGCGAGGCCTTCGGTCGGCTCGTCCATGATCAGCAGATGCGGGTTGGTGAGCAGCGCGCGCCCGATCGCAAGCATCTGCTGCTCGCCGCCGGATAACTGGCCGCCGCCATTATGCTTGCGCTCGGCAAGGCGGGGGAAGGTGTCGTAGATGCGTTCGATGGTCCAAGGCCCCGGCCGGATGCCGGCGGTCAGCCGCAGATGCTCGTCGACGGTGAGCGAGCGCCAGAGACGCCGGCCCTGCGGGACATAGCCGACGCCAAGGCGGGCGATGCTGGCGGGATTGAGCCGGGTGATGTCCTGTCCCCGCACGCGCACCGATCCCGCGCTCGGCGACAGCAAGCCCATGATGGTCTTGCACAGCGTGGTCTTGCCCATGCCGTTGCGGCCGACCACCGAGAACACGCCGGATTGCAAGGTGAACTCGACGCCCTGTAACGCATGGGAATGGCCATAGTAGACATCGAGGCCGCGAACCTCGAGCGCAGCGCGTGTGGAGCTGCGGTCATTCATGGCCGGCTCCGAGATAAAGCTCCTGCACTTCCGGATCGGCCTCGATCTCCTGCGGCAGGCCCTCCTTGAAGATGCGGCCGTTGTGCATCATCGTGACGCTCTCGACCACGCGCAGCGCGACATCCATGTCGTGCTCGATGATGATGTAGCCGATGTGCCGCGGCAGCGAGGTCAGGATCTCGATCAGCTCGCGCCGCTCGGTCGGCGACAGACCGGCAGCCGGCTCATCGAACAGGATGAAGCGCGGCGCGCCAGCGAGCGCGAGTGCGATCTCGAGCTGGCGCTGCTGGCCATGCGCCAGCTCGGCCACGCGCCGATCCTTCGCCGGCGTCAGGTGTACGGCCTGGACCAGGGTCTCGGCCGCATGCATCAGCGCATCGTTGGCGCCCGGCCGCAGCAGCGAGAAGCGCCCGCGCGAGACGCCGCGGCAGGCCAGATAGACGTTGTCCTGCACCGTGAGCCCGGGAAACAGCGCCGAGATCTGGTAGGTGCGGCGCAGCCCACGCCTGATGCGCTCGTAGGGTGGGAAATGCGTGATGTCCTCGCCGAAGAATCGAATGGTGCCGGAGGTCGGCAGGAAATCGCCGGTGACGCAGTTGAACAGCGTGGTCTTGCCGGCGCCGTTGGAGCCGAGCACCGCGCGCCGCTCGCCCGGCCGCACCGTGATGGTAATGTCGGTCAGCGCCGCCAGCGCGCCGAACATGCGGGTGACGCCGCGCAGCTCGAGCGCCGCGTCCGAACCGATCGCCTGCAAGCGTTGCGCGACGCTATCCATGATGCGCGCTCCGCTGCGTCGGCGCACTGCCGCGGCGCCAGCGCTCCCACAGGCCGATGAGGCCATCAGACGACCAGAACACGATGACCAGGAAGCCGACCCCGATCAGCAGGCGGAAGCGATTGCCGTCGAGCCCGAGTTGGACCAGCACATCGAGTGCGAAGGTCCGCAGCAACACGAAGATCAGCGCCCCGATATAGGCGCCGATCGGCCGGGTGATGCCGCCGACCACCGCGATAATCAAAATGTCGATGCAGCGCTCGACCGCGACCGAGCCGGGCGAGATCTGGCCGTAGTTCCAAACCTGCAGCACGCCGGCCAGGGCCGCGATCAGCGAAGCGATCGCATAGGCGGCAACGCGGTGGGCGTTGACGTGAAACCCGAGCGCCGCCATCCGCCTGGGATTGTCGCGCAGGCCCTGCAGCGCGAGACCGAACGGCGAGCGAGCGATGTAAAGCACTGCGAAGTAGCAGGCCGCGGCGACGCCGAGCGTCACATAATAGAACGGAATGTCGGCGCGCCAGTTGACGCTCCAGAATTTGGGCGTCGCGATGGTGTTCAGCCCGGTGTGGCCGTTGAAGATCGCCCAATTCTGGTTGGTGAAATAATAGAAGGCTGCCCCGATCGCGAGCGTGATCATGATGGTGTAGATGCCCTCGGTGCGCACCGCGAGCGCGCCGCCGAGTGTGCCGAATGCGGTCGCCAGCGCCAGCGCCATCGGAACCGCCAGCCACCACGGCCAGCCGAGGCTGATATTGGCGCTGCCGGAGACGCCGAATACGCCCACCATGTAGCCGGCGAAGCCCGCGATGGTGAGCTGCATCAGGCTGACCATACCGCCATAGCCGGCCAGGAACATCAGGCTGAGCGCGATGGTGCCGAGGATCAAGGTGGTGCCGAAGATTTCGATCAGGAAGAAGCCATTGGCGAGCAGCGGCATGATCAGCAGGATGACCGCGACCAGCCATGGCAGCGGATGTTCGTTGACCGACCAGGGCGCTGCCGCCGGACGCAGTGCCGCTGTGGCCGGCGGCTTGGCATGCAGATGGGTGCGTTCGGCGAGCGACATCGTCAGCGCCTCGCCATCAGGCCCTGCGGCCGCAGCGCCAGCACCAACACCATGATCAGGAAGGTGACGACGATGGCGTAGGTCGGGATGTAGACCGAGCCGAGCTGCTCGGCGAGGCCGATGATCAGCGCGCCCAGCGCCGCACCGGGGATCGAGCCCATGCCGCCAACGATAACCACCACCAGCGAGGCGAGCAGGAAGCGGATGTCCTCACCCGGCGACAACGACTGGAAGGTTCCGCCGACCACGCCGGCGATGCCGGCAAGCCCCGCGCCGAGCGCGAACACCCCGACGAACACCAGCTGGATACGGACGCCCGTCGCGGCGAGAATATCGCGATCGTCGACGCCGGCCCGCACCATCAGCCCGACACGGGTGCGGTTCAGCGCCAGCCACATCAGGATGCCGATCACGACGGAGGCGGCGAAGATCACGAGCCGCACCAGTGGATATTGTAAATAGACCGCTTCGCCCGAGGATTTCACCGCGGTGACGAACGGCAGCTGGATCGGGCCGACCAGCCAGGCGGGGGTCTCGATCTGGTAGAAATCGCCGCCGCAGGCCCACAGCATCAGATCGGCGAACACGATCGAGAGCCCGATCGTCACCATGGTCTGGCGCAGCTCCTCGCTCTCCATGCGGCGGAACACGAGGAGCTGCAAGAGCACGCCGACCAGCGCCACCGCCAGGAAGGCAGCGATGAAGCTCAGCAGCCAGGAGCCGGTGGCGGTGCTGACGGCGTAGCCGATATAGCCGCCGAACAAATAGAGCGAACCGTGGGCGAGATTGACGTTGCGCATCAGGCCGAAGATCAAGGTGAAGCCGCTCGCCACCAGGAAGTACAGCCCACCGAGCGTGACGCCGTTGAGCACGGCATTGAGGAACACCCGCTTGCGGCCGATCGCCTCTTCCAAGCCCGGCGGCCACACCGCGAGCACGAGCCATAGCAGCACGCCGATCGCGATCAGGACGATCAGCGCCCATGCCGGATGACGCTCGATGAAGCGCGTCACGGTCATGATCGGTGCCGGGCGCTCGCGGCGGCGCGCTGCATGGACTCTTCCTCCCGAGCCGCGGCCTTTTTGTCAGTCTGGTGCCGCGTTGCGCCGATCCTACCGGCCTCTTGCCTCCTCCATTTGACCGTCAGTCTCTTTTCGCGTGCCGCGGCTGCGTCATGCGCGCAGCACCTTTGCTGCACGGCGATAGTCCGTCGGGGCCATGCCGACGTTGGCGGCGAAGAATCGGGTGAAGCCGCTCTGCGAGGAGAAGCCGAGGTCGAAGCCGATGTCGACGATCGGCGACTCTGTCGTAACCAGCGCGTCCAGCGCCTGCTCCATGATCAAGGTGTTGAGATAGAGATGCGGCGTGACGCCGGTCTGGGTCCGGAACAGCCGATAGAAATGCGGCCGCGACAGCCCGGCCTCGCGCGCGATGCTGTCGAGCTCGATCTCCGCACCCGGGCTTTCCGACATCAGCCGGATCGACTTGCGGACGCGGAAGTCAGTCACCGCCGCGCAGCTACGCGGCTCGGCCTCGGGCTCGCTGCATTGCCAGCTTTCGTCATGGCAGATGTCGATCAGCTGCCGCAGTTCGCAATCGAGGCTGGAGAGCGACGGCGCGCCGCAGACCAGCGCCGCAGTGCGCCTGATTTGTTTCTCCAGAGCCGCGGTACGACTGAAATGCGTGCGGCCGAAGCGAAACGGTTTCCCGCCCGCGACGTCGGGCGCGAACCATTCGGCGTTGACGTAGAGCACGAAGAACACCGCGCCGTCGCCGATATCGGCGGGCAGGAAATTATGCGGCTCCCACGGATTGACCGCGACGATCGCGTGCTCGTCGAGCCGAAAGCGCCGGTCGCAGACGTCGATCGACGCCGGCGTGCCGCCGACATGGAAAATCAAATGCCCTTCGCGGTGCGCATGCACGTTGAAGGGCCTGTTCAGCTGATACACCGTGGCACGACCGAACCGGCCGTGGAAAACGGCAAGCGCCCTGCTCATGTCCTCCCTCCCCGGGATGGACTTCTGTGTTGACCGCAGCGTTCCTCAACGGCAGCGGGAATTCAAGAGCCGTGCGCCGGTCATATCAGGCGCACGGCCATCGCAGGTGCAGCAATTAGGTCAGTACTTCTTGCATTCCGGCACGGTCCGGCTCGGCAGGCCGATCTTGGCGAACACCGCCGGATCGTAGCCGAGCGTCTGGTTCACGTTCGGGATCACCTTGACGACCTTGGAGAACAGCGCGCCCTTGCCGTCATCGACCACCTCGGTGACGAAGTTGGTGCCGATCGCCTGCCGGTTGGCATCGAGCTTGATCTTGCCGTTCGGCGCATCGATCTCGATCTTCGCCAGCGCGTCCTTCAGCTTGGATTGATTGTCGCTGAGGTCGCCGTTGACCTGGCGCAGCGCCAGGATCAGCGCCATCGTCGAGTCGTAGTAGTTCGTCGCCAGCAGCGACGGGCTCGGGAAGCGCTTGTTCGGCGGGAACGCATCCTGATAGGCCTTGACGAATTTCTGCCAGTT
>NZ_JBARGP010000204.1:0-4571 GCF_049798375.1 Bradyrhizobium sp.
TAGGCCGGCGTCACGATCGCGGCGCGGCCGCCCTCGGTGCTCCTGCCATGTCCGATGTGACCAAGGCCGCCGGGGTGTCGGAGATGGCCGAAACCGCCGCGGGCCAGCGCGGGCGGCGAGGCCGACAGCGTGAGCGCGATGGCGATGCCGATCGCGGCAAGCTTGGAGGTCGTCAATGCCGCGGGACGCAACACCGCCGCGCGACGACGCATGTGGACGCAGGTTCCGGCTTCATGGTGCGCGTGCGAGGCTGACCCGGCTGCGTGAATCTGTTCCATGGCAAGTCCGATGTCATGACGATGATCAATTCGAGAGACACCGAGACGGGCCGCCTTGCAACCGATGGCGCGCGAGACTCACGCAACGGTGACGTATCGCCGCGCGATTGATGGCTGGCGGCTCTGCATGGCGCGCTTGCCATCGTGGCGCGCATGGCGAGCAATAAAAAATTACAAATTGGCGCGCGCCGGAGGCCAAAAAAATTGGGCTGCCGCCTGAGAAGCGGCAGCCCATTCGATTGAAATCAGGTCCCGCGTCACCTGACGGAGAGGCCGACGGTCAATCGAACTTAAGTGCCGGCGCTGGCCGTGCTGGTCGCGCCAGCAGTGCTCGAGGCGCTGCCGCCCTGCAGCGCCCCCTGCGCATTGTAGGTCTGGGGCTGACTGTTCGACGAGCTGGCGCTCTCAGCGCTGCCGGATTTCTCGGTCTCGGAGGTGCCGTCGGAATAGGTGATGGTCGTGATGGTGATGCCATCGAGGGTGATCGAGACCTCGCTGACCACCGTCTTCGACGAGGAGCCGCTGCCGCCCGATGCGCTGCTGCTGCCGGAGGAGGACGATGCGGAGGAGGTCGACGACGTCGCGTCGGTCGAGGACGTCGACGAGGTTGAAGACGTAGACGAGGACGTCGACGACGTGCCCGAGCTCGACTGGGTCGAACTCGGGGTAATAATCGAACTGACGGAGCTGATCGACATGGTGATGCCTGCGTAGAGGAGATGAGGGCGCTTGACGGTACGGCAATCGCATCCCTTCAACGCAAAAGTCGTTAAGAGCAGGCGTACAGATGGGTTGCTGATTGTGTCACGATCCCGTGCTACGGCTCGTAGGCCGTAGGCGGACTAGCGGAGCGTAATCCGCCACGTGCACCTGTCATAGAAGGTTGCGGATTGCGCTGACGCGAACCCGCCCTGCGCACCGCTTTCACTGGAGCCTGTTACTCCGTGGAGGCCCGCCATCGCTCAGCCCGTCGGAAATGATTGACTGTCAAGCAGCGACGCGCCCGGTTGATCTGCGCATCCGTTGCGCCCTGGCTGCGCGCATAGCTCTCAGCCACCGCCGCGGTATATTTCTCGACATAATATCGAACCTCCGAACATGAGATCCGCTGGTCCTGCCCCAGCTCGTTAGCTGCCTGGAGCCCCGAGCCCATTGCCAAAATCAGCACGCCTGCGCCGATCACGCTCCGCAACATTGACTTACCCCCGCCATATCAACCCGTCCGACAACAGGTCTGAATCGTGTGGGCAGCGCAAATTAACAATGATGCTTCGCGCGAAGTCTGAGGACAGTGTGGCTTCGCAGTGTCACCAACGGAGCTAACCTTCGCGCGTCCGAGTTCTTGCAGCACGTTTGGCCAAATCCTCAGCGCCGGTTCCAACACGGGAACTGACCACGTCAAGCTTGAAGCAGGGGCGCGCTGCTGCTCGTCAGCGCCGAGGTGCCTTACGTGGTGTAGGTCTGTGGCGCCTGGCTGCTGGGCGCGTTCGCGCTCTTGGCTGCCCGATGTCTCGGTTTCGGTGGCGCCGTCGGATTAGGTGATGATGGGGACGATGCCACCAATGGTGAAGGAGCCTTCGCTGACGTAGGCCTCACACATATCATGATGCGAACTTCTGCTTCAGATCACTGGCGCTGGACATCACAGGGGGCTGCGTCACAGCGGACGCGCGCCGCATGGATATCGGAGCCACCGGGTCTCGCCTTTGGCGAGCCCGATTACAGGCTCCGGCGGGCGATCCAGTAACCGGAGACGGCTGTCATGATCGAGAAGCCGCGGCGTACTGGATCCTCCGCTTTTGCGGAGGATCCAGCGGAGTGGATGGCGGCCGCCTTGCTTCACCCCAGCAACACCGCATCTGCCGCCGCGATGCTGTCGGCGCCGTCGGTGACGGTCTTTTCCAGGGATGGCGCCTGCACCGCAACGGCCTCGGCGAAGAAGCGGGCCAGTGCCACGTGACGCGCGGCGTCAGACTCGTTCTCGGCTCGTGCGGCGAGCGCTTCGCTCGCCAGCATGCAGCCGCCAAGCGCGGAGCCGAACAGGCGCAGATAGGGTGTGGCGCCGGCGAGCGCGTCGGTCGGGTTCGAGGCCAGCTTCTCGAGCAGCCAGCGGCTGGTCCGATCGAGCGAGCCGAGCGCATCGCGCAGCTTGGCCCCGGTCAAGCCAAACGCCGGATCGTTCGAGGCCTCGACCTTGCGGACGACCTCATTGAGTTCGTCGAGCAGCTTGAACACCGAGGCGCCATTGTTGACGCCGAGCTTGCGGGTGACCAGGTCGATCGCCTGGATGCCGTTGGTGCCCTCATAGATCGCGGTGATGCGGGCGTCGCGCGCATGCTGCGCCGCGCCGGTCTCCTCGATGAAGCCCATGCCGCCATGCACCTGCACGCCGAGATAAGCGACCTCGTTGCCGATATCGGTCGAGAACGCCTTTGCGATCGGCGTCAGCAGCGCGCCGCGCGCGGCGGCATCGCTGCGCACTTTCTCGTCCTTGGCCCGCGCCGCGATATCGAGCGCCACCGCAGTGGCGTAGCAGATCGAACGCGAGGCTGCGGTCAGCGCCCGCATCTGCAGCAGCATGCGCTTGACGTCGGGGTGATTGATAATGGCGTCAGAGCCGCCGCTCTTGCTGCCGACCGGGCGGCCCTGCTTGCGCTCTTGTGCATAACTCAGCGCCTGCTGGAAGGCGCGATCGGCGATGCCGACGCCTTCGAGGCCAACCGCCAGGCGCGCCTGGTTCATCATCGTGAACATGGCGCGCATGCCGGCATTCTCTTCGCCGACGATGTAGCCGATCGCGCCGCCATGATCGCCCATCGTCATGGTGCAGGTGGGCGACGCATGGATGCCGAGCTTGTGCTCGACGCCGCTGGGATAGATGTCGTTGCGCGCGCCGAGCGAGCCGTCGGCGTTGACGAGGAATTTCGGAATCAGGAACAGGGAAATGCCCTTGGTGCCGACCGGCGCATCCGGCAGCCGCGCGAGCACGAAATGCACGATGTTATCGGTCATGTCGTGGTCGCCATAGGTGATGAAGATCTTCGAGCCCTTGATGCGGTAGCTGCCATCATCAGCGCGGTCGGCGCGGGTGCGCAGCGCACCGACGTCCGAGCCGGCCTGCGGCTCGGTGAGCTGCATGGTGCCGGTCCATTCGCCGGAGACCAGCTTGGCCAGATAGATCTTTTTCAGCTGGTCGCTGCCATGGGCATCGAGCGCCTCGATCGCCGACAGGGTCAGCAGCGGGCAGAGGCCGAACGCCATGTTGGCCGCGCTCCAGATCTCGGTGCAGGCGGCATTGATGGCGAGCGGCAGGCCCTGGCCGCCGAATTCTTCCGGGCCGGAGACCGCGTTCCAGCCGCCTTCGATCCAGCGCCTGTAAGCATCAGGCCAGCCCGGCGCGGTCGTCACCTTGTTGTCCGCAAGCTTGATGCCATGCTGGTCGCCGCTGCGGTTGAGCGGCGCCAGCACGTCACTTGCGATCTTGCCGGCTTCCTCGAGCACCGCGGCGGTGACGTCGGCGTCGAAATCGCCGTAATGCCCGGCCTCGACCGCAGCCTTCAGGCCGGCGCCATGGTTGAGGGCGAGCAGGATGTCGTTGATGGGCGCGCGGTAGATCATGACGCTTCCTCGGCGGTTTCTTGGACGGTGTTTTGGGCGATGTCTGGAGTGTGGCTGCCGTCATCCCATGAAATTGCCCGGCCCTCAACTGTCGCGCGAAGGTCAGGCCATGACTGCAACGTCTTGCGGCGGCTGGCGAATACCGGCGAGCTGCAAAGCAGGCGAGGGCGGTGCGAAATTCCGCCGGCGGAGCAGTTGAAATGGGGGGCCGCGGTCTGTAGACCACCGGCACCGAGCCGGAATCGGCGGGCCTTTTGGGGTTCGCGTCCGGTCCGCCTGATGGGGCGTAGCCAAGCGGTAAGGCAGCGGATTTTGATTCCGCCATACGGAGGTTCGATCCCTCCCGCCCCAGCCAGATTATTCTATAGGATTCAGCCGTTTACCCGCTCGCGACGTTATGATTCTGACTCGAAGTCTCCGGCGCATTCTGAATGGGTATTTTCGCCCGGCGCTTCCTGGTCGCGGCTAAAATTCGACCGGACCCTGGAGCGGGGCTGGGACGCTGGATCGAATGCTCTTCTCAGCCCCATGACCGCACTGCTGCGGCTTGGTTGCGACCTCACCTTCGTTGCGTCCGAGCCCATGACGATCGACCAGATTGCGACGGCGGCTGGCTTGTCACGGCAGGCGAACGGCGCGGCGACTCGTGGCCTTGGCGTCGAGGGACGCCGAGGC
>NZ_JBARGP010000205.1:0-5247 GCF_049798375.1 Bradyrhizobium sp.
ACAGTCATTTCGGCGATCTGAGCGGCCTGCTCAGCGAGCTTGCGGCGATCGGCTTCCAGCGCTTCGGTGCGGCGATGCAGGCCGCGGTCGCCGCGGCGCCGCCGGCAGAGAAGGGGCTCGCATCGGCGCGCGCCTATGTCGCCTATGCAGAGGCCAATCCCGGCATGTACAGCCTGATGTTCCGCAACGAGCGGCTGGATTATACGCGACCCGCGCTGCACGCGGCGGCGGAAGCCTCGTTCAAGGGTCTGGCCCGCGCGGTCGGGGCGGGACACGAAGGGCAGATCGCCGACGGCAAGCTGTCGCTCGACGAGGCCGGCAGGATCGTTCATGCGTGGTCGCTGGTGCATGGCTATACCATGCTGCTGCTCGACGGCCGGCTCACCGACATGTTGCGCCGTGCGCCTGATGGAACGACGCCAGAGGCGCTGCTGCAGGCCATGCTGATGGCGACCAGGTCGCCGCAACATGGCTAGAGCAGAGAAAAGACCTAGCGCTGCGTGGCGAGCTGCACCGCGCGCCCGCTGTTGCCGATGATCTTCACTGGGTCCTTGCCGCACACGAAGCTGCGCGCGGTTTCGTCTGCGGCCTTTCGTGCCAGCTCGTTGGCGTTCGGATTGGCGGCCGCATCGACATAGGCGACGTGGCAGGCGCCGCCGGGCGACAGCCGCGTCACGATCAGCAGGGCCTTGTCGCGCGGTCGGCCGTTGTTGTCCTGATCAGCCTGGTCTGCCAGTTGCCATCGCTGGATAATGGCGATCGGCTCGCTACCGGCCATCCGCCACTCGATCCGTGGAGCTGCCGAACTGAACGGAGCAAACAGGGCCTGCGCGGCCGGTTCCTTCGCCGCTTCGGTGCGGTTGCGTCCGACCGAGACCGTCTCGCGCAGATCGTCGATGTTCACGAACACCACCCGTCCGGCCTTGCCGCGGCAGATGCGCGATGACTGGTCGTCGGCGTTCTTCTTGCCGTCGGCGCTCCAACAATTGGCCGCAGCGGTGCTGGAATAGCTGCTACCGACCGCAGCCCGCGCGATCGCGTCCCTCGTGATGAGGGGCAGGACGCACAGCGCTGCAAGCGCGACGGCGGCGATGGCATACAGATAGGATTGCTGAGGATGCTGTTTCATCGGCTCTATCAGACCTGAAACCATGTCGGTTATTCGGCGCGGCTGGGCTGGGGATAGGGCGAGATGGCGGCCGGAAAGGCCTGACATTGGGGCGGAATTGTCCTAGAAGGGCGGGCTTGAATCATCCCCGCGTGTCCCCTGGCTTCCATCGATCATGCCCGCTATCCCGACGTCCAAGCCCTACCGTATCGGCCGTTCCAAGACTGGTCTCGGCCTGTTCGCCACCAAGCCGATCAAGAAGGGCGAGAAGATCATCCGCTATTTCGGTCCAATCCTTGACTCCAAGAAGAAGGATGAGGATGCGATCGAGAACAAATATCTGTTCGAGCTGAACAACCGCTGGACCATCGACGGCTCGGTTCGCGAGAACGTCGCCCGCTACATCAATCATTCCTGCAAGCCGAACGCCGAATCCGACGTTCGCCCACGCAAGCGCAAGGTGATCATCCGCGCCATCAAGGACATCGAGCCCGGCGACGAGATCAACTACGATTACGGCACCGACTACTTCAAGGCCTATTTGAAGCCGATCGGCTGCAAATGCGAAGCCTGCGAGAAGAAGCGGGCTAAGAAGCGCGCCGAGGCCAGGGCAGAGAAGGCGCTGCTGAAGGAAAAGGAAGCCCGCAAGGCGCAGCGCAAGGTCGAGAAGACCGCCAAAGCGACCAAGAGCAAGAAGGCACCAAAGACGAAGACTGCAAGGGGCCCCGGTAAAACCAAGCGTGCGACCAGCGGTGCCAAGCGGGGCAAAGGCAAGACGCTGAACGGGCACCGTGTTGCGGTCTAGCGCTTAAGCGCCGCTGCCCCTGAGCAGGGCCAGCGTCGTCCAGGTGACGCCGGCCGAAAAATTCTGGACGCCGAGCGAGCCGCCGTGATGTTCGAACACGCAGTCCAGACCGACCGGCACGGCAAGCGCGGTCACATCGGCGGTCGTCACGTCGAACATGCGCCGTCCTGGCGGCACCGGGCCGTGCCGCAGCCGCATGATCAGCATGCCCTCGGGCGCGAGCAGGCTTGCGATGTTCAGCATCGCGCGGGCGCGCTCGGCGGAATCGAGATGCATGAGCACCGCTGTCATCATGATCAGATCGAATTGCTGGTGGTGCGTGCGCAGGACGGCAAGCTCGGGCAGCCCGTCATCGATCCAGGTGATGCGGGGCGAGGGGTGCAGCACCATCGCACGCTGCCGCAGTGCCTCAGTCGGCTCGACCGCGACCACCCGATGGCCCTGCGCGGCGAACCAGGCAGCATCGCGCCCGGTGCCGGCGCCGATGTCGAGCACGCGTGCGGGCGCGGTCGGAAACAGATGCAGTACCGCACGGTGCACGTCCTCCGCGGCGAGGCTCTCATAGCGCGCAACGAGCGTGTCGGCTTCCGATGCGTAGCCTTCGGTGCCGCGCACATGCTCTGTCATCGCCGATTGCTCTCGAAGTGATCAGCCCCCGCGATGAACCGAGGCGGGCAGGGACGCTTCGCTAAAATCGAGCGCCGATCGCTTCAGAATGAGGCCGTGCTGATCGACGATCAAGCGGAACCGCCGATGCGCCGAGAAAAAGGTGAGGCGGTGCCGGCCGAGGTCAGTGTCGACGCCGCGTTCGACCACGCTGGTGATCCGGCCGGCCTGCATCTCCTCACGAAAGACCGGCAGTGTCATACCGAGCCCTTCGGCGATGACGGTGGCATCGACCTCGACCGCATCATCTCCGAATTCCACCTGTGTCATGTCGCCTCCGCGAATTCTGGCGTCGGTGCTGGATAGGCGCATTCGTCCAATGTCGTGGTGTCAAGCTCGCGGAGGAAGGCTTCGCGGGCGGCGGCGAGCTTGGCTTTCAACCGGCAGCGCGTGGTCAGCTGGCAGCAGCCGCCGTCGGCGCGGA
This sequence comes from Bradyrhizobium sp., assembly GCF_049798375.1. Taxonomy (GTDB): domain Bacteria; phylum Pseudomonadota; class Alphaproteobacteria; order Rhizobiales; family Xanthobacteraceae; genus Bradyrhizobium. The sequence continues at coordinate 3,004 of NZ_JBARGP010000205.1, forward strand.
AGCATTCCACCAGCGCCTCGCGCTCCAGCGCGCGCACCACCTGGCCCAGCGTGATCGATTGCGCCGGCCGCGCCAGCACGAAACCGCCGCCGATCCCGCGTTGCGTGGTGATGAAGCCGCCTCCTGCGAGGTCGCGCACCACCTTGGCGAGATGGTTCCGCGAAATGCCGAATTCGGCCGCGATTTCGGCGGTCGCAAACGAGCGTGCCGGCTCGCCTGCCAGTCGCATCAGGGTGCGCAGCGCGAAGTCGGTGAACATGGTCAGGTGCATGAGGGAACCGAAATTTGACTTGCGAACCGAACATAGCGCGCTAAATAGGTATTTCATATGCATATTTAGGAGACAGGCATGGAAGCCGACGAGCGGCGTGCGCGGATCACGGCCGAGATCGCAGCCCGGACCGGAATCACGGAGGCCATGATCGAGCGCCTGGTCCACGCCTTCTACGACAAGGTGCGGGCGGATGCCGTGCTCGGGCCGGTGTTCGATGCGCGCATCCGTGACTGGGGGCCGCACCTTCAGCAGATGTGCGCATTCTGGTCGTCGGTGGCCCTGATGACCGGCCGCTATCACGGTACGCCGATGGTCAAGCATGCGCCTCTGCCGGTCGATGCCGCGCATTTCGATCGCTGGCTCGCATTGTTCGAACAGACAGCGCACGAGGTCTGCCCGGGCGAGGCGGAGGCGCATTTCGTCGAGCGCGCCAGGCGCATCGCCACCAGCCTCGAGCTCGGCATCGCCAACGCCAATGGCGTCATGCTCGGCATCGGCGAGCGTTTCCGGCGTTCGGAAGCCGTGCAGTAACAAACATCGTCGCGCGGGGGGCGCCGCGCGACGATTCCATTCGATTTTTACGCGACGACTGCACTGCCGCTGCGGCGCAGCCCGATATATTGCAATTCGGCGAGCACGCCGGTCGCAATAGCCTGGATTGCGACGACGGCCTCGCCGAGCAAATTCGGCGACACCGCGCCTGAGAACAGCAGCCCGAGGCTGCCGACCGTCCAGGCCGCGTTACCCGCGATCACCAGCATCACCAACGCTTTCGGCGCGACCGCTCTGGTGGCGAGCCAGCCGACCAGAGCCGTATAGGCAATCAGGAACAATCCGGTCTCGCGCAACAGCGCCCCTGGCAATTCGAGCAGTGGCGCGAGCATGCCGGCGTCGACGGTCAGCAGCACGGCTGCGACGCCGCTGAAGACGGCGTCGGCGGCAAGTGCCCGGCGCAGGAATTGCGAAGAGCGGATTGTGGCGTTCATAGCGGGTCTCCTTCGGTTGCAACCTATCGTTCAGCGATGCAGGAGATCGTCTCCTGTGCGCTCAACCTTGCTCCCGCGAGCGCCCCAATTCGATTACCTCGGAGGTCATGGAACGCGTGACATCGGCGTGATAGCTTTTCGATCATGAACGCACCTGCATCCGTCGCGCGAGCCGACCGCGCCAGACCGGTTCACGTCGGCGAGTACTTACGGGAATGGCGGCAACGCCGGCATCTGAGCCAGCTCGATCTCGCCGTCGATGCCGAGATCTCGGCGCGGCATCTGAGCTTCGTCGAAACCGGCCGCGCCGCACCGTCACGTGAGATGGTGTTGAGGCTGGCCGAACGGTTGGAGGTGCCCTTGCGCGAACGCAACGTGCTGTTGGTCGCCGCCGGCTACGCGCCGGCCTTTCCGCAGCGCTCGCTCGACGATCCGGCGCTTGCCGCCGCGCGTCACGCAATCGATCTGGTTCTGAAAGCGCATGAGCCCAATCCGGCGCTGGCTTATGATAGGCATTGGAATCTGGTCTCGGCCAACCGCATGGTGGCGCCGCTGCTGGAAGGCCTACCGCAACGGCTGCTCGGTCAGCCCTTCAACATCCTCAGGCTCGCCCTTCATCCCGAGGGGCTGGCGCCGCGCACCGTCAATCTCGCCGAATGGTCCGGGCATCTGTTGGAACGGCTGCATCGGCAGTGCGAGGCTACGGCCGATGGAGAACTGCTCGAGCTCTATCAGGACCTGAAATCCTACCCGATGCCGGCCAGGTCAGGGCCGCTGCCGCCGGACAATGTCGCGATCCCGTTCAAGCTGCGACAGGATGGCGAGGTACTGAGCTTCTTCTCGACCACGATGGTGTTCGGCACCCCGGTCGATATCACGCTGTCGGAGCTGGCGTTGGAAACGTTCTTTCCCGCAGATGACCTGACCGCGACGCGACTGAAGGAGATGGCAGCGCGGCTCTGAGGGCGCTTGTGCTCGCCCTTG
>NZ_JBARGP010000206.1:0-14775 GCF_049798375.1 Bradyrhizobium sp.
GGCCTGCGTCATCATCATCGGCGGCATCGAGCTGTCGGTCGGCTCGGTGATCGCGCTGCTCGGCGTGCTGTTCATCGACCTGATCGTCAATCGCAATGTCGACTGGGTCACGGCCTTCGCACTGATCATCGCTGGCGGGCTCGTGATCGGCGTGATCCACGGCCTGCTCGTCACCAAGATGAAGATCCAGCCCTTCGTGGTCACGCTGTGCGGCCTTTTGATCTATCGCGGCGCCGCGCGCTACTACACCGAGGATTCCACCGCCGGCTTCGGCTATGGCGCCAGCTTCCCGACCTTGGAATGGCTGACTGCGGGCCGCACCGATGTATTCGGCTTTCCACTGCCGCACAGCGTGATCGCGCTCGCCATCGTCACCGCGATCGCCTGGGTGGTGCTGCACCGGTCGGTGTTCGGCCGTTATCTCTACGCCGTTGGCAAGAACGAGGAGGCGGCGCGCTATTCCGGCATCCGCTCCGACCGCGTCATGATCGCGGCCTATGTAGTCTGCGGCGGGCTCACGGCATTCGCGGCGGTCCTGTTCGCGATGTACACCCGCTCGATCTCGCCGGCGGTGCACGGCTCGTTCTATGAGCTCTACGCGATTGCCGCCGCTGTGCTCGGCGGCTGCTCGCTGCGCGGCGGCGAGGGCTCGGTCATCGGCGTCGTGCTCGGCACCGTGTTGCTGCAGATCCTGCAGAACCTGGTCAATCTGCTGGGCATTCCGAGCTCGCTCAACTTCGCGGTCATGGGCACGGTGATCCTGATCGGCGTGCTCGCCGACCAGTATCTGGTGCAGCGCCGCCGTCGCGTGGTCACCGCGAAGGGACACGCGCGGGCAGCCTTGGCCGGAGCACCGTTGGAGCAGGCGAAGGCGGAGTAGGCGCCAGCCGTCCGTAACGATCCTTCGAGATGCCCGCCTGCGCGGGCTCCTCCGTTGTGCTGCGGGTGGTGCGCGGCGAGGCAGGTAACAGCGTCATTGCGAGGAGCGTGAGCGACGAAGCAATCCAGACTTCCTCTTGAATCTGGATTGCTTGGCTTCGCTCGCAATGACGACCCGATTGTGCAGCCGCGATTATCCCTCGCCGAACACGCGCTTGAAGATCGTGTCGACGTGCTTGAGGTGGTAGGCGAGGTCGAACTGCTCGTCGATCTCGGCATCGGTGAGATATTTCTTCACCTCGGCGTCCTGCTTGAGCAGCGTCTTGAAGTCGCCTTCGCCGCGCCAGACCGGCATCGCATTGCGCTGGACGAGCTTGTAGCTGTCCTCGCGGCTCGCGCCCTTCTGGGTCAGCGCGATCAGGAGCCGCTGCGAATGCACCAGGCCGCCGAGGCGGTCGAGGTTCTTTTCCATGTTGGCCGGATAGACCAAGAGCTTCTCGATCAGGCCGGCGAGACGCACCAGCGCGAAGTCGAGCGTGACCGTCGCGTCGGGGCCGATCATGCGCTCGACCGACGAATGCGAAATGTCGCGCTCGTGCCAAAGCACGACGTTCTCCATCGCGGGAGTCACATAGCCGCGCACCATACGCGCCAGACCGGTGAGGTTTTCCGACAGCACCGGGTTGCGCTTGTGCGGCATTGCGGAGGAGCCCTTCTGGCCCTCCGAGAAGAACTCCTCGGCCTCCAGCACCTCGGTGCGCTGCATGTGGCGCACTTCGGTGGCGATGCGCTCGACCGAGGAGGCGATCACGCCCAAGGTCGCGAAATACATCGCATGGCGGTCGCGCGGAATCACTTGCGTCGAGATCGGCTCCGGCGTGAGGCCCATCGCCTTTGCGACATGCGCCTCCACGCGCGGATCGATCTGGGCGAAGGTGCCGACAGCGCCCGAGATGGCGCAGGTCGCGACTTCCTTGCGCGCCGCGACCAGCCGCTCGCGGGCGCGCGAGAACTCGGCATAGGCATAAGCGAGCTTGAGCCCGAAGGTCACCGGCTCGGCATGGATGCCGTGCGAGCGGCCGATGGTCGGCGTCATCTTGTACTCGAAGGCGCGCTTTTTCAGCGCCGCCAGCACCTTGTCGAGGTCGGCCAGCAGCAGGTCGGCAGCGCGGGTGAGCTGGACGTTGAGGCAGGTGTCGAGCACATCCGACGAGGTCATGCCCTGGTGCACGAAGCGCGCCTCGGGACCGACGATCTCGGCGAGATGGGTCAGAAAGGCGATGACGTCGTGCTTGGTCTCGCGCTCGATCTCGTCGATCCGCGCGACGTCGAAGGTGGCGTCCTTGGCCTTCGCCCAGATGGTCCGGGCCGCGTCCTTCGGAATGGTGCCGAGTTCCGCCAGCGCATCCGCCGCATGCGCCTCGATCTCGAACCAGATCTTGAAGCGGGTCTGCGGCTCCCAGATCGCGGTCATTTCGGGACGGCTATAGCGGGGGATCATGCAGGGGCTCCAAAGCACGGCAGCCGGGTGCAGCAAAACAGCTGCCCCGGCGGGTTTCAAGGCCACGCTTTAGCAGATCGGCCACTGAGGGGACAAGAAGAAGCCGACCGGCCGGCACGGGGGCAGGGTGTTCCGGCGGAGGCCAGCGGATACGGCGTCGTTAGAGCTGGGTCAGCCCGCAGGCGGCGGCGAAGCGCACCAGTTGGGCGTCGGTCTGAAGCCCGGTCTTGGCCTTCACCAGATAATGGTAATTCTGGACCGTCTTGACGCTAAGATGGAGATTGGCGGCGATCGCATCGGTGGTCAGCCCGGCCGCGAGCTGCCGCAGGATCTCGATCTCCCGTTCGCCCAGCCGGTCCAGCGTCGCCTGCAACGGGTCGAGGCTGTCGGCTGCGAGGCTATGCGCCACGTCGTCACTGATGGCCCGCTCGCCGCGGGCGACCGCGCGGATGGCGCGGATCAATGCCGCGGGCTCGCTGCTCTTGGTGACGAAGCCGCCGGCGCCGGCGCTGAAGGCGGCCTTCACCACCGCGACCTCGCTGTGCATGCTGAACACCAGGATACGGGCAGAGCGGTCGCGGGCGCGGATGTTGCGGATCGCCTCCAGTCCGCTCGCCCCCTGCATCGAAATATCCATGATGACGATGTCGGGCGCATGGGTTTTAAACGCGGCATAGGCCTGTGCCGCGTTCTCCGCCTCGGCAACGACCGCAAAGCCGTCCTGACTCTCCAGCACGCGCCGGTAACCCTGGCGGACCACCGGGTGATCGTCGACCAGCAGGATCGACAATTGTGCCGCCTCCGCCATCAGCCTCGACGCTCCCTGTTTCATGCAGCGATCGGAATCATCGCCGCGACGCTGACCCCGCGCGGAGCAAGGCCGATCGACAGCGAGCCGCCGACCGCGGCGATCCGTTCGCGGATTCCGGCGAGGCCGAAGCCGGATGATTCCGTGAGTTCAGCAGTGTCGCCGCCGCCGTCATCCTCGATGCAGATCAGCAGCGCGTCTTCCGTTCCGCCCTGTCGCGCGACGCGGAGCGAGATCTCGGAGGCGGTGCTGTGACGCAGCGCGTTGGTGAGGCATTCCTGCGCGACGCGATAGGCCGTCACCGCGACCGGCCCCTGCACGTCGGCGAAATCGCCCTGCAGGTCGAGGCGGATGGTCGGACGCGCGGCGTTCTGCCAGCATTCGGTAAGCGCGATCAGGCTGGCCTCGAGCCCGATATCGGCGGCAAGTGGACGCCGCAACCTGCTGAGCGTGCCGCGCAGGCAGGTCATCAGGTGCGCCGTCGCCTTCGAGATCATTCGCGCATCCTGCGCCAGCTCCGCCTCGTGCGCCGCGCCGGCCTCAATGGTGCTGGCAAAGGCCAGGATCGCGGTCAGGTTCTGGCCGAATTCGTCATGCAGCTCGCGCGCCAGCGTCCGCCGTTCCTGGTCCCGGACGTCGAGCAACTGCTGGGTCAGCGCCGCGCGCTGCTCGGTCGCCAGTGCCAGCCGGTCACCGAGCTCGGTGACGGCCTGTCCGATCATCGCAAGATCCATGGAACGGAAGCGGGGCAGCACGGGGCGGTAGTGGCCGCCGGCCATGCCGCGCAGCGCGACGACGATCGATCGCGCCGGCGCCAGTGCCTGCGCGATCGCAAGCGAAGCGAGGGCGCCGATCGCCAGCGCCATCGTCAGCGCGACGCTGAAATTGTCCTGGATGCGCTGCCAGGCGAGCTGGATCGCGGCATCGGAATCAGCCACCGCTGACACGGTGCCGGCGGTGCTGGCGCGGATGCTGATCGGCTGCGCCACCGCGCGGTGGTCGCCGAGCACGGTTTGCACAGCCGAGCTGAACCAGCGCGGCGGCGCCTCGCCCAGCCCCTTGCTCTGGCCGCAGAGCGGCTTTTCGAATGGCGCTTGCGGTTGGAACGCGACGCAGATGCCAGGCGAGATCAGCTTCATCGTCTCGGTGGTGCGCCAGTCCGGAATCGGCAGCAGATGCTCGCGCGTCCTGCTGCTGCGCAGCAGCAGCTCCTGCCAGTACAGTGCCTGCAACGCCTGGGAGACGCGTTTGGCGGACGCGCTCGTCGCCCGGTCGACGCTGCGATAGGCATCGACGGTGACCCACATCGTGGCGGCCGCAAGGCAGACGGCGACGATCACGGCGAGGCGGCAGATGAGCTGAAGCACCAGGCGCATGCGATCATCTCCACAGCTTGTCAATGGAGGGTAACAACATGCACCGCCGCCGCCAAGCATCTGCGATGCCTCCTGCGTCGATTGGGAAAATTTCCCAGCGGCTTCCGGGCATATCCCTTTGGACGCGATGCTGTGGCTCTGCTTAACTGTCGCTGATGCGCCGGCGGAGACCGGATCGATAAGGGAGCTAACGCGACATGAGCGTGGTCAGCAGTGCCGAGATAAGAGTTCCGCCGGCGGAGGGGCCGGAGCGCGGCCCGCTGCTGCTGTGGATGATCTTCACCGGCCTGTCGATCTTCGCTGCCGTGGTGCTGTGGCGCTACGGCTTCATCCATATGATGGTCGCCTCCGACCGTACCTATCTCTCCAGCGTGATCGCTGCGCTTTACGTCCTCACCTGTGTCCACTGCTTCTGGCGCACGCGGCGCATTTCACGCGAGGCTGACCTTGCACGACGCTGCCGCGCCGTCCTGACCGGGCCCGATCGCGCGCGGGTGCTGCAGCCGGACGCGCATCTGCTACCGTCGGGCCTCGTGCCCGATCATATCAGAAGCCTCGTCACCAAGGCGGAGACGCAAGGGGCAGGGCGCATCGACCAGACCCTGCTGCTGCGAGCGCTGGCCGACCGGCTGCGCGGCTCCAACGGCTTCGGTGCGTTTGCCTCCGACACACTGATGAAGCTGGGTCTGCTCGGCACCATCATCGGCTTCATCATCATGCTGGCGCCGATCGCGGGCCTCGACGTCGGCGACAAGCTGGCGATGAAATCCTCGATGGGACTGATGAGCGACGGCATGGCGGTGGCGATGTACACCACGCTTGCCGGCCTCGTCGGCTCCATCCTGGTGCGCATCCAGTACTACATGCTGGATACCGCGACCCAGCGGGTGTTCTCGGATGCGGTGATGCTGACCGAGACGCGGGTAACGCCGCTGCTGGAAAGCTATCCGGAGCGTCCCGCATGATGGATGATTTCGGTCTCTATCCGCGCGACGAGCAGTTCGATCCGTTCAGCGTCATGCTGTTCAAGGCGCTGCAGATCGTCGCCTTCCTGTTCTTCATCGCGGTGCTGTCGATCTCGCCGGATGCCAAGGACGGCAAGGTCGACACTAAGGCCGAGTTCATCATCACGCTGGACTGGCCGGACAATCACCCCGACGATCTCGATCTGTTCGTGCAGGACCCGGTGGGCAACATCGCCTGGTACCGGCATCGCGAGGCCGGCTTCCTGACGCTGGATCGAGACGACCGGGGGGGCGCCAATGATTTCATCCTGGTCAACGGACTCAAGATCGCGTCGCCAATCCGCGAGGAGATCGTCACCATCCGTGGCCTCGTTCCCGGCGAATACACCGTCAACGTCTCGCACTTCCAGGCCGTCAGCGGCCAGCCGGTCGAGGCCACCGTGAAGGTGCAGAAGCTCAATCCCACCGCGCAGGTGATCTTCGACGACAAGGTCACGGTCGATCACACCGGCGACGAGAAGACCGCGGTTCGTTTCAAGCTGGACGCGGCCGGCAAAGTGGTCGACGTGATGCGGCGGCCGAAATCGCTGCTGGCAACGTTTCGCAACGTGCATGCCAACGGCGCCGACATTGATCCCAAGACCGGCGTGAGGATGTTCCGGCCGTGAGCAATCTGCAGACCGTGATCGTGACGCTGGCCGTCAGCTACGCGCTGATCGGCGCGCTGTTGCTGCTGGTGCTGGTCTATGCCCGCCTGCCATGGCCGGCCAAGGCGGCCGCCGTGGTCGTCACCAGCGTGTTTTATGTCGTGAGTTTCGTCGGCGCCCGCAGCCTGCTCGGCTGGGCCAGCATCGACCGGCTGCCGGCGAGCTTCAAGTTGCTGCAGACAAGGATCGTCGATCCCCACACGGTCGAGGGCGATCCCGGCTCGGTCTATCTGTGGGTCGAGGCGCTCGACGAGGACAACCGGCCGAGCGGCGTGCCGCGCGCCTACCGGCTGCCCTACACCGATGCGCTGGCCGACAAGACCCAGCATGCCTCGGACCAGATCGCGGCCGGCCATCCGCAGGGCGGTCGGGCCGCCGATTTCGGCACCGGCGAGGGCGGCATCATCGACGCGGCGCGCGAATACATCCTGCCGAAGAGCATCATCCAGACCGCAGGCGGCGATCCCTCGACCGGTGAGTTCAAGGCGGGTGTACAAGCAGGCGACGGCGTCTCCTTCACGCCGCTGCTGCCGCCGCGCATGCCGCCGAAGGACCAGGAGCAGTAGGCGACGAAACGGCGGTCCAATGGGTACCCCGGATGAGCGCAGCGATATCCGGGTCACGATCCCGCATATCGCTGCCACTCATGCTGGCTACGTTTGCTGCCGCCCGGCGGCGATGTCGGCGACCGCCTTTGAAAACCTGCCATACATGCCAACCTGTCTGCCAGCGAACTTGGTCGCGACGTCGACGATATCGAGCGGCGAGCGCATCGAGGCGAGGCTGGCGGCCAGGTCGAGATTGTCCCGCGTCATCTCCATCAACAGCTTTTGACAGGCTTCCATGCCGGCCATTGCCCGCAACGGTCCCGCCGGAGGACTCTCCATGCTTGATGAGGAACTGGCCATCCTTGCTTCACCCGGCGCGGCCTCGACCGATTCCTCGGCCTCCGAGCGAGCTTCGACAGGGAGCGCAACGTCCGGCTTCGGCTCGGCGATACCTGGCGGGAGCACCGGCTGGAGTTCGAGTTCCACAGGTGGCACCGGCGACAGCTTGTCGTCGGTCTTGTGGCCGAGGAATTCCGGGAGTCTCGTTTCAGTGGACGTATCAGCCTGGAGTTCCTCTGCTTCCGAGCCGGTCATGGCGGGGACCGGGACGGCGCGCTTCGGCCTCGACGTGGGCTCCGCGATGACGGTTGCTCCGGCGGCCGTTTTGCGGGGCTTAGTCGTTTTGCGCTTACTCATTCGGGCATCCTCTGCGGCATTGCCGGACAGCGAAGCGAGTCCGGCCTAATCCAATCGCGTGGCCAGGCAATTGGTTCCGCGCGCCGTCGTCAAGCGACCATCAGCCCTCCAATCGCGGATACTGCGTTCAACTCGACAGGAGATCGGCCTCGCTCCGTTGCGCGATGAACATGCCGTTGGGTTGATGAAACACCAGCGCATCGACCGAGCCAGTCCCGCCGCGTCGAAACTCCACGCGAAACCCTTCAAGCCCGGCAATGCCGAAAATGCCACCTTGGTGGGGGCGTAGATGATACAGCGGCTGATAGTCGGACTTCAGCGTCAGCTCGCCGTCGGCCTGCAGCGAGACCACACGCGTCATCGACCCGTGCCGCCAGCAACCCGCACAAGCCGCGCGAAAGGTTGCATCCATGCAGTCGCCACCCGGTGCGCGCGCAAAGACGATGTCCGCGACCATCGGGTCGAACTGAGCCGACAGACTGGCGACATTGCCGTCGCGATCGGTGTTGAACGACAACGCAAGACGGTCCGGATTCAACGCGTAGGGCAGTTGCGGGGTCTCGAAGGTTTCATAGTGGCGGTGCGTCAAAGGTCCGGAGAAGATCCGATAGGTCCAGTGAAGACCGTGGTCTGCCGCCGTGATGGTGATCCGCCCGTAGGCCGGATGTTCATAGCTGCCCGCATAGTCTGATAGCGCGTGGCCGGGCGATGCGTTCGGCTTTCGGGCCTTGGCACGGTTCTGCTCGTCGATCTCTTCCTGCGCCAGCGCCTTGCGGCGGAGATCGCGAAGCCGCTCCAGCCACGGAACGGACTCCTTACCGCTGACATGGTCGAACACATGGTTGATCAGGATGGACGGAATCGGCGCTCCCGAGACGTTGCAGAACACCGCGATGCCGAGCTTCCGCTCGGGCACCAGCCGCATCAATGTGCTCCAGCCGAGCCAGCCGCCGGAATGTCCGACGATGCGCTCGCCGCGATAAGTCGTTGAGACGAAGCCGAGGCCGGAATGGACAGGGCCGAATTCGCGATCCGGCGCCGATGAGTAGACGCGTGGTGCCTGCATCTCGCGCGCCAGTGCCGCGGACAGCAGCCGCTGGTTTTCGAATTCGCCTTCGGCGAGCAGGAACTTCATCCAGTTGGCGATCGCTGCAACCGAGGTGTTGATCGCGCCAGCAGCTGTCGCATGCACGGGCCAGAGCTTCGTCGGCCGGCGCTCGCCGCGATGGACGATATAAGGCGTGGCCGCATCTTCTGCGCGTGCCAGGTCGCCGACCGTGAACGTCACCGGCATCTTCAGCCGTTCGATGATGCGGGTGCGGGTGAAATCCTCCCAGCTTTGACCGCTGAGTCGTTCCGTCACGAGGCTCGCCGCGTTGTAACCGAGATTGCTGTATTGATAAGGTGGTCCGGATGTCGCGGCTCGGCTCGATGTGGCGCATGGCGGCCAGCATCTGCGTGCGCGACAGGCCGCCCGGCATCCAGACCCAATCATGCCGCGGCAGGCCGCTGTGGTGAGACAGCAGGTCGCGCACCGTGACGCGCTCCGTGGCGACCGGGTCGTGCAGCCGGAATTCCGGAACATAGTCGCGAACAGGCTTGGTCCAATCGAGCCGGCCCTCGTCGACCAGCATCGCGAGACCCGTGGCTGTGAAAGTCTTGGTGATCGAGCAGATCGTGAACTGGGTCTGAGGTGTCGCCGGCAGGCACCTGCCATTCAGTCATCGCTTCTTCCGCGAGAACATCGAGGTCCGATAGCAGGTCGGCTAGGAATTTATCGTTCGCCATGGAGTCGGACATCGCGGAGCTCATGCCATGCGTCGTCGTAACTGTTACGTATCGTAACATTTGACAGATGTTCATGCAAGGAGCGCGGAGGGCGGATTAGGGCGACAAGACCGCTTGTGACCCATTGCGGACTCGGACCAACATTTTCTAGGAAATATCTTAGAGATCCTTTTCCGACGTCTGCTTAGTATCCGATCCTCTCGGAGGAGCACATGACCAAACCGTTTCTGAGCTTTACGATCGAGCGAGAGGGCAAGACTATCCAATTGTGCGCTAACGATGCCGGTATTGATAAGCTCATTGAGGCTCTGCAAAAACTCAAAAAGGTGAGGCACATGCACCTTTGGGACACGACGAACTCTCCAAAACACGGAATCCTGAGCGAGAACGCACCCTTCGGGCAACCCGCGGTTTGCGAAATTTCGATGACGACCGTCCAAGATGACGAGTAGGTCAGGACGATTTGTGGCCCTAAGCCAATGAAGCCGTTCACCAACGGCCCATCAACTCGCAGCAGGAAACCTGACATCGCCAGGATGGCGCCTCATTGGCAGCTTGTGGCCCATAGCCGAACATCGCGTTGATGCGGCGAATTTCCGGTCTCGAGGTTAGAGCTGATGCGGACCGTTTAGGTATCCTCCGACGAAAATATCTATTGCGTTTTTTCAGAAATTGTGATTTGATGCGGACATCCCGCCTCGTCGAGAGGGGCGTTGCGCGCGATCGTCACGACACGTGAGGCGGGGATGCGATGGACGTTGGGCTTGTGCAGACGAACACAGGCCGGCGGACGTGAAGTCGTGTGGTCCTGACACCCCGACGCTGGTGTCCGGCGCAGCGCGCAAGCGTTGTCGCCTACGGTGGCCAGAAAGCCCGGTGCACCGAGGAGATCACGATATAAGCGTTAAAACCGTCGCGCGGGGAATGCCGGTTGTTCCGGCTGAACCTGTGGTACCTGCCGCGTGCATTTTTTTTCGCAGGCGGGCCATGGGTGCGGCCAGCATCCGGCATTCCCCGCGCCCTCTCGCTGTTCGAGTGGGTCCAGAGATCGCAAAGCTCGGGCGTGATCCGCCGCGAGAACGAACGGTCGTGGGTTCAAAGCTGCTGAGATGTGAATCGCTTGCCCGTCGATGTTCGGGGCGGCCCGGCCATGATGATGAGGAAACATCGATGCCAACTGGCCGACCAACCTGTTTGCTGTTCCTTACTTTTCGTGCGAAGGCGAGGGAGACTCGTCAGACGCGGAGGAAGCGGATGCTGCTGGCGTTGTTTTCCGACATCCATGGCAACCGACAGGCATTTGCCGCCTGCCTGGAGGCCGCGCGGTCGCGCGGCGCCGAGCGCTTCGTCTGCCTCGGCGACATCGTCGGCTATGGCGCCGATCCGGAATGGTCTGTCGAGACCGTGATGGAGCTGGTCGCGAATGGTGGGCTGGCGATCCGGGGCAACCACGATCATGCGATCGGATCCAATGGCGAGAACATGAATGCGCAGGCGCAGGCCGCGATCGATTGGACGCGCGACCGGCTCAGCGCGGCGCAGCGCCGATTCCTCGCGGAGCTACCGATGAGCATCGAGGATGAGGATCGGCTCTATGTGCATTCCGAGGCCTCGGGCCCGGCCCGCTGGCACTATGTGCAGTCGACCGCCGATGCCGCGCGCAGCATGATCGCGACGTCAGCGCAGGTGACATTCTGCGGCCATATCCACCGTCCGGCGTTGTATTCGTTGTCGGCGACCGCCAAGATGACGAGCTTCATCCCCACCTCCAACGCGCCGGTGCAGCTGTTGCGCGGCCGGCAATGGCTCGCGGTGGCGGGATCGGTCGGGCAGCCGCGCGATGGCGACGCCGCCGCCTGCTTCCTGACCTTCGAGACCCGAACGCGGGAGGTCACCTATTGCCGCGTGCCCTACGATGTCGAAACGGCGGCGCGGCGCATCCTTGCCCATGGCCTGCCGCCATGGCTCGCGGAGCGGCTTTCAGCTGGACGATAGCGCGATGCTGAAATCTCCGGTCCGCACCGGCGCTGTGATCGATGGCTTCGCGGTCGGCGACTGCGTGCATGCCGGCGGCATGGCGACGCTGTGGAGCGTCACCCATCCCGACATCGACCGGCCGCTGCTGATGAAGATTCCGCGCGTGGCGGAAGGTGAGGATCCGGCCGCGATCGTCTCCTTCGAGATGGAGCAGCTGATTTTGCCGAAATTGTCGGGCTCGCACGTGCCGGCCTGTTTCGGCGTCGGCGACTTCGCCCATCAGGCCTATGTCGTGATCGAGCGCATCGCGGGCGAGACTCTCTACAAGCGCCTGCCGGAGCTGCCGCTGCCTTATGAGGAGGCGAGGGGATTGGTCGCCGGGATCGCGACCGCGCTGGCCGACCTACACAAGCAGCATGTGATCCATCACGACATCAAGCCATCGAGCATCATGTTTCGTCCCGCCGGCGAGGTCGTGTTGATCGATTACGGCTTGTCGTGCCACCGCCGTTTGCCCGACCTGCTGCAGGAGGAATTCCGGGTGCCCTATGGCACGGCGCCCTACATGGCGCCGGAGCGGCTGACCGGCCTGCGCAACGATCCGCGCAGCGACCTGTTCTCGCTCGGCGTGCTACTTTATTTTTTCACCACGGGTGTGCGGCCGTTCGGTGAGAGCGAGACCTTGCGCAGCATGCAGCGGCGGCTCTGGCGCGATCCGTATCCGCCGCGCCAGCTCAAGGCGGATTACCCGCCGTGGCTGCAGGAGATCGTGCTGCGCTGCCTGGAGATCGAGCCGAAGCGCCGCTATCCGACCGCCGCGCAGCTCGCCTTCGATCTCAGTCATCCCGACCAGGTCAGGCTTACGGCGCGCGCTCACAAGGTCAAGCGCGATTCCATCATGACGGTATGGCAGCGGCGTTTGAATCGCGGTTTGGCGCCACCCGAGCCTGCGGCCGACGTCGCCGCGCAGATCGCCTCCAGCCCGATCGTTGCGGTCGCGATCGACATCGCAGAAGGGACAGAGGAGCTCAACGGCGCGCTGCGCCTTGCCGCTGCGCGCATCCTGGCGACGCTGCCCGCGGCGCGGCTTGCCTGCGTCAACGTGCTGAAGCTCGGCCGCGTCACCGTCGACCGCAGCCTCGACGAGCATGGCAACAGCAAGCATATCGACCGCATGGTGCAGTTGCGGCACTGGGCCTCGCCGCTCAAGCTCGACGCCGACAGGTTGACCGTGCATGTGCTGGAGGCGATCGATCCGGCTTCCGCCATCCTCGAATTCGCTGGCGTGAACCAGGTCGACCACATCCTCATCGGCGCGCGGCAGGATTCGATATTGCGCACGCTGCTCGGCAGCGTGTCGGCCAAGGTCGCCTCGGAAGCCAATTGCACCGTGACCGTGGTGCGTCCGCCGCGGCTTGCGGCGCCGAGCGAGGTGCGGAGCGGCGAGGCGGCGTCGTAGCGGCAGCGAGGTCTTCGGGTGTTGAGGGGGCGATGCGGGGCGGGGATTGACAGCCATGGTGTTTGAATGAACATGGCGGGGTTCAGGTGCGCCGCTCGCAAGATCGGCGCGTGGGAATGCGGTGCGGCCGGGCCAGCAAGCCCTAGCCAAATCCGTAGCTGCGCCCGCAACTGTAAGCGGCGAGTTCCTGCCATGATGCCACTGGGCGGTCGCACCCGGGAAGGCGGACCAGGAGCGTCGACCCGCAAGCCAGGAGACCGACCTGGACCGTCATCCATCCGGCGTGCGGTGCGCGCGGCGGGGCGGCTTCCGCTGCGGTGACACGAGATGGTTTCGCGGATGGAAGGATCGCCTGCATGCTCTTTCACCTGAGGAACGCGATCGACGATCACTCGGCCGAGTCCCGTCCGCGGATCATCGCGCTCTACGTGTTCCTGTTTCTGATCAACGCGCTCGCCTGGACCTGGGCCATCGTGGCACTGTCGGACCGGCCGGCGCTGCTTGGCACGGCGCTGCTCGCCTATGTGCTCGGCCTGCGGCATGCCGTCGATGCCGACCACATCGCGACCATCGACAACGTCGTGCGCAAGCTGATGCAGGACGGCAAGCGGCCGCTCGCGGTTGGGCTGTTCTTCGCGTTCGGCCACTCGTTCTCGATCGTTATCGCGGTTGCGGCGATCGCCGCGGCGGCGTTCGCGCTGCAGGGCCGGTTCCAGCACTATCAGGCGATCGGCAGCATCATCGGCACCGGCACCTCGGCGTTCTTCCTGCTCGCCATCGCGGTGATCAATCTCGTCATCCTGCGCAGCGTCTGGCGCAGCTTCAAGCGCGCCCGGCGGGGCGAGGATGTCGAGGAGCAGGAGCTCGACATGCTGCTGTCCGGCCGCGGCCTGCTATCCCGCATGCTGCGGCCGCTGTTCCGGATGGTCACGGCAAGCTGGCAGATGTTCGCGATCGGCTTGCTGTTCGGATTGGGCTTTGACACCGCAACCGAGATCAGCCTGTTCAGCGTGGCGGCGGGGCAGGCCTCCGGCGGCCTGAGCTTCAGCACCGTAATGATCTTCCCGGCGCTGTTCACGGCCGGCATGACCCTGGTCGACACCACCGACAGCGTGCTGATGGTCGGCGCTTATGGCTGGGCCTTCCTCAATCCGATCCGCAAGCTCTGGTACAACCTCACGATCACCGCAATCTCGGTCGTGGTCGCCGTGCTGATCGGCGGCATCGAGGCGCTCGGCCTGATCGTGAACAAGCTCGCGCTCGAAGGTCCGTTTTGGGATCGCGTGTCCGGTCTCAACGAAAGCCTCGCCAATTTCGGCTATCTCGTGGTCGGCGTCTTCCTGGCGAGCTGGGTGGTCTCGTTCCTGATTTATCGCTGGCAGGGATTGGAGCGGCGGCTCACCTGAACAGGCGCAGGTTCATATGCCGGTTGGCGTCCTTGTAGAGCAGATAGCGGAAGCGGCCGGGGCCGCCGGCATAGCAGGCCTGCGGGCAGAATGCGCGCAGCCACATGAAGTCGCCGGCCTCGACCTCGACCCAGTCGCGGTTCAGCCGGTAGACCGCCTTGCCCTCGAGCACGTAAAGTCCGTGCTCCATCACATGGGTTTCGAGGAACGGGATCACCGCGCCGGGCTCGAAGGTGACGATGTTGACATGCATGTCGTGCCGCACATCGAGCGGATCGACGAAGCGGGTGGTGGCCCAGCGCCCGTCGGTCTGCGGCATCGGCACCGGCGCGATGGCGGCCTCGTTGGTGACGAACGCCTCCGGCGGCGCAAGACCCTGCACGGCCTGATAGGCTTTCCGAATCCAATGGAAAGTTGCCGGCACCTTGCCGTCATTGTGCAAGGTCCAGCTGCAGCCCGGGGGCAGGTAGGCGTAGCCGCCGCTGCTCATGCCATGCGAGGCGCCACCGAGCATCAGCGTGACGGTGCCGCTGACAACGAACAGCACGCCCTCGGCCTCGGGATCCGGCTCCGGCTTGTCGCTGCCGCCGCCGGTCGCGACCTCCACGATGTATTGCGAGAAGGTCTCGGCAAAACCTGACAGCGGCCGCGCGATCACCCAGACC
>NZ_JBARGP010000207.1:0-7975 GCF_049798375.1 Bradyrhizobium sp.
GCTCGGGCCAGGCGCAAGGCGGCTTCAGCGAGGACCAGTCACCGTTCGGCGGGCGCGGCGATTTCGAGAGTTTTGGCCGCAGCCGACGTGGGCCGATGACCATCGAGGGCGAGCTGGTGGCGAAATCCACCGGCACGGTCTCGGACTTCGGGCTGGAGGATCGCGTCTTCCACCAGAAGTTCGGCTATGGTCGGGTGGTGAAGGTCGACGGTAACAAGCTGACCATCGCCTTCGACAAGGCCGGCGAGAAGAAGGTCGTCGACAGCTTCGTGCAGCGGGCCTAACGGACCGAAGCGGACGTTGCCAATCTGCCGTGTGCGGCGATGGCGCGCCGCAAACTGCACAGCTCCGCCCTGATCTGCCTTTCTTGGGTCTTGACCGTGGCCGGGTGCGTCGTATGAGATGCAGCCATGGTCCGGGGAGGCTTGATCCTATTTTGTGTCGCGCTGGTCGCGCCGTCGCTTGCGATGGCGGAGACGATGAGCTTTGGCGACGCATCGGCGCTGATCGCCGCGAGCTGTGGGGCCGACATCGTGGCCAACTGCCGCGGCGTCAATCTCGACTCCGCGCGCCTGAAGGAATGCCTGTCGCGCAACCAGGATGTGATCTCGCCGGCCTGCAAGGACAACTATCTCAAGGCCTTCGATGCGATCCAGAAGCGCATCGCGGCACGCATGACGGTCGCCAATGCCTGCGCGCATGAGATCGTCAAGGTTTGTGCTGGAACAACCAAGGAGACGTCCAAATCAATCCCCTGCCTGACGACCGCAAACGGCGTCAGCGCGCGCTGCCAGCAGGCGATCGGCGACGCGGGGTATCGCTGATGCGCCGCGCTGGAGCATTGCTTGCCGCACTCGCGGCCGCCCTGTTCGCCTGTGCCGGAGCAGGTCCAGCCGCCGCACAGGCTGTGAGCCGCGATGACATCATCACCCAGCTCAATCATCTGGACAACGCACCGACGCTCGATCTGCCGGCGTTGCGCACACAGACCCAGGAGCGCTCGCGACTGCGCGGCCGCAACGAGCCGCCGCCGCAAAAGCGGCCGCCGATCGCGCCTGATCTGATGAGCCTGCCGGCGCTCAATGTCGATATCCAGTTCGACGTCGACACGCCGATCGTGCGCCCGGAATCTTATCAGACGGTCGGCCGCATCGCGGACGCGATGGTGAACTCGGCCCTGCTGCCGTATTCCTTCCTGGTCGTGGGCCACATCGAGGCGAACGGCAAGCGTGAAGCCAATGTGACGCTGAGCCAGCGTCGCGCCGACGCGATCCGTGACATCCTCGTGAACACCTTCAAGATTTCGGCCAAGCGCCTGCAATCAATCGGGCTCGGCGAGGAGCAACTGCTCGATCCCGCGCGGCCGACCGCGCCGGTGAACCAACAGATTCAGATCATCACGATCGCCAAGGCGCCGGAGGAGACCGCGGCTCCTGCGGCCGTTCCGAGCAAGCCGGCGCCGGCAGCCGCGAAGAAGCAGAAGCGGCACAAATAGCCGGATGCCGGGCGGGCTCGCCCGGGATTGAACCGATCGCGCGGCTTGCGCGACTGCTAGTGTGTGACAACATCACGAAATTGTAATCAGCCGGCTATGGCACGCTGGAAGCCGATTCGGGGCCAAAGAACGTCGCCCCGGCGCGACAAATGGCCGTTACCGACCGGCGCGATTCGCGGTTTGTCGATGCTGGCGCTTGATGGTATAGCCGCTTCTTTGCGGCCGTCGAGTGCGCGGTCATCGACCTCATTGACGAGCGAGTCCGGCATGAGCGAGCTGTTTCGACGCCAAATGATCGACTATGTCAGATATCATCGGGACCCGCGCAACGGCCTGATGCATGTGATCGGCATTGTCTTTCTGTTTCTCGGCGCCGTGCTGCCCCTCAGCCTGTGGCAGTTCGATGCGTTCGGCCTGAAGATCAGCCTGGGCGCGATCCTGGCGCTGCCCGTCCTGCTCTATTGGCTGCTGCTCGATGCGGCGCTGGGCGCCGGAATCCTGGCCTTTGCCGTGCTGTTCCTTGCCGCCGCCATGCTGATCGTCGGCCATGTCCATGGCATCGCGCTGTGGACGTTGTTCGCCGCGCTCATCATCCTCGGCTTTGCGTCGCAGGCCGTCGGCCATCAGGTGTTCGAACGTAACAAGCCGTCGCTGCTGGATCACCCGGCTCACCTTTGGCTTGGCCCGATGTTCGTGATGGCGAAACTTTATATGGCGCTCGGCTTCCGACCGGCGATTGCAGACCTGATCAAGCCGGACTGGTCGCCGCATCCAAATGGTTCGGAACAACTGCAAAGCGATCAGCACTCGCACCCCTAATGAACGGTCTCGTCACCGGCGGCAGCGGATTCATCGGCCAACATCTCGTCGCGGCGCTCGCGGCGCGGGGTGTCCGGGTGCGCGTGCTCGACATCCGCTGCCCGACGCACATGATTGCCGACGTCCAGTATGTCGAGGGCTCAGTGCTTGACGCCGCTGTCGTGCGCAAGGCCGTGGATGGCGTCGAGCAGGTCTATCATCTGGCCGGTCTGCCCGGCATGTGGATGCCCGACCGGCAGGATTTCCACCGGGTCAACTGCCAGGGCACCGAGACAGTGCTCGCGGCCGCGCGTGCCGGGCAGGTGCGCCGTTTCCTGCACTGCTCGACCGAGTCGATTCTGTTCGACTATCCCGGTGCGGAGGGGGCGGCCTTCGCACCATCAGCGCCCCCTGCGGATGCGATGCCCGGCGCTTATACCCGCTCCAAGGCGAAGGCCGAGGCGCGGGCCATGCAGGCTGCTGCGGAGGGCTTTCCGGTCGTCATCGGCACGCCGACCATGCCGATCGGCCCGCATGACAGCAACCTGACCCCACCGTCGGCGATGCTGAGACATTTTCTCGACAGCCGGATCCAGCTCTACCTCGACTTCATCGTCAATCTGGTCGATGTCCGCGACGTCGCCGCGGGCCTGATCCTGGCCATGGAGCGCGGCATGGTCGGCGGCCGCTACGTGTTCGGCGGCGAAAGCCTGCGCCTTAGCCAGATCCTCGCGCTGGTCGCAATCATCAGCGGCCGCAAGCATTTGGCGCTCCCGGTGCCGGGCCGGCTCGCCGAATTGTCGGCCGGGATGCTCGAATTCGTTTCCGATCGCATCACCCGGCGGCCGCCGACCGGCACCGCCGAGGGCGTGCGGATCGCGCTCCACGCCTCCGACCTGTCGATCGACCGGGCGCGGCGGGAACTCGGCTATGCCCCGCGCGCGATCGAGCCGACCCTGCGCGAGACCATCGCCTTCCTGATGGCGGCCGAGGGCGACGGCAAACGGCTCGACGTCAAACAACACCCTTTTCGCACGGCGGCCGAGTGAGTAAGACCGGCCGGTCGTAGTCAGAAAGCGGTTCGGGAAGATATGTCGGGCAGCCAAATCATCGCGTTTGCGTTCAGCGGCTGGACCACGACCTGGCCCACCTCGCTGCTCGCCATCATCTGGCTGCTATTCCTGGCGAGCTGGGTCGGCGCCTCGTTCTGGTCTGGCCAAACCCGCAAGCATGTCGCCGTGACCAGGACGAGCCGCTATCACCTGCTGATCGTGCTCGGCGGCATCCTGTTCACGCCGTGGACCTCGCGCGTGCTCGGCGAGCCGGCGCTGTGGACGCCGCGCGGCGCGGCGTTCGTGGTGCTGACCGTCATCACCCTCGCGGGCATCGCCTTCGCCTGGTGGGCGCGTATCCATCTCGGCCGGTTCTGGTCGAACGCGATCACGCACAAGGAAGGCCACAAGGTCATCGATACCGGTCCCTACGGCCTGGTGCGGCACCCGATCTATACCGGACAGATCATCGGCCTGCTGGCAACCGGCATCGCTGTCGGAACCGTCACCGCGATGCTGGGCGCAATCATGATCGGACTCGGCATGAGCTGGAAGGCGAAGATGGAAGAAGTCTTCCTCTCGCAGGAACTCGGTCCCGACTACAGCAGCTATTGCCGCCGTGTGCCGATGATCATTCCGTTCTTGCCACCAGGCTGAGCCGTCGCAGACCGATCGGCATTGGCCGCGGCTTGTGCCGGGCTTGTCTTGCCGCTGCTGCGATGAACCATCGCTTTTGGACGCGCCGTCGCGATATGCGCCGGACTGGCCGTGGCCTCCGGCACAGCGGCGGGCGCCGGCAACAGATGCCGGGGAATCACGATGCGCTCGCCCGGCATCAGCGGCCCGCTGGCCGTGCCTGGATTGGACTGCTGCAGGGCCCATAGCGGCACGTGATAGGTCTCGCCGATCTGCTCGAGCGTGTCGCCCGGACGCGCGAACAGCGGAATGCCGCTGTCCCACAGCTCGAGCGACGTGTTCGGCGGCACCAGAAGGCGCAACGGCACCGGATCGGCCTCGGTCGTTGCCGGCGTCTGGTTGAGCTGGCTGATCATGGTGACGAGCTGGGCGTGCACATCCGCCATCTTGTCGATGTTGATATGCGTGACCTCGTCATGATCCTTCATGTCGTAGCTCGCGTAATGGCCGCGATAGCCCGGCTCCGGCTTGACGTCGCCGCCGCCGAGAATGTTGTCCGACAGGAAGATGTTGATGAAGCGCTGCACATTGAGCGGCACGCTCTTGGTCGCATGCGCCGGATCAATGCTCACCACGAGGCTGACCGGGATGTGCTCTTTCTCGAGCGCGATCGCGATCCTGACGCTGCACAGGCCGCCCATGGAATGGCCGATCAATACGATCGGCGCGGGCTGCTGGCGGTAGGATTTCTCGACCTGCAGCTCGATCAGGTCGCAAAGCGTGAACTCATAGACCGAGGCCCAGTAGCCGGCCTTCTCGACCTTCTCCGCCAACCGGTCCATGCCGGTCGAGAAGATCGGACCGAGCGCGCCACGAAAGATGTAGACGCGCGGCGGCGGCAGGTTCGCGGGCAGCGTTTCCGGCGGCGGGGAGATCAACGATTCACTTGAAGCCGGCTCGGTGACGGCAGGCTTGTTAACAGCAGGCTTGAGCGCCCCCGCAGGCCCGGCGATTGCGACATCATGAACGGCCGCAGCGGCAAAAACAGCGAGCGCAGCTATGGCGGCAATGCGTCCCAGACCGGTCATGCGCCTCCTGCGGCGTATATGGGGGAAGAGTGTCCCCGCCCCACGCTTCTCGCCCGCAAATCGGCGCAATTTGAGGCAGCGCCGCGGGCGCCGCCCTTGCCGATGCGCCTAGTTACGCGCCGCGGCCGCACTGGCCGCATGCTGCCTGCGCGCAGCAATCGGCGCCGGGCCCGGCCGGCGACCGGCGAACACCACCGAATCGATGGCCCCGATCACCTTCTGCTGCATGATCGCGTTCTTCTCGATCGTGACATGGCCGACGCCTGGAACCGACTCCACATCGACGTTCTCCAGCTTGCCATGGAAGCCGTCGTCGCGGCGGACCGGCTCCCCGGCACCGCTGGCGATATAGAAGTTGATGTAACGCTCGGCATTGCCGGCAACCAGCTTGGTCTTGAACACCGAATCGAGCCCGATCGCGAGCTTCACCGGCACGCCGAGATGGCCGAGCTTGGCGATCATGTCCGGCAGCGCCGTGGCTCCGGAGGAATGCCCGACCAGGATGATCGTCTTGATCTCGCCGGAGCGATAGCCGGCGGCCGCCTCATCGGCGAGCGAGGACCAGGAGACAAAATTCGCGATCGTGACCGGAATGCCCTGTGCCCTGAGCTGAGCGGCGATGTCGTCCAGTCCGAGCGAGAAGATGTTGAGCACGCCGCGCAGCAGGTAGACATGGGTGGTGCTTGCCGCGATTGGCGCCACGGCGACCCGCCGCACCGGCGCGGCCTGAGCCGGCGTCACGCCTGACGGCAGCAGCATCGACAGCGCGAGCGCACCCGCGCCCAACCACCGGACAACAAACGAGATCGCGCTGCCCGATCCAATGGTGCGGCTTTGTGGCGTCATCGGTCCTCCTCCGCGGCAGAAATGTCGCGACGCGCGCGACCGTAATCTCCAGACGCTCGCAGATGCAACATGCACGAGCGACGTCGCTGCATGTTACCATTCAAGACGTGTCGGTGAGGCAACACTCGTCTGAATTGGCCGCAGAAAAGCCCATAAATCGCCGGCATTCATTTGTGACCCAAGATTGCGGGTGACGAGGAGCGTTCCTATCTCTGCGCTTCGCCCTTCCAGCGGTTCCCCACCGCGCCCTCTGTTTCCGACAGCGCATGGCTCCCGTCATATCCGTCTCCGGTCTGTCCAAGACCTATCCTTCCGGTTTTACCGCTCTGAACAAAATCGATCTTGCGATCGAACGCGGTGAGATTTTTGCGCTGCTCGGCCCCAACGGGGCCGGCAAGACGACGCTGATCAGCATCATCTGCGGCATCGCCAATCCAACCGGCGGAAAAGTCGCAGTGGATGGCCACGACATCATCACCGACTATCGCGCCGCGCGCGCGCTGATCGGGCTAGTGCCGCAGGAGCTGCACACCGATTCCTTCGAGACGGTGTGGGCGACCGTCAGCTTCAGCCGCGGCCTGTTCGGCAAGCCGAAGAATCCCGCTCTAATCGAGAAGATCCTGAAGGACCTGTCGCTGTGGGACAAGAAGGACTCCAAGATCATCACGCTGTCCGGCGGCATGAAGCGGCGCGTCATGATCGCAAAGGCGCTGTCGCATGAGCCGCAAATCCTGTTCCTCGACGAGCCGACCGCCGGCGTAGACGTCGAACTGCGCAAGGGCATGTGGGAGGTGGTGCGCGAGCTGAAGAGCGCCGGCGTCACCATCATCCTGACCACACATTACATCGAGGAAGCCGAGGAGATGGCAGACCGCGTCGGCGTCATCAACAACGGCCGGATCGTCCTGGTCGAGGACAAAGCCCAGCTGATGCAGAAGCTCGGCAAGAAGCGGCTGATCCTGCATTTGCAGCACAAGCTCGACACCATTCCCGACGCGCTTGCCCCCTATTGTCTCACTCTGGCGGAGGACGGCTGGCACCTCAGCTATGATTACGACACCCGCGTCGAGCGCACCGGCATCACGAGCCTGCTCGGCGATCTGCGCGACGCCGGCATCCGCTTTGCCGATCTCGAGACCCAGCAATCCTCGCTGGAAGACATCTTCGTGAGCCTGGTGCACCAGCAATGAACTTTCGGGCAATCGGCGCCATCTACAAATTCGAGATGGCGCGCACCTGGCGCACGGTAGTGCAAAGCATCGTCTCGCCGGTCATCTCCACCTCGCTGTATTTCGTGGTGTTCGGCGCCGCGATCGGCTCGCGCATCAGCGAGGTCGACGGCGTCAGCTACGGCACCTTCATCGTGCCGGGCCTCGTCATGCTGTCAGTGCTGACGCAGAGCATCGCCAACGCTTCGTTCGGCATCTACTTCCCGAAATTCGTCGGCACTATTTATGAGATACTCTCGGCGCCGATCTCGCATGTCGAGATCGTGCTCGGCTATGTCGGGGCCGCCGCCACCAAGTCGATCATCCTCGGCCTGATCATCCTCGCCACCGCCGGCCTGTTCGTGCCGCTGCACATCCATCATCCCATCTGGATGCTGGCCTTCCTGGTGCTGACGGCAATCACCTTCAGTTTGTTCGGCTTCATCATCGGCATCTGGGCCGACGGGTTCGAGAAGCTGCAGATGATCCCGATGCTGGTGGTGACGCCGCTGACGTTCCTGGGCGGCAGCTTCTATTCGGTCAACATGCTGCCGGCGCCATGGAGCTCGATCGTGCTGCTCAACCCGGTGGTCTATCTGATCTCCGGCTTCCGCTGGAGCTTCTACGAGATCGCCGACGTGAACGTCGGCATCAGCATCGGCATGACGCTGGCGTTCCTGGCGATCTGCCTCGCGATGGTGTGGTGGATCTTCAAGACAGGATATCGGTTGAAGCGGTGAAGTCAGGCTCCTGCTACAGGCACGCCGAGCAATCCCTCAACCATTTGTTACCAATGAAAGTCTGTTGCGGCATCGGAAGTGCACCTTCTCCCCTTACGGGAGAGGGTGGATC
>NZ_JBARGP010000208.1:0-13060 GCF_049798375.1 Bradyrhizobium sp.
ACCGAGGCGATTCCGATCAAGGTCATGCTCTTCAACGCGAGCGGCGATGATATCCATCCCTTCAGCCTCGGCGCCGATGGCAAGCGCGTGGCGCGCGGCACGATGAGCGACAACACGACCTCCTGGCTGCTCACCGATGTCGGCCGCCCCCTGGTGATCGCTGACCGTAACGGACAATGCCTCGAGATCCTGTTGCCGGGTCAGCGGACGCACTACCACAGCATCGAGATTTCCCAATCGGGCGCGGTCGCGCAGCCCGGGCGACCACGCACGGCGCCGTTCCCCGGCAGCGAGGACGCGTTGCGCCGCTATATCGAGGCTGTCACCGCCGACGATCTTGATGAGGTGGCGATGACGCCCGAGGTCGCCGCGCAGACGCGCCAGCAACTGGCACGGGACCGGGCGATCCTGGCGCGGCTTGGCGCGCTGCGTGCGGTGTCGTTCCGCGGCGTGACCTGGATCGGCAGCGACGTCTACATGGGACATTTCGCCAACGGCACGGCGGAATGGCGGATCGCGATGACCAAGGACGGCGCCATCATGCGCATCGCGCTCGGCCCGCAATAGGTCCGAACGCAGTGATGTGCGCCGTGGCCGCCCGATCGGAGTGCGGACTTCATCGAAGTCCCGAGCGGACGTTATGTAGTGAGAGCACGTGATGACATCGTCGCTTCCAGAGGCGCTCCGGCTGAGCATCTCACCGCCGTGCTGCGTCGAGACGGCGTACTCGGCGCGGCTCATGTCAGCGAGGGCGAGGTTGAAAGCTCCCGCGATACGATCCTCTCACGCATCATTCGTATCGGCCTCAAATACGATGCCGGCGCGGGCCAGGTCCCGCGCACGCTGATCCTGATGGCGCGGGCCGGGAACCTCGGTGTGGCGATCCCGATCAGAGCTGGACTGGATCGCCGGGCAGCGGCTGATGGAACTGAAAGCGGCCAGTCCTGCCATATGGCCTCCATGTTCTCGGCACAAAAGCGCCCCGGACAACTTCCTAAAATTTCGGTAAGAGCGCCGGAAGTAAGGATTTGGCAAGACATGGAAAGTTACCAAAGGCTCAACATCATCTGGAGAATGCGAACGTGAGTGAGCAACACGCCGGACAGATCAGCGGCGGCTCCATCGGTGCGGAGCCGGTCGTCACAAGTCATGCCGCTGCGGGATCGGCCTTGGTCAGGCCGGACGCGGTGGACGCCGCCCTTCCTGCGATCCATCAGGTCGAATCTCCCATGATCGCGGCCGACCATGAGGCGCCGAAAGCCGACGCGCCCGAGATCGAGCGAACCACGGCAGAGCAGGCCGAGGCCAACGCGATCGGGCTCGATCAGATCAAGCCGGATCCCATCGAGATCGAGCTGGCCAAGGTTGAGCCGATCAAGCCGGAGACGATGGACCTAGCCCCAGCGAAGATCGAGCCTGCAAAGGCAGACGCGTCGAGACTCGCGCTTGCAAGCCTTGCGGCCGGTGCTCCCGCCCTGGCCGTCGCCGGCGAATCGAAGGCCGAACCCGTCGGCTCCGCCGCGCCGAAGGATTTGGGCAAGGATTCGCCCAAGGATTTGACCAAGGCCGCTAGGCTGGTGATGGCGCCGGCGGCCAACGACAGCGTGCGCGCCGAACCCGTGTTCGCGCCAGCGGCCGCCGCTGCTACGGCGGACGCAAGCTCCGAAACACCGTCTGCGCCAGCCGCGGGGGCCGATGCTGCCAACCCTGCAGCAAAGACCGAGCGGCCCGATCCATCGCGGGCTTCCGTGGCGCCGCCGGTTGCCAGGCGTGCACTCCCGATCGCAGCGATGCTGGCGCTCGCCGTATTGGCCGGCGCTGTCGGCGGTGCGCTCGCGACCATGGCACTGCTGCACGGCTCGCGCGGTCAGGCGACGGCTGCGGCGGCGAACGGGAATCCCGAGCTCAGCGCGTCAGTGGGCAAGATTGAAAATGACATTGCGACGCTGAAGGCGAGCCTGGAGCAGACCAACCAGACCAGCCTTGTCGAGCTCAACAAGGCCTCCGAGCGTCTGGACAAGGTCGAAAAGACCCAAGGCGAGCTGGCGAAAGTCGCGAAGCCCGGCGAGTTGCAGAAGCTGAGCGAAGCGGTGGAGCGGTTGCGTACCGCGCAGGCCTCCGCGGCGGCAACGCCTGCCACCGGCAGGGAACGAGAGACGCCTGCTGCAGCTGCACGGGAACGGGAGACGGCGGCCGCGCGGGAGCGGGAGACCACGGCCTCCGTCACGCCTGCGACGTCCCAGCCGACGGCCATGACGGCGGCCGGCGTGCCGGCCCAGTCCGCTGCCGCTCCGCCCGTGGTCGGCCGGCTTCCGGTCGTCGACGGTTGGGTGCTGCGCGATGTCGGCCGCGGCGGCGCCCTGATCGAAGGACGGCAGGGCCTTTACGAAGTCTATGCCGGCGATCCGGTCCCCGGGCTCGGCAAGGTCGATGCGATCCGCAAGCAGGACGGCCGCTGGGTGGTCGTGACCAGCAAGGGCCTCGTGGTCTCGCGCTGAGAGAACTCATCTGCCGACGGGGCGCTTCACTCCGACGTGAGGCGCTCCGTTGCTTTATTGCCCGCAGCTCTCCGCTATTCGGCTATTTTCCTCCGCTAGCAAGTCCGCGCGAGACGTGACTGAATAAACCGTGCGTCGCGCTGTTGTTTCGGACGAGGAGGCGCCTCTTGCGGTTGTCTGTGCTGGCTTTCGTGATGCTGGGATGCATGCAGCTTGCGCATGCCGACGAGGCTGCGCCGCTGGAGCGGGGCGCTGCCATCATCGAGCCCTCGGCCTTGCGCGAGCTCGATCACGGCGCGCTTGGTCTCGGCCGCATGCTGGCGCCAGGCCGCGCTGCCGATGCCGCGCTGACCGACACCGACTTGTTCGCGCTGCCGGCGATGTTTCAGCTGCGCAAGGCGCTCAATGCCGAATTCGATCGCTATATCGAGAAGCACAAGGCGACCTTGCCCGACGAGAGCATCGGCGTCGGCTCGTCCTTTGCGCTTCAATTGTTCGATCGCTCGGTGCTGGACTCCCAGGACGCCCGCTTTGTGCTGTCCGGGGTCGTCAACCGGATGGACCGCGCCTACGCCGATCCGGCCCATTGCGGCGAGATCCGTTTGATCTACCGGCTGGCGCGCACCGCGCTGCCGGAAGCTGGCGCCGAGGCCGTCTCGATGCGGCTGCCGATGACGCTCAATCTGGTCCTGAAGGCGCGCAGCGATGCACAGGCGGCCGGCAACACGCCGACCTGCGCCGAGATCGCGCGGCGCTGGCTCGATACCGCGGAGCTCACTCTCACAGGTGCTGAACTCGCGGCGAAGCTGACCGACACCACCGGTCCGCTGGCGCTGATCGGGCCCGACAATATCCTGCGGATCGAGACCAACCTGCAGGTCGCGCACGCGCCAAAATCCACGATCCGCGATTTCCGCACCGACTATATGATGAAGGTGTTCGACTATCACCCCGAGCACGGCACCTTCGACGAGGCCGTGCTGGAGGACCAGATCGACCGCGACCGGCTGCTTGCAGATGCCGACTTGGCGCGCGAGTTCAAGGATTGGCTACTGCAGCCGGCGCATCTCGGGGAACTCGATCGCGGCACCGCACTGATCCCGGACAAATTCCTGGCCAAGGTCGCGATCGCGCCGACACCGACAGGCTTCGTGGACTCAGCACTGCAGCCGGCCTTTGGCCTGGTTGAGGGCGACGATGCCGCACGTGCACCTGTTTTCAGCAAGGACGACGTCGTCGGCGCTCTGCAGAAGGCCGCCGCGAGCGGCGTCGCCATGGAAAACATCCAGTCCGTCGCCGGTTTCGAGCGGCGATTGAACGACATCGGTTGCGGCGGCTGTCACCAAACCCGTGGCATTGGCGGCTTCCATTTCCCCGGAGTCGACTGGATGGCCGCAAAGCCGTCGAACACGATCGTGGTGCCGGGTTCGCCGCATTTCTTCGGCGACCAGGTGCGTCGGCGCGACATCCTGATGGCGTTCCGCGAAGGTCGGGAGCCGGACTTTTCCCGCGGCTTTGCCAGCCGGCCGCAGACCCGCGGCAGCACGGAGCTTGCGGGGACCGAATACAGTGACGGTTGGGGTGGTCATTGTTACGTGCGGCACGACGACGAGGCCGACAACGACAAGAGCTTCAGCGCCTGGACCTGTGCCTCCGGCTTGGCCTGTCAGGCCGGCCCGACGACGCGGATGGGAATGTGCTTCATCTCCACCCACTGACGGGCGGAGCTTTTGGCGAACGCCCGACATGTTTCTGCGTTAAGCTCGCACCAGCTGCAGCAGGGGAGCTGATGATGACGACCCAGGAGGAGAAGAACAAGGAACGCAATCAGCAAATCGCCGAGAACGAGGAGGTGCGCCAAGCCACCGGCGCGTTCCGCGTCAGCGCCTGGACGATCGGGTTCGCGATCATCGTCGGCGCCATTGCGATCTGGATTGGCTGGGGCTGGCTGCGCCACTGATCTCAGCCGACAGCGCCGCCCGAGCGCAGCTTCCCGATCGCCGCGTCGTCGAAGCCGACCTCGCGCAGGATTTCGTCCGAGTGCTCGCCGAGCCCGGGCGGCTTGCGCGGCTGCACCTTGCGGGTGCCGTCGATCCAGATCGGGCTGTTGACCGTCAGCATGGTGTCGTTCTCGAACGGCACCAGCACCTCGTTCTCGATCATTTGCCGGTCGTTCGGGATGTCGTCGAGGATGCCGACCACGCCGAACACTAGGCCGTTGCCGTCAAGGGCCTGCCGCCATTCGGCGAGCGGCCGGGTCGCAAAGGTGGCGTCGAACTCGTGGATCAGCTCGACCGAATGGGCGTGACGGTCGGCTTTGGTGACGAAGCGCGGATCGGTGATCAATTCCTCGCGGCCGAGGCAGCGGGCCAGAATCGGAAACTGCTTCTCCTCATTGAGCAGCGACAGCAGGATCCAGCGATCGTCCTTGCAGCGATAATGATTGGCGACCGCGTTCAGGGCACGCTCGCGCGGCTTCCGCTCCGAGAAGGTGGCGCCGCACAGCTTGGCCTGCGCCAGCACCGAGGCGGCCCAGACGCCGTTCGCCATCAGATTGGAGGCGACGTGGCTGCCCTTGCCGGTGCGCTCCCGCTGATAGAGCGCGGTGACGATGGCACCGTAGAACGCCATCGCGCAAGGATGGTCGCCCATGCCGGCCACGGAGCGGGCCGGCGTCGTGTGCTCGTCGGCGCGTACCAGATCCATCAGGCCGGACCGTGCCCAATAGGCATTGCTGTCGAAGCCGGGCTTGTCGGCCTCCGCGCCTTTTTCGCCATAGCCGGTGAAGGAGGCGTAGATCAGCCGCGGGTTCAGCGGGCCCAGCGTCTCGTAGCTCAGGCCGAGCTTCTTGCGCACCGTCGGTGGAAAGTTGGTGATGAAGACGTCGGCATCCGCGACCAGCCGTTGCAGCACGGCCTGCGCCTCCGGCTTGGCCAGATCGAGCGCGATGCTGCGCTTGTTGCGCGCCTCCAGGTGCCAAGCATAATTGTGCTCGCTGCGCGGATAACCGGGCAGGTTGGGCAGATTGCGGTAGGGGTCGCCGGCGCCGGGCGGCTCGATCTTGATGACGTCGGCACCGAAATCCGACAGCACGGTCGCAGCTGCCGGTGCGGCGATGAAGCTCGCGCAATCCAGCACCTTGAGGCCGTGGAAGATGCCTTTGCCCTGGCTGTTGTCATCCATCGATCGTCGCTCCCGCTCTCATTTCTTGTTTCCGTACGCTGGAATTTCGTGAGCGTACGTCGGAGGTTGGAGCGTCATTTGACCCATGTCGGGGAGCGAGGCAATGGTTAGCGCAGCATCGCAGCGCGCTGAAATTGCAGATCAATTGGAAAGACGCAGTATACCAGGAGCGGGTCCCGCTCCTGTTGATGAACGTACTAATTTGATGGGTTGACGTCGCGCGCCGCAGATATCTTCAGATGGCGCCTTCGCACTAGACCTTCAGGTTCTCGGCCGAGCTCTTGCCGCGATTGGCGATCTCTTCATACTCGACCGATTGGCCTTCATCGAGCGTGGCGAGACCGGCCTTCTGCACTGCAGAGATATGAACGAAAATGTCTTTGCCGCCCGATGCGGGCTGAATGAATCCGTAGCCCTTCGTCGGGTTGAACCACTTGACGGTACCTTTAGCCATACGTTGCCTCCGCGGGATCAATATCGATCTGGGCAGGTGGTCCCCGCGCGCCGCCTTGCCCGGTCAAACAAGATACGCCGGTCGCGCCAAGCTTGGTAGCGCAAACAGCGGGCGGATTTGGCGTGAAATGATCGATATCGTGGCGTCTTTGCGGCTTTTGGCCGCCGCCCCGTTCGCTGTCCTGCCAGCTCCGTCAGACTAAGACTCTATCAGAGGCGATGAGGTTCAATAGGTCGCCGCAAGATAGTCGACGATCTTGCCGACATCAGCCTCCTCGATCGGCGCGCCATAGACCTTGATCATCTTTGTGACCTCGGCCTGCCAGAAGTCCTTCTTGTATTTGGGACCCTGCGGCTGGGTATTGATGTAGTCGGCGGAATGGCAGCCGGTGCAATTGTTCTTCACCACGTCCAGATTGGGACCTGGCCGGAACGCCGCGGTCTCTTCAGGCAGGTTGTACGCAATGGGCGCGGCGCCGGCGGCCGAGACAATGACAGCCAGGATGAAGCTCGCGAGAGCGATGTGTCGCATGGCTGATCTCCTCAGGCGGCCGTGACGCGCACTGTCTCGATGACATTGCGCAGATAGCCGGCCGGATTCCAGCGCGGCTCAGCCGGCTGCACCTCGCCAGCATTGCTGGTGGCGCGGACCTTGAGCTCATGCGCGCCCGCGGCGAACTTCACCGGTAGCTTCCATTCGCGAAACGAGTATTTGCCGAGATCCTTGCCGAGCTTGGCCTGCGTCCAGCTCGCGCCGCCGTTGGTCGAGACCGCGACCTGCTTGATGCCGCTGCCGCCGTCGAAGGCGATGCCCTTCAGCATGGTGCGGCCCGCCTTCACCTTGGCGCCGTCGGCGACATTGGTGATGAAAGAGCGCACCGTGAAACGGTTGATCGGGATCGTCGCCTTCGGCGCCGTCCCCGGCTCGACGCAATGGCAGGGCGTATCCGGGATCCGGTAGGCCGACTTCATCCAGAAGCCGTCGAACGTGCTGTCGATAACGGTGATCTCGTTGAGATGCTTGACCCAGTAGGTGCCGTAGTAGCCGGGCACGATGAGCCGCAGCGGAAAGCCGTTGAGCACCGGCAGATCGTCGCCGTTCATGCCGTAGGCCAGCATGACTTCGCCGTCGCTTGCGTGATCGATGTCGAGCGCCTTGACGAAATCCGGCGTCCTGTCGCTGACCGGACCATCCATGCCGTTGAAGGTGACCTGCTTGGCGCCGGCCTGCACGCCGGCCAGGTCCAGCACCGTCTTCAGTGGCACGCCGTGCCAGCGCGCATTGCCCATGGCGCCGTTGCCGAGCTGGCCCCCGGCGACGCGCGGCTCGAAGAAGCCGCGGCTGTTGCCCGAGCACTGGTTGACGGCTACGAGTTCGACCGCCTTGAGCTTCCGGATGTCCTTCAGCGAAAGCTTCTGCGGCCGATCGACCTTGCCGGTCACGCTGAGCGTGAACGTGTCGGGGTCGATGTTGAGCGGCACGTCGGCAAGATGATAGCGCACGAAGAAGGCGTTGTTCGGCGTGATCGGGCCGTCGTTGAAGATCGCAAACGGCGTCTCGAGCTGCGGCGGGCGGCTGGTCAGCCCGATCATGCTCCGCTTCTGCGGATATTTCACCAGGGGCCGCTCGCCGTTGCCGAACGGCAGGCTCACCGTCTCCGCCAAGGCCCCGACAGGGCCGAGGCTCGCTGCGACAGCGGCCCAGCCGGCGCGCTTCATCAGCGTCCGTCGATCAAGCATTGCTTCCTCCGAAGCTTCATTGCCAGAGCCGGTCGCCACCGACTCTGTGGGTCTTCCGCCGACCATTAGTCGCAACGGTCTGCGTGGAGTCAATTGTCGACTTCCCGCAGCATCGCTCGCGATGCAGCAAGACGCGCTTGTCAGACCGCGATCACCTCCCGCTCTTCGAGCAGCGTCGCCACTGCCTTCGCCGTTTCAGCGGTGCGGACATGCAACGGCTCGGTGCGGCCGCGGATCTCGACCTCCCGGGAATCAAGTGCATCGGCCGCGAGACCGGCGGCGACGCAAACCTGGTCGGAGATGATGACCTCGCAGCCCAAGCTCTTGGTCATGTCCTGCAACCGCGCGGCGACATTGACGGCGTCGCCGAGCGCGGTGAACACCATGTGGTCGCGATAGCCGATCTCGCCGACGATCACCTCGCCGCCATGGATGCCGATGCCGAAGCGGATCGGCTCGCGCAGGTCGTGGCAGAGGAGATCGTTGAGCTCCGCGACATGCCCCGCGATCGCGGCTGCGGCCGATATCGCTTGGCGGCAGGCGGCGGCCGGGTCGGTTGCAAGGCCGAACAGCGCCAGCATGCCGTCGCCGACGAACTGATTAGGTTGCCCGCCGCTGGCAATCACCGCCTGGGAGACCGCGCCGAGAAAGCGATTGACGATGAACACGGTGTCGAACGGCAGCCGCGTCTCGGCGAGCCGCGTCGAGCCGCGCATGTCGACGAACAGGCTGACGAGATAGCGCTCCTGTCCGATTCGGGCCGGTGACGCCGCATGGGTATTGGCCGACATGACGCTCGGCATGAACAGCTGGAAGAAGGAGAGATCGCCGGACGGGCGCAATTGGCAGGCCAGCCGGATCGACGGGTCGGTGGCGCCAACCTGGGCGAGCACAAAGGCTTCGCGTGGTGACGGCGGCGGCAACTGGCTGCAGTCGCCGATGATGCGGATGCGACAGGTCGAGCAGCGGGCACGTCCGCCGCAGACGCTGGCATGCGGCACGTTGTGGCGCAGGCTGGCCTCGAGCACGCTGAGGCCTTTCGGCACGCGCACGATGCGCCCGTTGTTGTAGGACAGCGTGATGATGCCGCCGCGGCGTTCATGCAGCGTCCGCACGGCGCGGGCGAGCAGCGCGGCAGCGAGCAGCCCGAGATAGGCGATCAGGAAGCCATTGGCGATGTCCTCGAGCGTCATCTGCTCGGTTGGCGTGCCCATCTGCCGCTCAGAGACATTGTCGGCGCGCCACTGCGGCGCGGTGCTCTCGGCGCGGATGGTGCGGCCGCCCTGGTAGAAGCCGAGCAGCGCTAAGGTCGGGATCAGCACCGCGCAGCCCAGCAGCCACGGGGCGGCACGTCGGTAGAAGCGTTTCATCCGCAGCCAGAAATGCAACCCAATGCAGCCATGGATCCAAGCGACGAGCACGGTTATCGTCATCAGCCAGACGCGCGCGGGCGAAGTCACCCAATAGGCGTACAGCACCTGCGGATACAGCTTGTCATGCCCGTACATCGCCTGTCCGAGCCGTACGCCGACGATGTGCGCGAAGATGAGGGCAGGAATGCTGAGGCCAAGCACGAGCTGCAGCGGCTCGATGGCCCTCCGGCTGAATTGTCGCCGCTGGTACAGCGCCCAGATTCCAAGGCCGCCATGCACGATGGCCGCTGTGTAGAACACGATCGCCACGGGAAGGAAGCGCCAGAAGGCGACGTGAAAGGCGACGCCGTCGGCCAGCGCCTGTGGCGAGATGATGCCAAGCCCATGGTTAAGGAAATGGCTGAGCAGATAGCTGAACAGCACCAGCGCGCAGGCGAGCCGGATCTGTCGCACGCCGATGCCGCGCAGGATCGTCCGGAGAGATTGATAGGTGCTGGCGCGCATGCGACTCATGAGATCATGAACAGGAATATGATCGATTTATTCCGCCCGGACGGCTGGCGCTACGTCTGGCAACCGAGGGGTGGTCCTAAACTGCAGCCGGCACCATCCGGGGTCATCCCCGCGCAGGCGGGGATCTAGTACGCCGCAGCCGCTCGATTTACCACAACAGTCGCTGGAATACTGGATCGTCCGCCGTCGCGGACGATGACAGCGGAGCAAGTCGGTGACCGTCCTGGTCATCATGAGGCACGTAGCCACATTGCGGATGTCATGGGTCGGCGCGCGGGGAAACGTTGACTTGCCGGGCCGCCTGGGGAAGAAAGCGCGCCGTGACAGCTTCCCCCGATACAATCAGGCTCAGTTCCTCCGGTTTCGCGCGCCGGCCATTGCTGGTTGCCGCGCTTATCATCGTCGCGATGACGGTGATGCGCATCGTCTATGCCGGCGTGCTCGATCTGCGCACCGACGAGGCCTATTACTGGACCTGGTCGAAGGAGCTGCCGCAGCTCTGTTTCCTCGATCACCCGCCCATGATCGCCTGGTTCATCAAGCTGGGGACCTCGATCTTCGGCGACGGCAATCTCGGCGTGCGCTTTGCCGGCATTTTGGCGATGGCGGCCACGCAGCTGTTGCTGGCCGATATCGTTCGCCGCGTCACGCATAACGCGCGCGCCGTCGTGCTCGCCGTGCTGCTGCCTGAGGCTGCGGTCTATTACGGCCTGTTGATGGCCAAGGTTTCGCCGGACACCGCGGCGATCCCGTTTGCGGTAGCGATGATGTGGGCGTTGGTGCGGCTCACTGAAAGCAACGATGCACGCTGGTGGCTCGCCGCCGGATTGTTCGGCGGCCTCGCGCTGCTGTCGAAATTTACCGTCGTGATGCTGCTGCCGGCGGTGGTCGCGTTCACGCTGGTGCCGGCCTGGCGCCGCCGCTGGCTGTTCAGCCCTTACCCCTGGGCGGCGGCGCTGATCGCGGTGCTGCTGTTCTCGCCGGTTCTGATCTGGAATGCGCAACACGATTGGGCCTCGTTCAAATTCCAGCTGGTGCGCGCCACCGCAGCCCGCGATGTCTCGCTGCGTACGGTCGGCGAGTATATCGGCATGCAGTTCGGCCTGGTCGGCTTCGTGCTGCTGCCGGTGACGCTCTCCGGCCTCTTGCTCACCGCCTGGCGTGGCTATCGCACGCGCGAACCGGTCGCGATCCTGCTGTCGACCGCGGTGCTGGTCCCTTTCCTCTACTTCCTCTGGAAATCGCTGACCTTGCGCGTCGGCGACACCTGGCCGATGTTCATGTGGCCGATCGGCTTCGCCGCGGTCGCGATCAACATCGTCATGCTGGCGCGCGAAAACCGGCCGGCCTGGATGCTTCGCTCGACCATTCGCTGGGCGCGGATCGCCGTCGTCAGCGGCATCGCGGCAGTGGTGGTAGTCTTCCTCTACTACGTCGCAGCGCCCTGGAATCTCATCGGCAAGACCGATCCGATCGGCGGCGAGGCCGGCTATGAGCAGGTGGTGGCGCGCGCGGAAGTGGAGCTGCAAAAGACCGGCGCGAGCTGGATCGCGACATCCGATTACCGAACCTATGCCATGATGCGCTGGTTCTTCCGCGGCCGCGTACCGGTGATCCAGATCAACGAGCGCGCGCGCTTCATGGGCTTCCGCGATCCCGGCACGGACCAGATCGCAGGCCATACTGGGCTCTATGTTGCGCGGGATCCGGACGATGCCGCGCTGTGGACAGCGACCACCGCCGTCCGCGAACCGCTGGAGCACGTGCAGCGCGTCTGGCGGGGCGTCGTCGCCGACACCTACACGTTAGAGAAGCTCACCGGCTGGACGCCGGAGCTGTCGCCGCCGCGGGATTCGCCGCTGTACCAGTGGCGTTGGTTGGCGGGCAATCCATCGGACGTGACCGCGCGCGCCTGATTTATTCCTCCTCCTCGCGCTTGCGCAGGAGATCCTTGGCGAGATCAGCGAGCACGGGCCGCGGCAATGCATTGAAGGGCAGGGGACGCGTCACGTCGATGGCGGCGAGGCCGAGCCGTGCGGTCAGCAGGCCGTTGAGGATGCCTTCGCCGAGCCGCTGCGACAGCTTTGCCGCGATGCCGTGTCCCAGCACTTGCTGCACCAGGCTATCGCTCGCGGCCATGCCGCCGGTGATGGCGAGATGCGCGACCACTTGGCGCGCGAGGCTGATCATGCCGAGCGCGCCGGGCCGGCCGCCATAGAGCCGCGCCAATTGCCGGATCAGCCGCAGCGCGGCCGCAAGCACGAACAGCACGTCGACGACGGCTCGCGGGCTAATGGCCGTCACCACCGAGACGCGCTGTGCGGCCGATGAGACCAGCCGCCGTGCCTCCAGATCGAGCGGTGACATCAGCTCGCGCTCGGCCAGCTTGATCATGTCGGCGCCGTCAATGATCTCATTGGTATGGCTTGACAGCGCGACCCGTGCCCGCGCCAGCCGCGGGTTCTGGTGCGCGATCTTGACGAGATCGGCGACCACCGCGCGGCTCTCCTTGCGATCGTCCGACAGCAGCACCTCGGCAGCGCGGCGGTGCAGCTTCTCGATCGTGGCGAGCCGGATCAGGCCGTAAGCCTCGCGGGCGATGATAGCGATCAGTGCCAGCGCCGCGGCCGCTGCAAAGCCGGCGCCGATAAAACCAAGTCCTTCGCTGCGCGCGAACAAATCCTCGATCAGATGGGTGACGCTCAGGCCGAGGCCGAGCAGCACGAGGCCCGCGACCGAGGTCCAGAGCAGCGCGCCCCAGCGGAAGCCGCGCCGGGCCGGCAGGATTGCCTCGACCACGACAGGCAGTTGCGCAGGGTCTGCCTCCGGCGTGATCTGGATGGTGCCGCGGGCAGGGCGCGTGGCCTCGTCCGCGTCGACCACGACGACGCCGCGATCGTCGAGCCGGAACGTCGCGGGACGGCGACGCAAAGAATCCTTAACGGATGGTTTGACACGTTCGCTCATTGCAGCCGGTCTCCGATCAGGAACTGAAGGGCGCGGTCCAGACGAATATGGGGCAGCGACGGCGCGCCGTCAGGTGCGGGCTCCAGCAGCGGCGGCCGGAAGCGCAGGAAGCGGAAGTCGGTCTGCTCGGCTGACGCGCTGGAGAGGCCGTGGAACGCGTCCACGCTGTTGAACAGCGCCTCGGCATCTACCGGTAGGTCGCCCGGGAAGGTCGCGACCTCGGTATCGCCGTCAAAGATCTCGCCACCTGCGCTCTCGCCGGCTGCCGGAGTGCCGAGCAGTGACGGCAATTTGTCGCGGCCGCGCGCGACCAGGGCCTCGCGGGTGGCGCGC
>NZ_JBARGP010000209.1:0-4153 GCF_049798375.1 Bradyrhizobium sp.
GGCACCCTGCCGGACAAGGGCCAGTCGACCGGGCTGCCGGTCTCCGCCTTCTCGGTGGAGAAATTCCTCACCCATCTGATCCCGACCTCGATCGCGGACGCGATGGCGCAGAACGAGATCCTGCAGATCGTGATCTTCGCGGTGTTCTTCTCGGTCGCGATGGGCGCCTTGCCCGAACGCTCCAAGCAGCTGCTGTCGCTGATCGACGATATCGGCCACATCATGCTGAAGGTGACGAGCTATGTGATGAAGTTCGCACCGATCGCGGTGTGGGCCGCGATCACCGCCACCGTCGCCAAGAATGGGCTTGGCGTGCTGTGGAAGCTCATCGTGTTCATGGGCGGCTTCTACTTCTCGCTGTTCATCCTGTGGGGCATCCTGGTCGTGGTCGGCTTCGTCGTGATCGGGCCGCGCTACAGCCATCTGCTGCGGCTGATCCGTGAGCCGCTGATGATCGCGTTCTCGACCGCGAGCTCGGAGGCGGCCTATCCGAAGACGTTGGAGGGGCTGAACAAGTTCGGCGCCTCGCAGCGGATCTCGAGCTTTGTGCTGCCGCTCGGTTATTCCTTCAATCTCGACGGCACGATGATGTACTGTACCTTCGCATCGATCTTCATCGCGCAAACCTACAAGGTCGAGATGTCGCTCGGCACCCAGCTCGCGATGCTGGCGACCCTGATGATCACCTCCAAGGGCGTCGCCGGCGTGCCGCGCGCCTCGCTGGTGGTGATCGCCTCGACCTTGTCGCAGTTCAACATTCCCGAGGCCGGCCTGCTGATGATCATGGGCATTGACACCTTCCTCGACATGGGCCGCAGCGCCACCAACGTGATCGGCAACACGCTGGCGACCTCCGTGGTCGCGAAGTGGGAGGGCGAGCTCGGGCCGGAGCACGCGCTCGGACCGAGCGACGTGGTCCCGCCGAGCATGATTCCAGGTGAAGTGCCGGTCATGGCCGGTCACTGAGGGAACGCATCGGATGCGCCAGCCCGCAAACAGGATGCTCGCAGCGTGCGGTGTGTTGCTGGCCGTCTGCTGTCCCGTCTCCTTCGCCGCCGCACAGGGCGGCGAAGGGCTCTCGCCGACGCTGGCCGCGATCAAGGCCAGCCATGTCGTGCATCTCGGCTATCGCGAGAGCTCGCCGCCGTTCTCCTTCCTCGATCAGGCCAACCGGCCGATCGGCTACAGCCTCGAACTGTGCGAGGCCGTCGTCGACGAGATCGGCGTCGAGGTCGACGAGCCCGCCTTGCGCATCGACTATGTCAAAGTGACATCGGACGATCGCATTGCTGCAGTGACGCAGGGCAAGATCGATCTGGAATGCGGCTCGACCACCGCCAATGCCGAGCGCGCCAAGCAGGTCGCGTTCTCGCCACTGATGTTTGTCGCCGGCACCAAGCTGATGGTACCGAAGGCCTCCGGCATTACGGCCGTGACGGACCTGAAAGGCCGGAACGTGGTGTTGACCAAGGGCACCACCAATGAGCAGGCAATGCATAATGCCGACAAGAAGTTCTCGCTCGGTCTGAATGTCGTCACCGCTGATGACCACGAGCAGTCCTACCAGATGCTGGTCAAGGGCAAGGCCGATGCGTTCGCCACCGATGATATCCTGCTCTCGGGCCTGATCGCGCGACACAAGTCGCAGGACAAGTTTCGTGTCACCGGCGATTACCTGTCCTACGACCCCTACGGCATCATGTTCCGCAAGGGCGAGCCGCAACTCGCCGCCGTCGTGGAGCGTGCTTTCCGTAAGCTCGGCTCCAATCACGACCTGATTCCGCTCTACAACAAATGGTTCGTCAGCCGGCTGCCCACCGGCGAGAAACTCAACGTCCCGATCTCGCCGCAGCTCGAGGAAGCCTTCCACGTGCTCGACGAAAGCCCGAGCGCGACCGAGTGAAGTGCCCTTATGGGCCATAGCTTTCGCGGCTCACTCTGTCGTCGTCCCGGCCAAGCGAAGCGCGCGCCGGGACCATAACCACCGAGGCCGGTGGTCATGATACGCTGTAGCTCCAGCCTGCTTCAACAATCCAGGCCGGTGGTTATAGGTCCTGGCGTTCGCCGGGACGACGACGGAATGTGCGGATGCCGCAGCGGTCAGTTTTAGATCGTGAGTCGTAGGATAGGCAAAGCGCAGCCGGATCCATCGGACCTCAGGTGGTGTGGTAAAACGGATTCCGGGTTTGCGCTTCGCGCGCCCCGGAATGACGAAAGGGGAGCTGTTGTCGTCTCAGGTGCGGTTCATGCGAACATCTTGTCCAGCGCCGCCGTGTAGACCGCCCGGACGTGCTCGGGATATTGCTGGCCGAGCCGCTCCATCACGACACCGGAATTGATCTCGAGCACCTGCCAGCGATCATGCACGCGCACCACATCGACGGATGCGAAGCGGATGCCGAGTGCGTCGGTGGCTGCGATCGCCAGCGCCACGCAGGCGTCGCGGCTCTCGCCGTCATCGAGCACGATTGCCCGCGCGCCGAATTCCATATTGTGACGCCAGTTCAATAGGCGCCGCTCGCCCAACGCGACGATCGCATCGAGTTCATTATCGTCGGTCTCGATATGCAGATTGTCGATCAGCTGCACATGCCGCTCGGGCGGAGTGACCGCGAGCGCAAGCTCGCGAAACGACTGCCTGCCGTCGCCGACGACCACGATCCGCTGCTTGGCGTAAGCCAGCTGTGGCGTGCCATCGAGCAGCACGACCCGGACCTCGTCGTCGATGTCGAGATAAGGCGCGATCGCGACGCTCATGTTTGCTGCGAAAACCGCGTCGGCGGCGCGCGCGAGCGCGTCACGGGTCGTCGCCCGGACCACGAGACGACCCGACGTGCCTTCGTTGGGCTTGACCACGAGACCATGGGGATGGGCGTCGAGCAGTTTGAGCATCGGCGCCAGCGGCGCGCGCGGCCCCGCCTGCGGGCCGAGGAAGAACGCATGTGGAACGCAGGCGATGCCCGACAGGGCCAGCAGCTCGGCCGTGGCGGATTTGTCGCTGGCTATTCGGTGCGCGACGGCACTGTTGAGGCCGAGGTCGTAACCCAGAACCAGACGGCGATCGCTGCCGCGGTCCATGACCAACAGCCAACCGTCGGCGCGGATATCCAGCGCGATGCCGCGCTCGGCGCAATACCGCTTGGTAATCTCAAAAAGGAGCCGCGGGTGGTTAATCATTGCCTAACGATTGCGCGCTCGTTGCGGAATTTAAGTGCTGGAGAAGGGACATCTCCGTAACTAAATTACGGGAGATTGTTCGTATACAAACGAATTGCCCAAACCGTGGACGATCCTAATTTGGCATGCATTTGAACGCGATCAATTGTGCGTTGCAGCGGGTTGATTATCTCTCATTTTCGTTTACTTGAAAGCCGGAATTCGCGAGACGTAACAGGGACTTCTGCCGCCCCTGCTCAAGACGAGATGTTTCTTCCAACTTCCAGCCAAGTGAAAAAACAAACGACATGAGCGCGTTCTATCGAGAGAAAGTTCTTGCTGTCCAGCATTGGACGGACACCCTCTTCTCCTTCCGTGCCACCCGCGACGCCGGCTTCCGTTTCCAGAACGGCCAGTTCGCCATGATCGGCCTCGAGGTCGAGGGTCGGCCGCTGCTCCGTGCCTACAGCATGGCGAGCGCCAATCACGAGGAGGAGCTGGAGTTCTTCAGCATCAAGGTGCAGGACGGTCCGCTGACCTCCCGCCTGCAGAAGATCAAGGAAGGTGACACCATTCTGGTCGGCCGCAAGGCCACCGGCACCTTGATCTGCGACAATCTCCTGCCCGGCAAACGCCTGCTGTTGCTGTCGACCGGTACCGGCCTGGCGCCGTTCGCGAGCCTGATCAAGGACCCCGAGGTCTATGATCAGTTCGAGCAGATCGTGCTGGTCCATGGCTGCCGCCAGGTCGCCGAGCTCGCCTATGGCGAGACCGTGGTCGAGAAGCTGCGCGAGGACGAGCTGTTCGGGCCGTTGCTGTCCGAGAAGCTGTTCTACTATCCGACCGTGACGCGCGAGCCGTTCCGTAACCGCGGCCGCATCACCGACCTGATCTCCTCCGAACAGATATTCAACGATCTCGGCCAGCCGCCGCTCGATATCGAGACCGACCGCATCATGATGTGCGGCAGCCCGGGGATGCTGGAAGAGCTGAAGAT
>NZ_JBARGP010000210.1:0-8896 GCF_049798375.1 Bradyrhizobium sp.
GCCGCGGTGGTCAAGGATATCGAGAAGCGCGCCAAGCCGGTCGCCTCGTCGTCCGAGGTTGCCCAGATCGGCACCATCTCCGCCAACGGCGACGCCGCGATCGGCAAGATGATCGCCCAGGCGATGCAGAAGGTCGGCAACGAGGGCGTGATCACGGTCGAGGAGAACAAGTCGCTCGAGACCGAGGTCGACATCGTCGAAGGCATGAAGTTCGACCGCGGCTATCTCTCGCCCTACTTCGTCACCAATGCCGAGAAGATGACGGCCGAGCTCGACGACGTCTATGTGCTGCTGCACGAGAAGAAGCTGTCCGGCCTGCAGGCGATGCTGCCGGTGCTCGAAGCGGTGGTGCAGTCGGGCCGTCCGCTCTTGATCATCGCGGAAGACGTCGAGGGCGAGGCGCTGGCGACGCTGGTGGTCAACCGCCTGCGCGGCGGCCTCAAGGTCGCGGCCGTCAAGGCCCCGGGCTTCGGCGATCGTCGCAAGGCCATGCTGGAGGACATCGCGATCCTGACCGGCGGTCAGCTTATCTCCGACGACCTCGGCATGAAGCTCGAGAACGTCACGGTGAAGATGCTCGGCCGCGCCAAGAAGGTCGTGATCGACAAGGAGAACACCACGATCGTCAACGGTGCCGGCAAGAAGCCCGACATCGAGGCGCGCGTGGGCCAGATCAAGGCGCAGATCGAGGAAACCACCTCGGACTACGACCGTGAGAAGCTGCAGGAGCGTCTGGCCAAGCTCGCGGG
Source organism: Bradyrhizobium sp. (assembly GCF_049798375.1). Taxonomy (GTDB): domain Bacteria; phylum Pseudomonadota; class Alphaproteobacteria; order Rhizobiales; family Xanthobacteraceae; genus Bradyrhizobium. The sequence continues at coordinate 750 of NZ_JBARGP010000210.1, forward strand.
CGGCGTCGCGGTGATCCGCGTCGGCGGCGCCACCGAGATCGAGGTCAAGGAGAAGAAGGACCGCGTCGAGGACGCGCTCAATGCCACCCGCGCCGCGGTGCAGGAAGGCATTGTTCCCGGCGGTGGCGTGGCTCTGCTCCGCGCCAAGAAGGCGGTCGGCCGCATCACCAACGCCAACCCGGACGTGCAGGCCGGGATCAACATCGTGCTGAAGGCGCTCGAGGCGCCGGTGCGCCAGATCTCCGAGAACGCCGGCGTCGAAGGCTCGCTGGTGGTCGGCAAGATCCTGGAGCAGAAGTCCGAGACCTTCGGCTTCGACGCCCAGAGCGAAGACTATGTCGACATGGTCGCCAAAGGCATCATCGATCCCGCCAAGGTGGTGCGCACCGCGCTGCAGGACGCTTCCTCGGTCGCCGGCCTTCTGGTCACGACCGAAGCGATGGTCGCCGAACTGCCGAAGGAGGCTGCGCCTGCGATGCCGGCCGGCGGCGGCATGGGTGGAATGGGCGGAATGGGCTTCTGAGCCGATCCACTCTTCAATTGAATATGCGAAGGCCGCCTCCGGGCGGCCTTCTTTTTGGCTGAAGATTGTTGCGGTTTCGCTGCGCCGGCGTTCGTTCCGATAGCCTATTCCGTCGTGATGCGGCGCCACTGCACGGTTCGAAGGTCACTTTCATCGGGCGACGGCATTGCGAACTTCTGATTCGAAAATGGGTGAGAAACGCCCTACGTTGCGGCCCAAAATCCGATTCTGTCTCTCATGAGGATTCGCATATGCGCGCGCCTTCGCTTTTTGTGGCCGCCATTCTGGCTGCCTTGCCCGCATCCGGCTGGGCCCAGCTCAAGAACCAGGCGAGAGCCAATCCGGCCAACGAGGTCCGCTATTTCACCTCCATCGACGGGCTGATGGACGGCAATGCCGATGTGATTCTGAAGGAAACCCATCAGGGCAAGAGCCTCACCGCAGCGGTGCTCGATGTCTGCTATCCCGTCGCGAAGAACCGCGACCGCAAGGACCGCTTCGTGGTCAATCTGGCGGTCAACGGGCAGGCGCTGACCGGCACCACGCAGAGCAGCGGCGAGAAGGCGCCCGTCAACGTCAAGCTGACGCAGAAGACCAACGGCGATAGCGTCGAATTCCGCGGCCAGATCACGATCGGCCAGGCGGTGACTGAGGTCGCCTCCACAGACAATTCCGATATCAGCGAGAAGGAATATCTCGATAGCCAGAGCTCCGATGATGGCATCAGCGCGCAGCCAAAGGATTTCACCGAGGTCTCGCCCGAGGCCGTCGCCGTTCGCCTGAAGCTCGATGCTGCGGTCGACTTCCTGAAGGGCCTGAAAGGCCAGGACGTCGAGATCGGCCTGTCCAGCCTGACCGTCGGTTGCGACGCATTGCGCGCCGGCGAGCAGACCATCAGCATGTCGGTTGATCCCGATCGCGCCACCGCGTTGATCGCCAAAGCCCGGGGGATGCCGGGCGTCGTCGCAGCAGGATGGACCACCGGCATCGTTGAGATGGATCGCACCTTGCGCTTCCCGGCGGCCGAGTGGCGCGACGGCGACAAGATCAACAAGGACAAGCTGGCCGCGGCAGTGTCAGACGTGCTCGCCAAGACCTATGCGGCGAAGCCCGCGGGTACCAGCTGGAGCGCGACCACCGGCAAGCTGAAATTGAGCTTCAAGCGGCCGAGTCAATTGATGCCCGGCCTCGACCTGACCGAGACCATCGAGGTCACGGGGCTGGTCGCGCCCGACAAACCGGGCGGCACCGATGCGCTGATGCTGTGGGTCGGCAGCCCGGTGATGACCACGGTCGACGAAGCGGCAGGGCCGAAGCTCATCATCGCCGATGAATCCTCCGGCGACGACGAGAGCGACCAGCGCAATGACGACGGGTCGATCAATGCCCTTGCTGCGACCTTCAAGGCCAAGCGCTGGGATGCCGACAACTCGGTGTGGAAGTAACGATCACCTAGAGCATAACGTGTTGTGCTTGTATCGAAGCAGCAGCCAAGGCCTCGGTTCACCTCTCCCCTCCGGGGAGAGGTCGATCGCGTGGCGATCGGGTGAGGGCGCGCTCCTCACTTGATAGATCTTAACCCTCACCCGGATTGCATCTTGCGCCGCAATCCGGCCTCTCCCGATGGGAGAGGTGGATCTCCCGAGAAGCGTCAGATCGACTTCATTCATCGGGCTGCGATCTAACCCCTTGCGCGCCTCAGTTGGTGTTGAGACGGAAGTGCAGCGTCTTGGGGCCGATGAAGTAGATCGAGTCCCCCTGTCGCTTCCAGCTTGTCGACGCCGTCAGCATCGCAAGCAGGTCGTCATCGGCCTGCGCGCGTCCCGGCGCGCAGTTTCGGTCGTCGATCTGGCTCGCGATGAAGATCACGGTGCTGCCGGCAACCGAGAACTGCCCCTTGCCGCCCTTGCACCACAGCTCGAGCACCACCTCGCCGTGGTCGCCGATGTCTAGATCCGGCACCCGCTTCGATCCCGGCTGCGGCACCGCGTCGAGGGTCATCTCCATGCCGAACGGAAAACCTTCATCGGCCTGCACCGGGCCCGATGCCAGTGTCGAGATAAACAAAGCCGCCGCGCATCCGGCAACAACACGCTTCGCAAAAACCATGGCCCTCTTCATCCCTTGCGACGCACCGCACGTTCTGTGCGGACGGAAAAATAAGGCTGCCACGGCTCCCGCACAATTGTGACCCAAACATAGCAATTCCCGCGCAGGCCTGACCTGCGCGGGAATTTTTATCAACTGATGCCGCAGTGCTATTTCAGCACCAACTCCGTGAACGGATAGACGTAGGCCTGCAGGGTGACGAAGAGACCGACCAGGCAGGCCAGCACGATCGAGTGCAGGAACACGTAGCGCAGGATCGAGCTTTCATGGCCGTACCAGTTGGTCGCGGTGGAAGCGACCACGATCGATTGTGCGTCGATCATCTTGCCCATCACGCCGCCAGAGGAGTTCGCCGCCGCCATCAGGATCGGCGACAGTCCGATCTGCTGGGAGGTGATCTTCTGCAGATTGCCGAACAGGATGTTAGACGACGTATCCGAGCCTGTCAGCGCCACGCCGAGCCAGCCGAGCAGCGTGCCGAAGAAGGGATACAGCACGCCGGTTGCGGCAAACGCCAGGCCCAAGGTCGCGTCGACGCCGGCCAGCCGAGTCAGCGTGCCGATCGCCAGCATCGCCGAGATCGTGATCAGCGAGATCGAGCAGAGCCTGATGGTGCGGCCGTATTCCGACAGCAGGCGGCCGGGACCGACCCCCATCAGGAAACCGGAAATAATCGCGGCGATCAACATGCCGGTGCCGGTGAAGGTGAGATACGTGAAGGAGAAGACCGCGCCTTCAAGCACCGGCTTGCAGGCATTGGTTGCCGCGTCGATGACGCACGGTGCCACGGGAGGCATCTTCTGGATCATGTTGTGCAGGTCGGGGACCGGATAATTCCAAGTGAAGATTCCGTTCGCCCAGGTCTTGAAGGCGCCATTGCCCCAGATCAGCATCACGATGCAGACGACGATCCACGGCAGCAATGCGCTCCATAGCTCCGACTGCGTCAGCGGCGTCTTGTCCAGCGGCTTCTGCGCCGTCATGGCGGAGGTGGAATCGTCCCGGCTGCGCAGCGCCGGCGAGAGCCAGGGTTGCTTGGGCTGCCACACCCGCAGGAACAGGATCAGGGCGCCCATCGAGATCAGCGATGCCGCGATGTCGACGATCCAGGGATTGACGTAGTTCGAGATCACGAATTGAGGAATCGCGAACGATAGGCCGGTAACCAGGATCGCCGGCCAGACGTCCTTCATGCCCTTGAAGCCGGCAAAGGCCCACACCACCCAGAACGGCACGATCAGCGAGAACAGCGGCAGTTGGCGGCCGACCATGGCGCCGAGGATGTAGGGATCGAGACCGGTGACAGAGGCAAGCCCCTGGATCGGGGTGCCGAGCGCGCCGAAGGCGACCGGCGCGGTGTTGGCGATCAGCGACAGGCCGGAGGCTGCGAGCGGCGAGAAGCCGAGGCCGATCAGGATCGAGCCCGTGATGGCGACCGGCGTACCGAAGCCGGATGCACCTTCGAAGAAGGCGCCGAAGGAGAAGGCCACCAGCAACAATTGCAGGCGGCGGTCTTCGGTGACACCACCGACCGCGCGCTTCAACAGCTCGAACCGGCCACATGAGACCGTGACCTGGTACAGGAAGATGACGTTCAGCACGATCCAGCCGATCGGGAAGAAACCCGAGACCACGCCGAGCAGCGAGGCGCGGATCGACATGCCCACCGGCATCGTGAAGACGAAGATCGTGATCAGATTGGTCACGATCACGGCGATGATGGCGGCGATATGCGCCTTCACCTTGCCGCTGGCGATCAGGACCAGCAGCGTGACCACCGGCACGGCCGCGGCGATCGTCGACAGCGCCGCATTCCCCAACGGATTATAAATTTGATTCCACATGGCTCCCTCCCCCGATGCAGCTTCTTGGGCCGCGAGCAAGCGCTCGGGGCCGGGCCGCGAGGACGGAAGCTTTCGTGAGATACCCCAAGAGCTTGTCAGTCGCCGGACCGCCAAGCTCTGCTCAAAATCTCGCGAAATAAGATTGCCGCCCGCCTCTCGCTGCCGAGGGCATGCTAGAGTCTGGGGCGAGGGAACCACAAGCGAGCCCCGATCATGTCGCTTACGACTTTAGTCTAAGCAACCTCACTCCGCTCGAACTGATCATCCAGTTTTCGCTTTCCTTCCGATCCCCGAGGTCATCGTCCAGGAGACGGCCTTCCGTGCAAAATCTACGCTCGACCCTCGCCATCGTATGGCGGATTGCATCGCCCTATTTCCGGTCCGAGGACAAGACGGCCGGTCGCGTGCTGCTCGCCGTCATCATCGCACTCCAACTCGCCTCGGTGGGCAACGACGTCCTGGTCAACCAGTGGCGCCTCCGCTTCTACAACGCGTTGCAGGAAAAGGACTGGAACGGTTTCGTGCGGGAGATGATCGTCTTCTGTGTCCTGGCAGCGGTTTCAGTCGTTATAGGAGTCTATCAGCTCTATTTGACTCAGTGGCTGCAGATCCGCTGGCGAAACTGGATGACCACCCGCTTTCTCGGCGAGTGGTTGCGCAACGCGAACTATTATCGGATGGAGCTGCAGGGCGAAGCCGCTGATAACCCCGACCAGCGCCTCAGCGACGACGTGAAGCTGTTCGTCGATCGAACGCTGAGCATTTCAGTAGGCCTGCTCGGCCAGATCGTGACCCTCGGATCCTTCGTCATCATCCTGTGGGGCTTGTCCGAAGCGGCTCCGCTCAACCTGTTCGGCCACGACATTCCGATCCCGGGCTATCTGGTCTGGGCCGCGCTTATCTACGCGATCTTCGGAACGGCGCTGACGCAGTGGATCGGGCGTCCGTTGGTGAACCTCACCTTCGAGCAGCAGCGCTATGAAGCCGACTTCCGCTTCAATCTGATCCGGGTTCGCGAGAACACCGAGCAGATTGCGCTGCTCAAGGGCGACAACGCCGAGCGCCAGCGGCTGCTGCAGCGCTTCGCAGCTGTGATCCACAACTGGTACGGCATTATGAGCCGGACCAAGCGGATCACGGCTTTCACGGGAAGTTATGCTCAGGCGGCGGTGGTGTTTCCGTTCGTCCTCACCGCACCAGCCTTTTTCGCCAACAAGATCCTGCTCGGCGCGTTGATTCAGACGGCGGAGGCGTTCGGCAAGGTTCAGGACGCATTGTCCTTCTTCGTCTCGGCCTACACCACGCTGGCGGAATGGCGGGCCGTCGTCGCCCGCTTGGATGGTTTCGAGATGGCGGTCGACAGTGCATCGAAGCTGCCGACCACCAAGCCCACGATCGAGGTCTTGCCGAGCAGCGGCGACGCCATCCAGATCGAGCAATTGCTGGTCCGCTTGCCCAACGGCAAGGCCCAGATCGCGACGGATGGCTTCCGCATCCGCGCCAACGAAGGCACGCTGGTGATGGGGCCTTCGGGCGCCGGCAAGTCGACGCTGCTCCGCGCCATTGCCGGCATCTGGCCGTTCGGCAGCGGCGTGATCCGGGTCCCTGCCAATGCCAGCCTGATGACACTGCCGCAGCGGCCGTATTTCCCGATCGGATCGCTGATGGCCGCCCTCGCCTATCCGTCAGCGGTCGATGCCTTCACGCCAACCGAGATTACGGACGCGCTGGTTGCGGTTGGCCTGCCCCAGCTCACGGCGCGGCTCGAGGAGGATGCCCACTGGAATCGGATGTTGTCGCTCGGGGAGCAGCAGCGCCTTGGGCTCGCCCGCGCCCTGTTGCAGAGGCCGCAATATCTGTTCCTGGACGAGGCCACGGCGTCGCTGGACGAGCCGTCGGAAGCGCGGCTCTACCGCCTGCTGCAGGAGCGGCTGCCCACGACCACCATCATCTCGATCGGCCACCGTTCGACCTTGCGCGATTTCCATGCGCGCACCGTCGAGCTCGCAGCCGACGGCGATGCATTCACCTTGCGGTCGAAAGAAGCGGCAGCGCTCTCAGAGCAGGGTCTGCGTAGTCCCTAGTGACCTCGCGACGCGGCCTGGGCTGCGCGCAAGGTTTCACCACGCTAGACGAAGCAAGGGCGGCAGATTGCTCTGCCGCCCTTGCTTCGAAATCCTTTGAGGACGAGCTTACTTCAGGTTGCTCATCGCGGTCAGGTCGAACGAAAGCTTGGCAATACCGGCGCTGCCGCACCAGTTCGAGCCGGTGCCACCCGGGTTGATCGGGGTCACGTTGGTGGTGCCGGAGGCGTTGAAGGCGCTGGTGAAGGCGCTACAATTGCCCTTCGACAGGTCGGTGCCGGAGTAGCGCAGATCGAGCGTGAACACCTTGTAGGTGAAGCCGACGCCGACGTTCCAGGTATTGTAATCGGCATATTTGATACCGTTCGGGAATGCCGGGACGCCGTAGAAGCTGTCGGAGGTTCCGAGCCACTGCCGGCCGAATTCACCCGACACATACATGCCGACGCCGCTCGAACCGAAGATCGTGCTGGGCGCAGTATATTTGCCGGTGATCGAAGCGTAGTTGCCCCAGGCGCCCGAGTTCAGGAAGTTCGGCGAATAGTACTCGTTGACGCCGAACGCCCAATTGTCGTTCACGGTGTAGTTGAGCTTGGCGTAGGCTTCGAAGAACGAAACGTCCCGCTTCATGACGTTGCCGTTCGCCAGGAAGTTGGTGGCGCATTCCGAGCTGAGCGGATTGCCGGCAAGATCGGCGGCCGCGCCGAATTGGCAGGTCCCGCCTGGATACAGGTAACCCCAGATACCGAAGTCAAAGGCAGCGGCGCCGAAGGTCGGGCGAATACCGCCGTAGATGTCGACCTCGGCGGCGGCCCGGTTCGCGAACGAGATGCTCTCGGCCGAGGTGCCGACATAGAGCTGCAGGTCCTTGTTGACGTTGTAGCGCGGCTCGAAATAGGCGGTCACCGAGGGCTGGTGATTCGACTGGGTGATGCCGCGGAAGATGTAGTCGCTCATGATGGCGCCGCCGAAGGCGATATCCCACGGTTCGAACGCGACGGGGGGAGGAGCCTTCAAGGCCTTGACCGGCAAATCCGCCGCGAAAGCCGAGCCCGTCACCATTGCCAGCGCCGTTGCTAACAAAGTCAATTTTCTCATGAGGATCCCCATCACCCTTACATCATGCGTCGGCCTGATTTCGGCGTCCCCCAGGACACACGCCAGGCCCGACTGCGTCATAGCTGTGACACGATGTGATGGCGCATAGTTAATGAGAAGCTAAAATGAACGGCAGTTGCTGCCTTTTTGGGCGTTCAGGCCGTGCTACGAGAGGTTGTCCGCCGCTGTTGCATTTCAACAACAAAACTACGTTGACGTTCTCCGACGATCTACGGTGTCGCTCGCGGCCTGCCGTGCGGGCCATGGCGCAAGGAATCGCTGGCCGAATCAGTTTGTGAGCACCGACAGGACGGTACTGCAGAAGACTTGAAAAAGGCCGCAGCGTCGTCGCCACGGCCTTTCCCGGATGACTGCAGTGAGACCTGATCAGCTCTCGTGATCGCCATCCGATGCTGCGGTCTCGCCGTCGCTGCCCTCGTGCTCATAGCCGGACGCGGACGCCGAGCTTGGCATCGCCCAGCTCTCTGT
>NZ_JBARGP010000211.1:0-4810 GCF_049798375.1 Bradyrhizobium sp.
TTCTCGCGCATCAGTTCGGCGAAGCGCTGGAACAAATAGTGCGAGTCGCGTGGTCCCGGCGACGCCTCGGGGTGGTATTGCACCGAGAACACCGGTCGGTCGTCGAGCGAAATCCCGCAATTGGAGCCGTCGAACAACGAGATGTGGGTCTGCGTCGCGCCCTTCGGCAGCGTATCCTGATCCACCGCGAAGCCGTGATTCATCGAGGTGATCTCGACCTTGCCGGTGGTCTCGTCCTTGACCGGATGATTGGCGCCGTGATGGCCTTGATGCATCTTCTTGGTTTTAGCGCCGACGGCGAGCCCCAGCATCTGATGCCCCAAGCAAATGCCGAAGGTCGGCGTGCCCGACGAGATCACCTGCCTGATCACCGGAACGGCATATTCGCCGGTCGCGGCCGGGTCGCCCGGGCCATTGGACAGGAATACGCCGTCCGGCTTCATCGCCAGGATGTCATCGGCCGACGTGGTCGCCGGTACCACCGTGACCTTGCAGCCGACCCCGGCGAGCAGGCGCAGGATGTTGCGCTTGATGCCATAGTCGATCGCGACGACGTTGAACTCCGGATCGGTCTGCCGGCCAAAGCCCTCATTCCACACCCAGGGGGTCTCGTCCCAGGTGAAGCGCTGGCCGGAAGTGACCATCGGCACCAAGTCCATGCCTTCCAGGCCCGGCCACTCGCGGGCTTCCTTCTTCAGCGCTTCGAGATCGAACTTGCCGTCCTTGGCGTGGGCGATCACGCCGTTCGGCATGCCCTTGGAGCGGATCAGCGCAGTCAGCGCGCGGGTGTCGATGCCGGAGAGCCCGATGATGCCGCGCGCGCGCAGCCACTGGTCGAGATTGCGGGTGGCGCGATAGCTCGAGGCGTCGGTGATGGCGGTGCGCAGGATCACGCCACGGGCGCCCGGCGTCGCCGCCATGTTCACCGTCTCGATATCCTCGTCATTGGTGCCGACATTCCCGATATGCGGGAAGGTGAAGGTGATGAGCTGGCCGGCATAGGAGGGATCGGTGAGGATCTCCTCATAACCGGTCATCGCGGTGTTGAAACAGACCTCGCCCACGGCGTGGCCTTCGGCGCCGAGGCCAAAGCCTTCCAGCACCGTGCCGTCGGCGAGCACGAGAAGCGCGGTCGGTTTATGGTCCGGCCAGGCAGCGTCATTATCAATGTGTGTCATGAGCCCGGTACATAGTCCTGCAAGCGCCCGTCGTCAAAGCGGGAACGGCCAATTTTGCACGCGATTTTCGATGATTTGCGCCGGAAACGGCCCTGATCCGCCGAGAACAACACCGGAACGGCGTTGCCGCGGACGCGCGAACCGCTTAGATCACCCGCAGACATTCGAAAGGTTCAGAACATGCTGCGCGACGACATCAACAATGCGGTAAAGGAGGCGATGAAGGCCAAGGAGGAGCGCAAGCTCTCGACCTTGCGCATGGTCAATTCGACCCTGAAGAACGCCGACATCGAGGCGCGCGGGCAGGGCAAGCCGCCGCTCGGCGATGGCGAGGTGCTGTCGGTGCTGCAGAAGATGATCAAGCAGCGCCAGGAATCGGTCGAGCTCTACGAGAAAGGCGGCCGCGCCGAACTCGCCGCCGCCGAGCGCGAGGAGATCGCGGTGATCTCGGCATATCTGCCGAAGCAGATGTCGGATGACGAGGTGAAGGCCGCGATCTCCACCGTCGTCGCCGAAACCGGCGCTGCCGGGATCAAGGACATGGGCAAGGTGATCGGCGTGCTGAAAACGAAGTACGCCGGCCAGATGGATTTCGCCAAGGCCAGCGCCCTGGTGAAGGCGTCGCTGTCAGGCTAGCCAGCGCTCTATTGCGGGCAGCATCGAATTCCACATCGTCATGCCTGGGCTGCCGCTTCGCGCGGCGGAGACCCGGCACCCACGTCTTTCGTCACGTTTCGCGTGTAACAAGTTACGCGCGTCAGCAGGCCGCTCACATCGTCTTGCTTGCTCGGCGATGTGAGCTTTACAGCTACTCTGACGTGCGCGTGAGCTTTCCTAGGTTTAATGGAAGGCACGGAATTTTTGGGCTCCTTATCCTGTCCTCCCGGCAGTGAACCGTAATGGAGCCTCTCATGACCAAGATATCCATCCTCGCGGCTTTGCCGCTCATCTTCTCGCTCGGCATCACTCCCGCCGCACAAGCGCGACCCGCACACGACAGCTGGCGAGATGCCTACGACAGTGTTGTCTTGCCTCACAGAAATGAAGAGTATTTGCAAGTGCGCGAACCGCGATGGTTTGCGCCACCGCCTGCGGCGGCTCAGCCTCAGGATCACGTAAAGGATCCCTTCGCGGACCTGCATTTCGAGTAGCTGCGATCACGACATCGCCACAGCGTGAGCGGGCGAATCTATCACGCTCGCGCCTCCAGCCCGCTCTGTCAGTACAATGTGCCAACACCACCACCGTCGTCCCGGCGAACGCCGGACCCATAATCACTGGCAGTCGTTTGAGGCTGGATGCTATGACGTCTTTCTTCGCAACATTTCCGCCGCGGCGTATCGGTCTCGGCTCAAGACCGGAATGACAGCAATGATTGCTGCAACGGCCGTGGTGACCTTAAGGCGTCCCGATTCCCAACTCCTTCAGCGCTGCCAACATCCTGGCCGGCGGCGCCATCTGCACCAGCAGCGGCTTGCCGGTCTCCAGCAGGCTCTTCAGGCTGGAGAGGATCGCGGGCCAGCCCTGGCGGCCGCCGGACAGAATATCGTCCGACATCGGCCGGTCGTGCGATTCCGTCATGGTCAGGCGGACCGCGTCGCCGGCCGGCTCGATCTCGTAGGAGACGAGCGTCTGGCCGAGCTTCTCGATCAACGCAGGCCAGTTGACGTTAAAGGTGAAGGCAAGTCTCCGCGGCGGATCGTACTCGACTACCTCGCCACTGATGTGCAGCGCGCCATCCCCCTGCCGCACGACGTAGCTGCCGCCGACCTTCTGCTCGATCTCGACTGAGTTGCCGAAGAAATATTGTCTGCTGAACTCCGCCGACGTCAGCGCCTCCCATACCTGCTCCGGCGTCGATGCGATGTAGATCGTGTAGACGGTGGCGGGCTTGAAGCTGGTGGTATCCATCGTTCACTGTCCTTTGCCGAGCGCCGACCTCGGAATCGTAAGCGCTGTGCCGGTCTCCAACATGGTCTTCAGGCCGGAGAGGATCGCTGGCCATCCGTTGGAAATTCCGTCCAGCAGCCCGCTCGCGCCGGCAAATCCTTCATGCGTCAGCGTGAGTTTTGAAAGCTTGCCATGCGGCTCGATCGTGAACACGACCTTGGTCGGCGTTTCGTGCTTATATTTGTCCATCAGCACGTGCTTGAACGTATAGGACAGCCGGCGCGGCGGATCGCATTCGAGGATCTCGCCGACGTCGGTTTCGTTGCCGTCGCTCACCAGCGCGAAGGGCGAGCCGATTGTCCAGTCGGAGCGCAACTCGGTGCCGAACCAGTATTGCCGGGACAACTCGCTGCTGGTCAGTGCCTGCCAAAGCTTGTCCGGCGTGGTCTCGATATAAGTGACGTAGACGAATTCCGGCTTACTCATCGCGCTTCTCCAACTGCCGTTTTAATTCGCTGAGCGCGGCGAGCCTGCCGCGCTCGAACTTCCTGATCCAGCGCTCGCCGATCTCATGGATCGGGACCGGGTTGAGATAGTGCAGCTTCTCGCGGCCATGCCGGATCGTCGTGACCAGGTTGGCCGCCTCCAAAATCGCAAGGTGCTTGGTCACGGCCTGTCTCGTCATCTCGAGGCCGTCACAGAGGTCGTTCAGCGTCTGGCCGTTACGGGCGTGAAGCCTGTCCAGCAGCGACCGGCGTGATGCATCCGCCAGCGCTTTGAAGACGTCATCCATGATCGACAGCATAGGCAACCGAATGGTTGCATGTCAAGAGCGTGTGTTCGGCGACGATCCGTCGTCATGTTAGGATGGCGGCGACGTCGGCACGGAGATCGACGCGTCATGAAGCGGGTGGAAAATGAAGAGTAGCGCCGGGGTGGCAGTTCTAGTCATGAGTTTTTTCTCGCTGCCCGAAGGGCATGCGCAACAGCTGATCGGCGCGCCGCCGGAAGCCTCCAACATGAAGCTGGTCGGGACCAACGACCTGCAGGCGCGCAGCGCCTATCAGCCGACCATCCATCACCAGAGCGATCGCTGGATCGCCTATATCGGCCATCACGGCGGCACCGACACGATCCCCGATCCGGTCAACCCGCTGACCGGCAAGGCCGAGCCGAATGGTACCTCGATCGTTGACGTCACCGATCCCGCACGTCCGAAATATCTGCACCACATTCCCGGGCAGGAAGGAAAATACGAATCCGGCGGCGCGCAGATGGTGCGGGTCTGCGACGGCAAGTCGTTGCCGAAAGGCGATCCCAACGCCGTGTACATGCTTCGCACCTTCGGCAGCGAGGCGCATGAGATCTGGAACGTCGCCAATCCCGAGAGCCCGGTGCTGGTGACGCGGATCGATGGGCTTAAGGACACGCACAAGAGTTGGTGGGAATGCGACACCGGCATTGCCTTCCTGGTGTCGGGCGCACCTGATTGGCGGGTGCGGCGCATGACCCAGGTCTATGATCTCAGCGATCCCGCGCATCCGGTGAAGATCAGGGATTTCGGCCTGCCGGGACAGGAGCCCGGCGCCACCGGCGCGGTGCCGACCGAACTACACGGGCCGATCTCGCTGGGGCCGCAGGCCAACCGGATCTATTTCGGCTACGGCACCGACAAGGGCGGCCTCCTGCAGATCGTCGATCGCGACAAGCTGTTGCACGGGCCGAAGGAGCCGACGCCGGAC
>NZ_JBARGP010000212.1:0-2250 GCF_049798375.1 Bradyrhizobium sp.
TTGAAGGCTGGCAATGGCTTCAGAACGTCCGCCCTCCCCCGCTGATGCTGCGTCACGCCGCGCGGCCACACCTGCGGTCGTCTATCCTGCGGGCACCATGCCGAGACCCGACATGAGCGTGCTGGAGGCGGCGCGCGCCACGATGCGCAAGGTCGACGAGATCATCGTGCCGCCGCGCGATGCGCGGACGTTTCGCGCAGCACGAGGCCAGTTCGTCCGTATCGTCAGCATCGACGGTCCGCAGGTCGGCGACCTCAATCTCTGGAACGCGCACGATCTCTCCGAGCGCTTCTTCAGCGGCAAGACCCGCGCGCTGCACGCCACCCATGTCGGCATCGGTGACCGACTCTGGAGCACGATGCCGCATCTGCGGCCAATCGCGACCATCAGCCATGACACGCTCGGCTGGTACGGCTTCGATGCCGACGGCGCCGGCATTCACGACGTCATCGGCACGCGGTGCGATCCCTATACCAACATGCTGCTGAACGGCGCGCCGTACGACCACTGTTGCCACTCCAACCTGTCGCGTGCGTTAGCCGCGGAATTGGAGGCCGAGCCTCGCGCGGTCGAGCATCACGTGCATGACGTGCTCAATGTCTTCATGTGCACCGGCTTCACCAAAGATACGCATCAGTATTTCATGAAGGCGAGCCCGGTCCGTCCCGGCGACTTCCTCGAGCTATTTGCCGAGATCGACCTGCTCGGTGCGCTGTCGGCCTGTCCCGGCGGCGACTGCAGCGCCACCCATTCGAGCGACGCGGCGGCGTGCTATCCGCTGAAGATCGAGATTTACGAGCCGGACCGCGCCACGCTCGCGAATTGGCCGTGGCCAGAGCCAAACAATTATCACGGCGCGCCGGAGTAGCCACTGCCGTCATTGCGAGGAGCGTCAGCGATGAAGCAATCCAGACTTCCTTCTCGGCTCTGGATTGCTTCGCTTACGCTCGCAATGACAATGAGTCACGCCGGCCCCGTTCGTCCGCCCTGCACCGGACCAAGCTGCGCGCCGATTTCGCTGTCGAGATCTGCCGCCGTGATCGGCTGATCGACGATGAAGAGATAGCTTCCCGCCGAGACCACGCCGATCAGCCCGCCGACCACCAGCGCCGGCACGAACGAGCCGGTATGCTGCACGATCAGGCCGGTCACGGTCGGCGCCAGCGCGCCGCCGAGATAGCCGCCAAAGTTCTGCACGGCGCCGATCGAGGCGGTGCAGTTGGTCGGCACCGCGACCGAGCTCAGTGCCCAGGCGCAGGTCGAGGTCACGTAGACCAGGAACAGCGAGATCGAGATGAAGGCGATCGCTAGCGCATTGCTCTCGACATAGGCGGCGGCCACCGTGCAGGCCGCGGTGCCCAACAGCGCGATCGCGGCCGGATAGCGCCGGCTCTTCAACGGCTCGACGCCACGGCGCACCAGCATGTCGGCGATGTAGCCGCCGAGCACGCCGCCAACGACACCGCAGGCGAACGGCACCGCCGCCGCCCAACCGGTGTATTTCACGCTCATGTGCCGCTCGATCTCGAGATAGCCGGGCAGCCACGCCGTATAGATCCAGGTCAGATAGATGCAGCCGAAATAGCCTGCGATCATGCCCCAGGTGGTGCGAAATCGAAACAGCAGCTTCCATTCGCGGAAGCTGACCTTGGTGCGCGCGCCAGGCGGATCGCCCTGGGTGCGGTAGGCATTCTCGCCCGCGCTCAATGCGATCTCGCTTGGGTTGCGATAGAGCACGCACCAGGCGGCGGCGACCATCAGGCCGGCGACGCCCATGATCACGAACATCGCGCGCCAGCCGAACGTCAGCATCAGCATGGTCAGCAGCGGCACGGCAATCGCGGTGCCGAGCGACGAGGCGCAGTTGAACACGCCGGTGGCGAGCCCGCGGTCGCGCTGGTTGAACCAGTCGCGCACCACCCGCGCGGCCGTCGGGAATTGCGGCGCCTCGCCTAAACCAAGCAGCACGCGTGCACCAAAAAACTGGCCGAAATTCTGCACCAGCCCGCCGAGCAGCTGGGCGACCGACCACAGGCTCAGGCCCATCGTCAGCAGGATGCGCGGCCCGAGCCGATCGACCATGGCCCCGGTAGGCAATTGCGCGAACGCATAGGCCCAGAGGAAGGCGGAGAGCAGATAGCCCATATCCGCAATCGACAGCCCGAGCTCGTTGCGGATCAGCGGATTGGCCACCGCGAGCGTGGCGCGGTCGATGTAATTGACGACGCCTGCGATGACCAGGAGCGCCAG
>NZ_JBARGP010000213.1:0-3028 GCF_049798375.1 Bradyrhizobium sp.
GACATCGTTTTTTCCGGCGACGTCCGCTCGCTGGCCGGCTCGCTCCGCGGCGACGGCGCGCTTTCGATCCGGGGCACGCGCTATCCGTTTCGGGTGACGTCGAGTCAGGACAAGGAGTCCAGCGGACTGCGCGTCCATCTCAATGTCGATCCCGGCCAGCGGCCACTTGCGGCCGATGCCGAAGGCCTGATCACCTTCGCCAACCGGTCGCCTCACTTCGATGGCGCGGTGACGCTATCATCGCCGCCGAAAGAGCCGGCCAAGGACCAAGCCGCGAAGAATCAGCCGGCGCAACAGCAGGCCGCGAAAGAGAACAGCAATCCACCGTGGAAAATCGTCGCCAAGCTGACGGCGGACTCGAGCGGCGCCAAGCTCGACCAGCTCGAAGCGAGCTTCGGTCCGGAGGAGCGCGCGCTGAAATTCGCAGGCAGCGGCGATATCCGTTTCGGCTCCTCGCCACTGTTGCGGGCGCAGTTGGGGGCACGCCAGCTCGACGCCGACAAGCTGCTCGCCGCCAGTGAGGGGGCCGACAAAAAGGGGACGATGCCGGCCCGCGCGCTCCCGGCGCTGCGCAACTGGCTGGCGTCGCTGCCGACCTTGCCGCTGCCTGCCAATATCCAGTTCTCGGCCGAGCAGATCATGCTTGCCGGCCGCCCGGTGCAGACGGTTGTGGCCGATCTGCATAACGAGACCAGCGCCTGGAGCCTCGAAAAGGTCGATCTGCGCGCTCCCGGCGCGACGCATCTCACCTTCAAGACGATCGGTATTTCGACGTCGGTGAACTCAGGATTTTCCGGTGCGCTCGATCTCGATTCCTCCGATTCCGACGCGCTGCTGGTCTGGTTGCAGGGGCGTAATGAGACCGGCTATCGCAGCCCGCGTCCGCTGCGGTTGCGCGGTGATGTCAGCGTCGCGCCCGATCGCGTCGCGATTGATGGTCTGAAAGCCGAGATGGATGGCGGTGCCGTCCAGGGCAAGATCGCGCTGATCGACCAGGCCGGGACCGCCAACACGCGCGTCGAGGCCGCATTGAAGGGCGAGCGCCTCGATCTTGATGCCGCCGCGGCGCTGGCGCGCTCGCTGGCGGGCCCAAGCGGTGCGTGGCCGGAGTCGGCCTCTCTCTCTCTCGATCTCGGACGCGCGACCTGGAACGGCCAGGACTTCCGTCCGCTCGATGTGAAGCTCGCCTATGATCCGAAAACCATCGTCGTCGATCAGGTGAAGTTCGGGCAGGGTAGCGGCGTCACGACCGAAGCGTCCGGTCGGTTCGACCGCGCCAATGCGACCGGCCATTTGACCGTGAGCGCAAGCGCGGGCTCGCTGCGCGACATTGACGCGCTGGTGCAGCCGTTCGCGCCGTCGCTGGCGGCGCGCGTCGACGCTGCGGCCGGTTCGGCCCCGGCTCCGGCGCGCCTGAAGTTGGCGCTCGATCTGGTGAAGGATGCGGCGAGTGCCGATCGCGTCGATGCGCGGGCAGCCCTCGATCTCGACGCACCGCAGCTCAAGGGCACCGCGGTCTGGACCGCCAAGCCGAAGGCGGCGTTGTTGCGCGGCTTCGATCTGGATGCGATCGGCCGCACCGAGCTCGGTGTCGACACCAAGCTCTCGGCGGAGCAGGGCGGGACCTTGCTGGCGCTGCTCGGGCTCGACCGCGTGGCCGTTGCCGGCGACGGTCCGGCGCAGTTCGAGGCCCATATCGCCGGTGCCTGGCGCGCGCCGCTCAAGGTGAACGCGACGCTGTCGGGCGCCGGCCTTGATGGCGACGTTCAGGGTACGGTCGAGCCATGGGCCGAGGGCGCCAAACCCGAGATCACGAAGGCGAACCTCAATCTGCGGGTCCGCACCGCCAATCTGGCGCCGCTGGTCGGGCTCAAGTCGCAGGATCCGGCAGCGCAGAACGTCAGGCTGTTCGGACGGCTCGGGCTCTCCGGCAACCGGCTTACGCTGGACGATCTTGACGGTCTGGCCGGCGGTGCAAAGCTGCGCGGTCATCTCGCGGTGACGCTCGACGGCGACAAGCAGGTCGATGGCGAGATCAATCTCGACACGCTCGATATCCCCGCGGTCTTTGCGCTTGGCATCGGCGCGGCTGGGCATGATGCGGCGGAGCCCTTGGGCGCCGGCCTGTTCAACGGTTGGCAGGGACGTGTCGCGTTTCAGGCGGCGAGCGGCAAATTGTCCGGCGGAGTTGAATTGCGACAGGTCGCCGGTGCGATCAAGAACGATGGCCAGGCGCTCACGCTGGAGGATCTCAAAGGCAAACTCGGCGGGGGCGACGTCACCGCGACGGCCGATGCACGGCCGGGTCGGAATGGACTGTCCGTGAGTGGCCGGCTCGAGTTGTCCGGTGTCGACGGCAACGCGCTGCATTATCACGGCTTGAAGGTGCCTTCGGGCCATGTCGCTGCGCAGATGACGCTAGCCTCCGAGGGACGCAGCGCGCAGGCGCTGACCAGCGCGCTCTCAGGCAACGGCACCGTGACGCTGGACAAAATGTCGATCGCCGGCCTCGATCCGCGCGCCTTCGAGATCGCGCTGAAGGCTGCGGATGCCGGCCAGGTCGCCGATGACACCAAGCTGCGGCAGATCGTCGAGCCGGCGCTTGCAGCGGGCTCTCTCAATGTGGCATCGGCGCAGATACCGTTCATCATCCGCGATGGGCGGCTACGCGTCAGCGCCATCGCGCTAGAGGGCGAGGGGGCGCGTGCGATCGTTTCCGGCGGCTACGATATCCCGGCCGATCAGGCCGATATCCGCGTTAGCCTGAGCTCGACAACGCTCGGCAATGCCAACAGCCAGCCCGAGGTGTCGCTATTTGCGGCAGGCACGCCTGACACGC
This sequence comes from Bradyrhizobium sp., assembly GCF_049798375.1. GTDB lineage: Bacteria > Pseudomonadota > Alphaproteobacteria > Rhizobiales > Xanthobacteraceae > Bradyrhizobium. The sequence goes on from NZ_JBARGP010000213.1 coordinate 2,840, forward strand.
TCGACCGCAGCCTCGACGTCACTTCGCTGTCGTCATGGCTTGCGGTGCGCGCGATCGATCGCGAGACCCGCAGGCTGGACGCGATTGCGCGCGGCGAGCCGGTGCCGTCCTATCCGGCGTCCACCGCCTCATTGCCGGGGGCAACCGATGGCGCACCGCCGCCGCCGATTGACGGGGCAGGCCGCGGTC
>NZ_JBARGP010000214.1:0-3811 GCF_049798375.1 Bradyrhizobium sp.
AAATCCCGCGTGACAATCACGCAAGTCAAATTCAACTATGTCGATGTCATTGGAAAAAGGAGCCCGCAGGCGCGCATTCAACAAGGCACAGCGGCTAATCGAATACACAACACTATACCGTATGGCCACTCTTTGCAAGAGCGCGGAATCGATCTCGACGGCGGCCGCCCCGACAGCCGGCAGCCCGCTCCTGCGGCGGTGGAACCTGCCGGTTCCGAATTCGTTGTTTACGTTCCTTTTCGGTCGCAATCCGGGTCGCTGGCCTGCGGACTTATGCGGCGCCATCAACGCCCTTTTGGGGGAAAAGCGGCAGGAAGTTCGATGACAGTTACAACCAATGCGGCTCAGAACGGTGAACCCGGTGATTTGCCGAGGGTGTCGACCGGCAGCGAGGGCTTGGACGACATCCTAGGCGGCGGCTTCGACGCCAACAGAATGTACCTCTACGAGGGCCGGCCCGGCACCGGCAAAACCACTTTGGCGCTGCAATTCCTGCTCAAGGGGGTCGGTGCCGAAGAACGCGTGCTCTACATCTCCTTGTCCGAAACCAAGCGCGAGCTGAGCCTGGTTACAAAGCGGCACGGCTGGTCGCTGGACGGCGTCGACATCTTCGAACTTGTCCCACCCGAGACGACGCTCGATCCGGAACGCGAGCTGACGGTGTTCCACCCTGCCGAAATGGAGCTGAGCGAGACCACGAACCTGATCTTCAAGGAGGTCGAGCGCATCAATCCGACCCGCGTGGTGCTCGACAGCCTCTCCGAGCTGCGGCTGCTGGCCCAGAGCCCGCTGCGTTACCGGCGCCAGGTTCTGGCTCTGAAACATTTCTTCACCAACCGCAATTGCACGGTCGTGCTGCTTGACGATCTGTCTTCGTCGCAGGATGACCTGCAGCTGCATTCGATCGCGCATGGCGTGGTGATGCTCGAGCAGATCGCCATCGATTACGGCGCCGAGCGGCGCCGGCTTCGGGTGATCAAGATGCGCGGCATCCGGTTCCGCGGCGGCTACCATGATTTCACCATTGAAAAAGGCGGATTGCGGGTTTTCCCGCGCCTCGTCGCGGCCGAACATCACAAGCCGTTTTCAGGTGAGGTCGTGAGCAGCGGAAATGCCGAGCTCGACCAGCTCCTGGGCGGAGGCCTGGAGCGCGGTACGAACGCGCTTCTCATCGGCTCCGCCGGCGTCGGCAAATCGTCGGTTGCGCTGACCTATGCGATCGCAACCGCTGAACGCGGCGAGCACGCTGTGTTCTTCGCCTTCGATGAAGGCCGCGGCACGGTTGAAGCCCGAGCCCGGACGCTTGGGTTGCCGCTGGAAAAACATATGGATTCGGGACATATCCGGTTCCAGCAAATCGATCCCGCCGAGCTGTCGCCCGGTGAGTTCGCCGCAAGCGTGCGGAAGAGTGTTGAACTGGACAATGCTCGGGTCGTCATCATCGATAGCCTGAACGGCTATCTGAACGCGATGCCGGATGAGCGATTTCTCATTCTGCAGATGCATGAGCTTCTGACCTATCTCGCGCAGCAGGGTGTGTTGACGATCCTGGTGCTCGCCCAGCATGGCCTGGTCGGTCCCATGGAAACCCCGCTCGACATCAGCTATTTGAGCGATGCAGTGCTGATGCTGCGCTATTTCGAGCTGGGCGGAACGGTGCGGCGGGCCTTGTCGGTGGTCAAGAAGCGCAGCGGCAATCACGAACATACCATCCGCGAGTTTCGCCTCAGCAGCGCCGGCATCACGCTCGGCCCGCCGCTCAGGGACTTCATCGGCATTTTCTCCGGCAATCCACGTTATACCGGCACGGCCGTGCCGGAGGGCCGGCCGGATGAGCGCTGAGCTGGACTATCGCGTGCTCGTGTTTGCTCCGATCGGCCGCGATGGTCCGGCGTCCGCCGAGCTTTTCCGCAGCTCGAATCTGGAAGCGATCAACTGCCGAAGCCTTCCTGAATTGATCGGCGAAATGACTGCCGGCGTGGGCGCCGTCTTTCTTGCCGAGGAAGGTCTGTTCGGGAGGGACACGACGCCCCTGGCGCGGTGGATCGAGACGCAACCACCATGGTCCGACCTTCCGTTCGTGGTTCTCACCAGCCATCGCGAGCAGCCGTCGGTTCTGGCCTGGCGCCGAAGCATGGTCGAGTTGCTCCGTAACGTGTCGCTGCTGGAACGGCCGGTGCAGCCGATCACGCTGACCAGCGCGATTCAATCGGCGATGCGGGCGCGCCGGCGGCAATACGAGATCCGCGCGTTGCTCGCGGCGCGCGAGCAGACCGCCCAGCAGCTCGAGAAGCTCGTGGTGGAGCGCACGCGGGCGCTCGAGGAAGCCAACAGGCAGTTGCGCATCGAGATGGAGGAGCGCACCCGGATCGAAGAGACCCTTCGCCAGGCCCAGAAGATCGAAGCTATCGGCCAGTTGACCGGCGGCGTGGCGCACGATTTCAACAATCTGCTGATGGTGATTTCCGGCGGGCTCGACATGCTCGACCGCCAGACCGACCTGGACCGACGGCGACGCCTGATGGATGGCATGATCCAGGCGGCGCAGCGCGGCGCCAGCTTGACCCGGCAGCTTCTGGCTTTCTCACGCCGCCAAAAGCTTCGACCGGAGCCTGTCGACGTGGCCTCGCAGATCGGCGGCATGCGCGAGCTGCTCGATCGAAGCCTGAGAGGCGACGTTCACGTCGAGTTCGATTTTCCGGAGGGTCTATGGCCGGTGGAGGTCGATCCCGGCGAACTCGAGCTGGTCATTCTCAACCTGGCCGTCAATGCGCGGGATGCGATGCCGAACGGCGGCACCATCCTGGTCCGCGGCGAGAATTTGCCTGATCTCAGGGATGAGCAGATCGCCGGCGACTATGTGCGCCTGTCGGTCATCGATAACGGCACCGGCATGAGCGCGGATGTGCTGGCCCGTGTGTTCGAGCCATTCTTCACGACCAAGGACGTTGGCAAGGGCTCGGGACTGGGCCTTGCACAGGTGCACGGATTTGTCGCCCAGTCGCGCGGCACGGTCCGCGTCAAATCGGAAATCGGCAAAGGGACCAGCATCGAGCTCTACCTGCCTCGCTCGCGAAAATCGCCGACCAGGGCGCGGCATTTGATCGAACTGAACGAGGTCAGGACGCGGCCGAAGAAGGGCAGTCATGGCCAGGTTCTGGTGGTCGAGGATGACGATGAGGTTGCCGCACTGGTCAGCGAGATGCTGGCGCAGCTCGGCTACGAGGTCACCCGCGCCGCCAGCGCCGCGGCGGCCCTCGGCGCCTTGGCTGACGGCCGCTCCGTCGACCTGGTGTTTTCGGATATCATGATGCCTGGCGGCATGAATGGGGTCGAGCTCGCGCGAGAGATCAAGCGACGGCGAAGCGACATGCCGATATTGCTGACCAGCGCCTACGCCGAAGCCGCCATCCATGATGCCGAAGGGGCAGGTGTCCAGATCTTGCCGAAGCCCTACCATATCGACGAGCTCGCCGCCGCGCTGAGCGCGGCAAAGTCTGACCTGCCGCTCGCTCGTGAACGGCAAGGGTGAGGATTTCGGCGGCTTTGGCGGCCGGCGTAATGGACGGCCCCGATAGCTCGAAGTTGCCGAACGGTAGTGCAGCTAGGGCGCAAGCTGCGCCAATCCTTTCCAGTCGAAATCGATGCCGTGGCCGGGACGCGCCGGCGCCAATGCCAGGCCCTCCTCGAGCACCAGCGGGTGCGCGATGTAACGGTCGAGTCCAAACCCGTGCGCCTCGAGGTAAGAGCGGTTGGGGCAGGCGGCGAGCAGATGTACGGTGATGTCGTGCGCGCCGTGGCTGGTGACCGG
>NZ_JBARGP010000215.1:0-5902 GCF_049798375.1 Bradyrhizobium sp.
CTTCTCGGTCGACCTGTCGGCCTTCGAAGGCGCGGTGAAGAGCTTCAGCAACAGCGCGGCGCTGCCGTTGTTCGAGTTGATTGCCGGCATCGTCCTGATGCTGTTCCTGAACTGGCAGCTCGCCGTCATCTCGCTGCTGGTGTTCCCGATCACCTTGATCGGTCCCCGCATCCTCACCCCGAAGGCGGTGCAGGCCAATTACGAGCAGAAGCTCAACGAGGCCGCGCTGCTCGGCATCGTTCAGGAGAACATCTCGGCGCAAGCCGTGATCAAGGCCTTCAGCCTGCACCGCAAAGTGTTCGGCTGGTTCTCATTCCGCAACGACGAGGCGCGCCGCAAGATCGGCGCGGCGATGTTCCTGTCGACCATGGTCGAGCGCACCGTCACCATCGCGGTGTTGCTGCTTCATTTGGTCGTGCTCGCACTTGGCGCCTATCTCGCTACCAAGGGCCAGATCACGGTCGGCACCTTCGTGACCTTCGAGAGCGCATTCTGGGAGGTGTCCTACAACATCGCCCACGTCATGCACTTCATTCCGGTGTCGATCTCCTCGGCCGCGGCGGTGCATCACATGCAGGAACTGCTGAGAGAGCCGACCCGCGGCATCGACCGGCCGGGCGCGCCGGATCTGCCGCGCATCAGCCACGACATCACCTTCGAGCGCGTCACCTTCCAGTATGAGGGCAGCGAGACGCCGGTGCTCGACAATCTCAGCCTCAAGCTCGATGTCGGCAAGCGCATCGCCATCGTCGGCCCCTCGGGATCCGGCAAGAGCACGCTGCTGAACCTGATCCTGCGGCTCTATGTGCCGGACGAGGGCCGCCTCACCATCGACGGCGTCGACATCCGCAAGGTCACCCGTGATTCCCTGCGCGGCAGCATGGCCGTGGTGTTCCAGGAGAACATGCTGTTCAACATGTCGATCCGGGAGAACATCCGGCTCGGCAAGGAGAACGCCACCGATGCCGAGGTGGTGGCGGCCGCGAAGAAGGCGGAGATCCATCGCTACATCATGAGCCTGCCGCAGAAATACGACAGCGTGGTCGGCGAGCGCGGCGATACGCTGTCGGGCGGCCAGCGCCAGCGCATCGCGATCGCGCGCGCCATCATCCGCAATCCTTCCGTGCTGCTGCTGGACGAGGCCACCTCGGCACTGGACCAGACCACGGAGGCGGCGATCAACCGCACCTTGCTGAAGGTCGCCAAGGGACGGACCATGATCTGGTCGACCCACCGCCTGACCTCGGTGGTGGAAATGGACGAGATCATCGTGATCTCCGGGGGGCGCGCGATCGAGCGCGGCACCCATGCCGAACTGCTCGCCAAGAACGGCACCTATCGCAAGCTGTGGAACGACCAGGGCCACAAGGTGGCCGCTGCTGCTCAGGCCGACGACGACAGCGACGATGACGACGAGGATGATGACGAGTGAGCGCCGGCCGGCGCGTCCGCGCCCGCCAACCGGTGCTTGAGGCCGCGCCCGAATGAGACGCCGAAGCGAGCCCAGCGCTGCGCCAGCCAATAGGGGCCGGTGCCGATCGAGACCGATTTGAACTGCCAAGCCTTGCGCATCGACCAGGCATCGCAGGCCTGCTTGAGCGGATCGGCGTAGAACGCCGCGATCTTGGCCTCGCCCATGCCCTGGCTTGCGAGCCATTGCGGAATGTAGACGTTGCAGAGCCGCTCGACGTCGGTGAACACCTTATCCGAGCCGGTGCCGGTAACGGGGCAGGTGGTCCGGAAGGCATCGCCCACCAGCACCAGGCCCGGCTGCTGATGGCCGCTGCTGACGGCGAGGTCGGCCGGGCGGACCTTGACCTCGCCTGATATGGCATAGTCGCCGGCGACCCGCCGGAATCCCGGCAGCACCGCGTCCAGCGCCTCGACCGGCGTGCGTCTGATCGCGCGCAGCCAGGGATCGTCGACCTCCCGATAGGCGAACAGGTTGGCCCGCATCCGGTCGCGGAGAGGAAACAGTGAGATATAGGGGATCCGCGCGCGCGCCCGCTCCTGGAAATAGGTCATGGCCGGGAACGGGAAGCCGGCGCGCCCGCGCGGGGCGATGTCGAAACCGATCGAGATCGAATGCGCGGCGCTTTCGATTCTCCTGACGATTCCGAGCCCATGGCGGAGCCCGACATTGAGCCCGTTGGCAAGCACGACTAGGCGGGCGGAGATGGTCTGGTCGTTCGACAGCACGATTCGCTGGCGGTCCTCGCTCGCGGTGACCGCCACGGCCTTGGCCACGATGCGCTCGACTCCAGGCGGAATCTCGTCGCGCAGCGCATTCACCAGCAAATCGTAGAGCAGGCCGTATTGCTCGCTCGGGCCCTTGTCCAGCACATAGCCGAATCGGGCGATCCAGTTCTGGCCGCTCGGCGTCGCCTTGCGGAGCACCGAATCGGCCAGCCCGGTGGCGCGGAAGCGTCCCAGTTGGGCAGGACCGGCCAGTTTTTCGATGCGAAAATCCGGCGGATAGACCACATGCGGATCGACCAGAATGGCCGCAATTCCGGCGCGACCGAGCATGGCGGCTGCGGTCGAGCCCGCCAGCCCCCCGCCAATAATGGCAACGTCGGTATGCTTCATGGCCATAGCCCTGCCCGGACCGGCCATCATTGCGCTCGAAATGACGAAAAAAGCCTTAGCTTTATTGTTTCCTAATATTTACGCCGGGTAAAATTAAATGCGGTCCTCTGGAACGGCAATAAACCTGACCTACATAGGTTGGTACGCCACTGCCGCTATGGCTTCGAATGACGACGGTGAAGCGGAAATCGCAGGGCGCAGAACAGCTTCTTCACGTAGCTTCCCGGTCGTTTTGCTTGACTTGGCTATTTACCGCTTATAAAAGGCGGCCACTCAACGACAGGCGGTGAGCATCGCTAGCGTCGGAACGGATCACCCATCCTGCTCAGAGATGAGCTACTGCTCGGAGACGGGCAGGGACGGGCACCACCCTCGACGAATGCCGCTCAAACGCTGTCGATTAAAGCTAGGCAATGCCAGAACGATTTTAGTTCTCTTGAGCGCGTTCTCTCGAGACCAAATTCGGATGCATGACCTCGGTGAACGGCTGAGCGGCTCACGCTGATCGGCTCTGACTGCGGTCCTCTGTGGCGTCAAGCGCTTTCCGTTCAGCGATGGGCGGTTGGCGTGTTTTCGTTTTGCGTGGATTTTTGCACGCCAAAGCGGCCAAACGGGGCGGGGAGCCTCGAACAAGAATTTGCGGAGCGCCGTCAAGGCTTTCCGTGCGAACGTTGAAGGGTAAGGCCAAGATGCCGACGATCAACCAGCTGATCGCAAGTCCGCGCGAGGTGCAGAAGTCGCGTAAGAAGGTGCCGGCGCTGCAGCAGTCGCCGCAGAAGCGCGGCGTTTGCACGCGCGTCTACACCACGACGCCGAAGAAGCCGAACTCGGCGCTTCGTAAGGTCGCCAAGGTGCGGCTGACCAATGGCTTCGAGGTGATCGGCTATATCCCGGGTGAAGGCCATAACCTTCAGGAGCACTCGGTGGTCATGATCCGCGGCGGCCGCGTCAAGGATTTGCCCGGCGTGCGCTACCACATTCTCCGCGGCGTGCTGGATACCCAGGGCGTCAAGAACCGTAAGCAGCGTCGTTCGAAGTACGGCGCGAAGCGTCCGAAGTAAGACGTTCAAGACAAGCGGGAAAAGACAACAATGTCGCGTCGCCATTCAGCCGAAAAGCGTGAAGTTCTTCCGGATCCGAAGTTCGGGAACATCATCGTCACCAAGTTCATGAATTCGATCATGTACGCCGGCAAGAAGTCGGTCGCCGAAGGAATCGTCTACGGCGCATTCGGCATTATCGAGGCCAAGACCAAGCAGAGCCCGCTGACGGTGTTCGAGCAGGCGCTCGAAAACGTCATGCCAACCATCGAGGTTCGCTCCCGCCGCGTCGGCGGTGCGACCTATCAAGTCCCGGTCGAGGTACGCTCGGTTCGCCGGCAGGCTTTGGGCATTCGCTGGCTGATCTCGGCCGCGCGTGACCGCAACGAGAAGACGATGACCGAACGGCTCTCGGCGGAGCTGCTCGATGCGTCGAATAGCCGGGGGAACGCCGTCAAGAAGCGTGAAGACGTGCACCGGATGGCTGAAGCCAACCGCGCCTTCTCGCACTATCGCTGGTAACGGCGAAACGAACGGAAATCAGGAAACAGGTCCATGCCCCGCCTTCATGCCATCGAGGACTACCGTAATTTCGGTATCATGGCGCATATCGACGCCGGTAAGACCACGACCACCGAGCGCATCCTTTATTATACCGGCAAGAGCCATAAGATCGGCGAGGTGCACGAAGGCGCCGCGACGATGGATTGGATGGAGCAGGAGCAGGAGCGTGGCATCACGATCACTTCGGCTGCTACCACCGCGTTCTGGAACGGCAAGCGCCTGAACATCATCGACACCCCCGGTCACGTCGATTTCACCATCGAAGTCGAGCGTTCGCTGCGCGTGCTCGACGGCGCCGTGTGCGTGCTCGACTCCAACCAGGGCGTCGAGCCGCAGACCGAGACCGTCTGGCGCCAGGGCGACAAGTACAAGGTTCCGCGCATCGTCTTCGCCAACAAGATGGACAAGACGGGGGCCGATTTCTTCAAGTGCCTGGCCGACATCGTCGACCGCCTGGGCGCGAAGCCGATTGCGATCCAGCTGCCGATCGGCGCTGAGAACAACTTCAAGGGCTGCATCGACCTCGTGAAGATGCAGGCCATCGTCTGGAACGACGAGGCGCTCGGCGCCAAGTTCGACTATGCCGAGATTCCGGCCGACCTCGCCGACCAGGCTGCCGAATATCGCGAGAAGCTGGTGGAAGCCGCCGTCGAGCTCGATGACGACGCCCTGGCTGCCTTCCTGGATGGCAAGGAGCCGGACGAGGCAACGCTGAAGCGGCTGATCCGCAAGGCGGTGTTGACCGGCGCTTTCTACCCGGTGCTGTGCGGTTCGGCCTTCAAGAACAAGGGCGTGCAGCCCTTGCTCGACGCCGTCGTGGACTATCTGCCGTCGCCGATCGACGTGCCTGCCATCAAGGGCACCGACGACAAGGGCAACGAGGTCGTGCGCAGGGCGGACGACAAGGAGCCCTTGGCGCTGCTCGCGTTCAAGATCATGGACGACCCGTTCGTCGGCACCATCACCTTCTGCCGCATCTATTCGGGCATCCTGCAGAGCGGCACCGGCGTCGTGAACTCGACCCGCGAGAAGAAAGAGCGTATCGGCCGCATGCTGCTGATGCATGCGAACAACCGCGAGGACATCAAGGAAGCCTATGCCGGCGACATCGTCGCGCTGGCCGGCCTCAAGGAAGCCCGCACCGGTGACACGCTGTGCGATCCGACCCATCAGGTGATTCTCGAAAAGATGGAATTCCCCGAGCCGGTGATCGAGATCGCGATCGAGCCGAAGTCGAAGGCCGACCAGGAAAAGCTCGGCATCGCGCTGGCGAAGCTCGCGGCGGAAGATCCGTCGTTCCGGGTGTCCACCGACCAGGAGTCCGGCCAGACCATCCTCAAGGGCATGGGCGAACTCCATCTCGACATCAAGGTCGACATCCTCCGGCGGACCTACAAGGTGGACGCCAACATCGGCGCGCCGCAGGTGGCGTTCCGTGAGCGCATCACCAAGAAGGCCGAAGTCAAGTACACGCACAAGAAGCAGACCGGCGGTACCGGCCAGTTCGCTGAAGTGTCGATCATCGTCGAGCCCAACGAGCCGGGCGGCGGCTATGTGTTCGAATCCAAAGTCGTCGGCGGTGCGGTTCCGAAAGAATACATCCCCGGCGTCGAGAAGGGCATCGAGAGCGTGCTCGGCTCCGGCGTGGTCGCCGGCTTCCCGGTGGTCGACGTCAAGGTGGCGCTGGTCGACGGCAAGTATCACGACGT
>NZ_JBARGP010000216.1:0-11808 GCF_049798375.1 Bradyrhizobium sp.
GTCATGTTCGCAATGCGCGTGCGACATCTTCAGATGTGATGCCCCAGGCGGGGCATCCAGTACGCCGCGGCCCTCGGTCGATTACTGCTGTCTCCGGAATACTGGATCGTCCGCCTTCGCGGACGATGACAGCGGAGAGTGTCGGCGATGCGCCAAGCGCGGCGCTCCGAACTGCGCAGCCCCTACGCCGCCGCTGCCGTGACGACCTGGGCGAGCAGTTGCTCGCGCCTGGTCTGCGAGCGCTGGCCTTTCATGGTGGCGGCGAAGCGCTCCAGAATGCCGTCCTCGAACGCGGTGACGATGGTGTCATGGACGTAGCTGCGGCGGCAGATCGCCGGCGTGTTGGTGAGCTCGTCGGCCGCGGCGCGAATCGCTTCCAGGATCTGCTTCTTGCGGCCGCGTTGGCTGGCAGCCGGAGTCACCCGCGACAGCGTCTCCAGTGCCACCGCGGACGCCATCAAGGTGCGGAAGTCCTTCAACGAGATCTTGATGCCGGCGATCTCGCGCAGGAACGCGTTCACCTGGGTAGTCGAGACCGCACGCACGATGCCTTGCGCATCACGGTACTGGAACATACGCTTGCCCGGGACGCCGCGCAGGATGCCGAGCGCCCGCACCAGCTTGGTGGCGTCGCATTCCTTGCGCACCGCCTTGCCGCCCTTGCCCTTGAAGGTCAGCACGAAGGAATCGTCTTCCAGCGTGACGTTGGATTTCAACAGCGTGGTGGCGCCGCGGGTGCCGTGCATCCGCATATAGGATTCGTTGCCCGGCCGGATCGCCGTGCGCGCGATCAGCTCGATCACGGCGGACAACGCGAACTCCCGCGTCGGTTCCTCGCCGGCGAGATGCTTGTTCACGGCGCGGCGAATCCGCGGCAGCGCGGCGACCAGCTTGGCCAGCCGGTGTGCCTTGCGCTGCTCGCGCACCTTCTCCCAATCGGAGTGATAGCGATATTGCAGCCGCCCGGCGGCATCGACGCCGACGGCCTGCAGATGCGAGTTCGGATCGGGCGAGTAGCGCACGTGGCGATAGGCCGGCGGCATCGCCATCGCCTTCAGCCGGCGGATAGTGCTGACGTCCCGGACCGTGGTGCCGTTGGCGCGCGTGAAGCTGTAGCTTTTGCCGCGCTTGACCCTCCGGATGGTCAATTCGGCCTGCTCGCCGAGCGTCAGGCCGAGTTCCTCGGCCAGCTCCTCGACGGAGGTCTTGGCGGCCGGCTTGGCCTTGAGGTCTTTCAGGGTGAGCTTGCGGCGGGGTGGATTGGGCGGCCATTGGCCGAGTGCCTTCGCAAGCGCGACGTCGGGATCGGCGGAGCCGGGCCGGACGGCCTCAAAATTCTGCTGATCCATCATTGCCTTAGACGCCCTGCGTGCTGCTTTATCCGCTTAATGCCCCCGACTGACGTTTGGTTCCTGCGGGGTTATCCACACCTTAGTCGCGACATAGGAGGTTCTTATCCCCTTGGCGAGTCCCCAATTTCAGGCGTTCCGGTTTTTAGATACCATTCATGCCAGCCATTCCCCGGTAACCTTGACCGGGTCTGGCCGGGAGCTGAGCAAAACACGCACAACCAGGACTTGCGATTGCTTGACCAACCGCAAGGCTCAGCTCCCGCCGAAGGTTCTACTTGTCCATGCTTGTCCGGCTCGGCTAGGCGGACGCATAGTGAGACAACGGCGACGGCCAGCGATCAACGCGTGCGCAGGCCGCATTGTGGAGGGTAAAAATGTCCGAAAAGATTTACGATGTGCCGGCCGCGTGGAGCAAACGCGCCCTCGTCGATGCCGCTAAGTACAAGGCGATGTACGCCCGCTCGATCTCCGACCCGAACGGCTTCTGGGCCGAGCAGGCCAAGCGTCTCGACTGGATGAAGGCGCCGCACAAGATCGAAAACACCTCCTACACGCCCGGCAACATCTCGATCAAATGGTTCGAGGACGGCGTGCTCAACGCCGCCTACAACTGCATCGACCGTCACCTCCACAGCCGCGGCGACCAGACCGCGATCATCTGGGAGGGCGATGACCCCTCGGAATCGAAGCACATCACCTATCGCCAACTGCATGACGAGGTCTGCAGGATGGCGAACATCCTGCGCACGCGGAACGTCAAGAAGGGTGACCGCGTCACCATCTACATGCCGATGATCCCGGAAGCGGCCTACGCGATGCTGGCCTGCGCGCGGATCGGCGCGATCCACTCGGTGGTGTTCGGCGGATTCTCGCCGGATTCCCTCGCCCAGCGCATCAAGGACTGCAAATCCAACATCGTCATCACTGCCGATGAAGGCCTGCGCGGCGGCAAGAAGGTGCCGCTGAAGGCCAATGTCGATGCGGCGCTGAACAAGGTCGAGGGCGTCGACTGGGTGGTCGTCGTCAAGCGCACCGGCGGCAAGGTCGAGATGAACCCGACCCGCGACCTCTGGTACCACGAGGCGGCCGCATTGGTGACGACGGAGTGCCCGGTCGAGCACATGCATGCCGAGGACCCGCTGTTCATCCTGTATACGTCAGGCTCGACCGGCCAGCCCAAGGGCGTGCTGCACACCACCGGCGGCTATCTGGTCTACACCTCGATGACGCATCAATACGTCTTCGACTATCACGACGGCGACGTCTACTGGTGCACGGCCGATGTCGGCTGGGTCACCGGCCACAGCTACATCCTCTACGGTCCGCTGGCCAATGGCGCCACCACCTTGATGTTCGAAGGCGTGCCGAACTACCCGGACAATTCGCGTTTCTGGAATGTGATCGACAAGCACAAGGTCAATATCTTCTACACCGCGCCGACCGCGATTCGCGCGCTGATGCAGTCCGGCGACGCACCGGTGACCAAAACCTCGCGCGCATCGCTGCGCCTGCTCGGCTCGGTCGGCGAGCCGATCAATCCGGAAGCCTGGGAATGGTACTATCGCGTGGTCGGCGACTCCAGGTGCCCGATCGTCGACACCTGGTGGCAGACCGAGACCGGCGGCATCATGATCACGCCGCTGCCGGGCGCGATCGCGCAGAAGCCAGGCTCGGCGACGTTGCCGTTCTTCGGCGTGGTGCCGGAGATCGTCGATGCCGAGGGCAAGCCGCTCGAAGGCGAGGCTACCGGCAATCTTTGTATCACCAGGTCGTGGCCGGGGCAGATGCGCACCGTCTATGGCGACCATGTCAGGTTCGAGCAGACCTATTTCTCGACCTACAAGGGCAAGTACTTCACCGGCGACGGCTGCCGGCGCGATGCCGACGGTTATTACTGGATCACCGGCCGCGTCGACGACGTCATCAACGTCTCCGGCCATCGCATGGGCACCGCCGAGGTCGAGAGCGCGCTGGTCGCACATCCCAAAGTCTCGGAGGCCGCGGTGGTCGGCTATCCCCACGACATCAAGGGCCAGGGCATCTACGCCTATGTGACCCTGATGGCCGACATCGAGCCGACCGAGCAATTGCGCAAGGAGCTGGTCGCCTGGGTCCGCGCGGAGATCGGCCCGATCGCCTCGCCGGACCAGATCCAGTTCGCGCCCAGCCTGCCGAAGACGCGCTCCGGCAAGATCATGCGCCGCATCCTGCGCAAGATCGCCGAGGACGAGCCGGGCTCGCTCGGCGACACCTCGACGCTCGCCGATCCCGCCGTGGTCGTTGACCTCGTCAACAACCGGCAGAACCGCAAGGACGAGAAGCACGCGTAGAACGTCACTGAATATGCCGAAGTCGCGCCCAGCCGTTTGGTGCGCTCCCTCCTCCCGTTCTTACGGCGGCGCGACGAGCTTCGCTCGCGCTGGGAGGGTTGGGGTGAGGGACAGACGCTTGCTCAGTTCGAATTGTCGGACCTGTGCTTCCTCACCCGGATGTCATCTTCGATGCCATCCGACCTCTCCCCGCATCCGCCGTCGCTCTTCGAGCTATGGCGGACAAGAGCGGGTCTAGGTTAAGACAAGCCTGCTCACGCCGATGTTAATCAATGCAGCGCCGGTGCGGCGGTTTTGCGTACCGGTGTTGTTTCCAGGTCATTTACTTTGATCGCGACATTTACTTTCCTCCTCGTCAGGACGTACCTGCAGGCGGACCCGGACAACCATCCGGTGAGCGGGAGTCCGTAAAATTGCGGCCAAATCACGCGGGTGATGGATCCCTACAGGGTTGTTGGGTGCCGTTTGCGTCCACAGGGGCGAAACGCGGCGCCGGGGCAGACGAGGCGAAGCGATGATGTTGAAGGGGATTGCGGTGGCCCTGAGCGCCACCTTCGTGGCGTCGATGACGATGACGGCTGCAATGACGGCGCCGGCTCTGGCGCGGCCCGAGTTGGTCGCGACCCAAAGCGACTATTCGCCGGGTACGATCGTGGTCAGGACCGGCGAACGCAAGCTCTATCTGATCCTGAATGACGGCCACGCCATCCGCTATCCGGTCGGGGTCGGCAAGGACGGCAAGCAGTGGGCGGGTATCCGACAGATCGACGGCAAGTACAAGAACCCGGCTTGGGGGCCGCCCCCCGAGGTCAAGCGCGACAAGCCGAATCTGCCGGACGTGATCCCCGGCGGCTCGCCACGCAATCCGATGGGCGTGGCCGCGATGACGCTCTCCGGCGGAGCATATGCCATTCATGGCACCAACGTGCCGAACTCGGTCGGCGGCTACGTCTCCTACGGCTGCATCCGCATGCTGAACACCGACATCACCGATCTCTACGATCGCGTCGCGGTGGGAACCAAGGTGGTGGTCACGCGCTGATGCGTCGCATCAAGGATCGAAATCGCAGCAAGCTGCGCGCGTGCGCAGCTTTTCCCGCGGTAATATCAAACGATACAACTTCCAGTAGTTTTACCGGTATGCTTATTTAGGTTGTATTTAGCTCTATGGCGCCAACTCGCGTGCAGGGAATCGCGAGGGTTTTGGCACCATGGTGCAGTTCAATTTTCGTATCGGCACGAAGCTCGGTCTGACCGCAGCAATCGGCGTCGTGCTGGTCGGCGGCATGCTCGGCAACCAGATGCTCGGCAACGGGTCGATTGCGGAATCCAACCGCCTGGTCATCATCAACTATCTCAACAAGGGCAATGCGCAGTCGACGCAGACGGCGATGGCGCGCGCGCAGCTTGCTGCTGTCGAGATCGGTACCGCGTCGTCGATCGAGGAGGTCGACAAGAGCCTTGGAGCTCTCCGCACCGACGTGGCTGAAGCCGGTACGGAGATCGACGCCGCGACGGAACGGGCAACGCGGAAGGTGACCCAGGACGGCTATCGCGAGACGAAGAAATTCGCGGAGGCTTATCTCGCCAGTGCCGTCGAACTGGCGGCGGCGCAAAAGGCCGTCATTGGCGCTGCCGCCGGCGGTGCCAAGGCCGCGGCCGAAGCCGCGAAGGCGAGCATTCTCGCCGAGCACATGCGCCCGGCGGCGCAGGAAGTCAGCAAACGCATCGACGATCTGGTGCGTGTCGCCGACCAGATGGCGGCGCGCCGCAAAGGCGAGTTGCTGGCGGAACTGGATCGCGTCGCCACCTTCGCATTCGTCGTCGGCGTCTTCGTCATGCTGATGCTGATCGGCTCGGCATTCTTCTCGGTCCTGAACATCGCCCGCCCGATCCGCCGCATCGGCGAGGTGCTGTTGGAACTGGCGAGCGGGAACAAGGCCGTCCAAATTCCGTATGTCGACCGCAGCGATGAAGTCGGCGACAACGCCCGCGCGGCGAAGACCTTCAAGGAAAATCTGGTTCGCATCGAGCAGATGGAATCCGAGCAGAAGGATCAGGAGGCCGCAGCCGCCGCACGGCGGAAGGCCGACATGATCAAGCTTGCCGACGCCTTCCAGGCTGCGGTCGGCGGCATCGTCACCTCGGTGTCCTCCGCATCCCATCAGCTGGAAGCTGCCGCCGGCACGTTGTCCGGCAACGCGAGTCAGACCCAGCAACTGTCCGGAATGGTCGCCGCGGCGTCCGAGGAAGCCTCCACCAATGTGGGCGCAGTGGCTTCCGCGGCGGAGGAGATGAGCGCGTCGGTGACCGAGATCGGCCGCCAGGTCCATGACTCCAGCCGCATTGCCGGCGACGCGGTTCAGCAGGCGCAGCGCACCGACAGCCGCATCAATGAGCTACTCAAGGCAGCCGGGCGCATCGGCGACGTCGTCAAGCTGATCACCGCGATCGCCGAACAGACCAACCTGCTGGCGCTCAACGCCACCATCGAGGCCGCGCGCGCCGGCGAGTCCGGCCGCGGCTTCGCCGTGGTCGCCAGCGAGGTCAAGGCGCTCGCCGCCCAGACCGCCAAGGCTACCGAAGAGATCGGCACGCAGATCGCCGGCATGCAGGCCGCGACCCAGGATTCGGTCGCAGCGATCAGGGAAATCAGCGCGACCATCACACAGATCTCCGACATCGCGACCACCATCGCCGCCACCGTCGAGGAACAGGGCGCGGCGACCACCGAGATCGCGCGCAATGTCAGCGAGGCCGCCAAAGGCACCGCTGAGGTCGCCGAGAAGATCACGCACGTCAATCAAGGTGCCCGCGCCACCGGCGCAGCGTCAGCCCAGGTGCTGGCGTCTGCCCGCTCGCTCGCGACCGAGAGCAGCAGCCTCAAGGCCGAAGTCGAGAATTTCCTCAATACCGTGCGCGCCGCCTAACGCAGCGCGAACCCCGGAGCCGCGGCCAACGCGTCGACGCGAACGATGGCGGCTGCGCGCTCGGCATCAAGAAACTCAAACCAAGAAAAAGGAGTGCCTATGAATACGGACATGACATCAGCCGATGCCGTGGAGCGGTTGGCCGATCTGATCAGGCGTCAGGATCCGTCGCTCGACACCATGCTGCTTTCGCCAGTCGGCGCATTCCAGAGCAGGACCGTCACCCTCGAAACCTTGACGCGCGAAGTGACGGAGCGCCTTGCCGAGAATTTTCGCCATCGCCCGGCGCACGACTTCCCGATGCTCTATTTCGCATGCGGCAAGGCCCGGGTCGGATCGACGGCGCTGAGCAACCTGTTCGGCATGACAGGCATGCCCTCCTACTACCAGCCGCTGAAGGCGATGCTGCGCGACGCGATGGTCGGCCAAGCGCTGACGCCCTGGGTCACGCCGTCCGCGGCCGACCAGCCTTGCATCTTCAGCAAGGAAACGATCGGGCCGTATGTCGTCGCGGAGAGCCTGTTCAATCCGCTGCAGCTGTTGATCGAGGCCGGCTATCCGCGACATCGGCTGCGCCTCATCGCGCTCGATCGCGAGCCGGCGAGTGCGCTGGCGTCGTGGCTCGACAAGCTGATCTCGCGCGCGCCGGCAGATACGTTGCTCGCGCATTATGTCCTGGCCGCGCTCAGCGCCGCTCGGGTTGCAGACTATGCCAAGCAACAGGGTGTTTCAGTGACGCATTATGTTTATGAGGCAAGCAAGGAGCCCCTGTCGTCGGTTCGCGTCCTGTTCGATCGCATTGGTCTGTCCGGCAGCTTCACCGAAAACGCCGTGACGTCCTGGCGGGAGCCAGGGCAAGCGCAGATGAACAACGCATGCGTTATTTTTCCGAGCGAAGCGGCTGTTTACAAAGTGCCCAATCTCCACACCTCTGATAGCGCTTATCGCTACCAGCGGCGTGCAACGCTCTCGCTGAGCGAAGCCCAGCTGGACCTGCTGGAGCGCTGCGGGGTCAACAAGGTTTATCGCGCCGCGGTTGCGGCCTGCGTTCGCGATCTCGGCCTCACCTCGGCGACGTCGGAACGCCTGTTCGGCGACAAGATCGGGACCGCCGCATGAGCACATCAGAGCTTCCGACCATGACGGCCCCGTCGCTCGCTCCCTGCTGCAATGACGCGCCGCGCGGCGCCAGCAGCCACCTCAAGCGCCTCGAAGCGGAAAGCATTCACATCTTCCGCGAGGTCGCGGCCGAATTCCGCAAGCCGGTGATGCTCTACTCGATCGGCAAGGACTCCTCGGTGCTGCTGCACCTGGCGATAAAGGCCTTCCATCCGGCCAAGCCACCATTTCCGCTGCTGCACATCGACACCACCTGGAAATTTCGCGAGATGATCGCGTTTCGCGACCAGCGGGCGCGCGAGTTGGGCCTGGAGCTTCTGATCCACACCAATGCCGAGGGGCTCGCCCAGGGCATCGGCCCGTTCAGCCACGGCTCGGCGCTCTACACCGACGTCATGAAGACCCAGGCGCTGCGGCAGGCGCTCGATCTGCATCGCTTCGATGCCGCGATCGGCGGCGCAAGACGGGATGAAGAGAAATCGCGCGCCAAGGAGCGCGTCTTCTCCCACCGCAGCACGGCGCACCGCTGGGACCCGAAGAACCAGCGGCCCGAGCTGTGGAGCCTCTACAACACGCTGCTCGCGCCCGGCGAGAGCATGCGGGTGTTCCCGCTGTCGAACTGGACCGAGCTCGACATCTGGGAATACATAGAGGTCGAGAACATCCCGATCGTCCCGCTCTACTACGCGGCGATGCGGCCGGCTGTCGAGCGCGACGGGGCGCTGATCATGGTCGACGATAACAGGATGCCGCTGCTATCAGGCGAAGTGCCGCAACTGCAATCGATCCGGTTTCGCACCCTCGGCTGCTATCCGCTCACGGGGGCAACAGCGTCGACGGCGGCAGACCTACCGGCGATCGTCAGGGAGATGATGGCCTCGAAGACATCGGAGCGGCAGGGCCGCATCATCGA
Organism: Bradyrhizobium sp.; assembly: GCF_049798375.1. Classification (GTDB taxonomy): domain Bacteria; phylum Pseudomonadota; class Alphaproteobacteria; order Rhizobiales; family Xanthobacteraceae; genus Bradyrhizobium. The sequence continues at coordinate 8,645 of NZ_JBARGP010000216.1, forward strand.
CCGCGACAGCTCGGCATCGATGGAGCGCAAGAAAGTCGAGGGCTACTTCTGATGGCTTTGCTGGAAGCGACTTTGAACGGCGGTCACGCCACCGCGTCCGTTCACGACGACAAGCCGACATTGCGTTTCGTCACCTGCGGCAGCGTCGACGACGGCAAGAGCACGCTGGTCGGGCGGCTGCTCTATGACTCCAAGATGCTGCTCGACGATCAGCTCGATACCCTGACCTCCGACAGCAAGGTTTCCGGCACCGCCGGCGCGCAGCTCGACTTCGCGCTGCTGGTCGATGGCCTGCAGGCGGAGCGTGAGCAAGGCATCACCATCGATGTCGCCTATCGCTTCTTCGCGACCCAGCGCCGGCGGTTCGTGGTCGCCGACACGCCTGGTCACGTGCAGTACACCCGCAACATGGCGACCGGCGCCTCCAATGCCGATTTGGCCGTGGTGTTGGTCGACGCACGCAAAGGGGTGATCACGCAAACCCGTCGCCACGCCCACATTCTCGGCCTGCTCGGCGTTCGTCATGTCGTGCTGGCGGTCAACAAGATGGATCTGGTCGCGTTCGATGCCGATCGCTTCACGGCGATCGCAGTCGCATTCCGCATGCTGGCCGAGCGGCTCGGCATTCACGACGTCCAGTGCATTCCGGTCGTGGCATGCGACGGCGACAACATCTTCATAGCGAGTACGCGGATGCCCTGGTACAGCGGGCAGACGGTGATGGACTATCTCGAATCCATCGACGTCAGCGGCGGCATCCAGGAGCGGCCGTTCCGGCTCGCGGTGCAATGGGTCAACCGGCCGAACGCGAATTTTCGCGGCTTCTGCGGGCGCATCGCCAGCGGAACAATTCGGCCCGGCGATCCGGTCAGCGTGCAGCCCTCGGGCCGCAGCAGCCATGTCGCCGCCATCGTTACGGCTGATGGAGAACTCGATCACACGACCGCAGGCCAGTCGGTGACGATTGTGTTGACCGACGAAGTCGATGCCAGCCGCGGCGACGTGCTGACATCGCGCCAACTGCCGATCGTCTCGGACCAGCTCGGCGCGCATCTGGTGTGGTTCGATGACGAGGCGATGCTGCCGGGCCGGAGCTACGTGCTGAAATCCGGCACCTCGTCCGTCGGCACGGTCATCTCGACCTTGAAGCACCGCGTCGCGATCGACACCATGGCACAGCAGGCCGCGACCACGCTCGAAGCCAACGAGATCGGTTGCGTCAATCTCAGTCTCGATCGGCCGCTGGTGTGCGAGGCCTATCGCGACGACCGCGAGCTCGGCAGCTTCATCCTGCTCGATCCGATCACGCGCCGCACGGTCGCGGCCGGCCTGATCGATTTCTCGCTGCGTCGTGCCGACAATATCCGCTGGCAGACGCTCGACATCGACAAATCAGTACGGGCCCGCCTGAAGCAGCAACGACCCTGCGTGCTCTGGTTCACCGGGCTCAGCGGCGCCGGCAAATCGACCATCGCCAATCTCGTGGAACGGCGCCTCTGCGAGCTCGGACGCCACACCGCATTGCTCGATGGCGACAATCTGCGCCACGGCATCAACCGCGATCTCGGCTTCACTACGGAAGCGCGGGTCGAGAACATGCGTCGGGTCACCGAGATCGCGAGCCTGTTCGTCGACGCCGGCCTGATCACGCTGGTGTCGCTGATCTCGCCGTTCCGGTCCGATCGCGACATGGCGCGCGCTAGGCTCGATGGGGGCGAGTTCATCGAGATCCACGTCGCAACGCCACTTCAGGCTTGCGAGAGCCGGGATCCGAAGGGACTCTACCGCAGGGCCCGGGCGGGTGAGCTGCCGAACTTCACCGGCATCGATCAGCCCTATGAGCAACCGGCCGCCGCGGAGATCACCATCGACACCGCCACGATGTCGGCCGATGCCGCTTGCGAACTGATCGTCGCCTACCTGCGTCAGCACCACTATCTGTGACCGCGTGACGTCGTCTCCGGCCACCGGAGACGACGTTTGCGCCTCAGAAATCTGAAGCGATACCCTTGCGCTCCCAATCGCCGTAGCGCGTAGGTTCCGGCCCTTTAGGTCCCTGCAACTCCCTAGGCATCTTTTCGGCATGCTCGGCGGATGCACGTCTCCGTGCGTCCGCCTCGGCAAGCGCCCGCTGGGCCGCCGCAGCGAGCACCTTGCGCGGCTGTTCCGTGGCCGCAGTCCTGGACGAATCGTCGCTCATCTTGTCATTCCACCGTTGCACCGAGCTGCGTCAACCTCTTCAGATCGCGTGCCGATATGCCGAAAGCCAGGGCTAAAAAGTTCGGCAAGGTTTCTTACATTTGGCATATTCTCGTGACAGAGGTCCCGCTGCTCTCATGGCATGCGCCGGATCGTCGCGGAACTGCCTTCTTCCTGCGAGTGACTTTCCAGCATGCCCCCACCGCGATATGCGACCCCATCCGAAGTGCCGGGCCTGCAGGCGCGGCGAATCGCGGCTGACGTGATCGATGGGGTCCTTCACAAGCATCGCACCCTGGACGATCAGCTCGACGGTACCGGCGCGCATCCCGGGCTGAAGCAGCTCGCCGACCGCGACCGCGCGCTGATGCGCCGGCTGGTGGCGACGACCTTGCGTCGCCTCGGCACGCTCGGCCACGTGCTGTCCCGGCTGCTCGATCGCGGCATTCCGACCGATGCGCCGCGGGCGCAGAGCGCGCTGCTGATCGGCGCGGCACAGATCCTCTGGATGGATGTGCCGGATCACGCGGCGGTCGATCTGTCGGTGCGGTTGGTCCAGGCTGACCGGCGTGCCGCGAAATATGCCGGGCTCGTCAACGCCGTGTTGCGCCGTTGCGCGCGCGAAGGCGCGGGTCTGGTCGAGGAGGTCAACGGCCATGCGCTCGATATCGCGCCCTGGCTGCTCAAACGCTGGACCGCCCATTACGGCGAGGCGACTGCCAAGGACATCGCGGCCGCGCTCGGCCACGAGCCGTCGCTGGATCTGACCGTCAAATCCGAGCCCGAGCAATGGGCTAGTCGCCTGCATGGCGAGACGCTGCCAACCGGCACCGTGCGGACCTTGCTGCATGGCCCGGTCACCATGCTGCCGGGCTTCGCCGAAGGCCAATGGTGGGTGCAGGACGCCGCGGCGGCGTTGCCAGCGCGGCTGGTCGGCGACATTGCGGGCCGGCATGTCGCCGACC
>NZ_JBARGP010000217.1:0-4543 GCF_049798375.1 Bradyrhizobium sp.
ACGTGTTCATGCCGGAACGGCTGACGCGGGTGCCGCTGTCGTCGGCCGAGATCGCCGGCGTATTGAACCTGCGCGGCCGCATCGTCACCGTGATCGACATGCGCGCCCGTCTCGGCCTGTCCAAGGCCGACGACGGCAAGCCGCCGATGGCGGTCGGCGTCGACCTGCGCGGCGAATCCTACGGCCTCCTGATCGACCAGATCGGAGAGGTGCTGCGTCTACCCGACGACGGTCGCGAGGAGAATCCGGTCAATCTCGATCCACGCATGGCCAAGCTGGCCGGCGGCGTTCATCGCCTCGACGGACAGTTGATGGTCATCCTCGACGTCGATCGTGTGCTCGAAATGGCGCACGACAAGATGGCTGCCTGACGACCGAGACAGAGACCGCGGCGCGCGACCTGCGCGAAGCGCAACGCTCAGTACAACTGGATCAGAAGAGAGAATAAGAGGCACACATGAGAACCTGTCTTGTGGTCGACGATTCAAGCGTCATTCGAAAGGTCGCGCGCCGCATCCTGGAAGGTCTGGACTTTCAGATCCTGGAAGCGGAAGACGGCGAGCAGGCGCTGGAGGTCTGCAAGCGCGGTCTTCCGGACGCCGTGCTGCTCGACTGGAACATGCCGGTGATGGACGGCTATGAGTTCCTGGGCAATCTGCGCCGCATGCCGGGCGGCGATCAGCCCAAGGTCGTGTTCTGCACCACCGAAAACGACGTCGCGCATATCGCGCGCGCGCTGCATGCCGGCGCCAACGAGTACATCATGAAGCCGTTCGACAAGGACATCGTCACGGCGAAGTTCCAGGAAGTCGGCCTGCTCTGATCCATCGTGTCCGGGCGCGCGCCAATGCCGCCCGGCTCTGTCTTCCTGTCTGCTTCTGGTTCGTGGTGTACTGATGAGCGTCGCATTGGCAAGTTCTTCGATTCCCAGTTCGACCCGCCACGAGCCGCTGCGCGTGATGGTCGTCGACGATTCGGTCGTGATCCGTGGCATGATCTCGCGCTGGATCGGATCGGAGCCCGACATGGTGGTGGCGGCCTCGCTCCGCACCGGGCTCGAGGCCGTCAACCAGATCGAGCGTGTCAATCCCGACGTCGCCGTGCTGGATATCGAGATGCCCGAGCTCGATGGCATCGCCGCACTGCCGCGACTGCTTGCCAAGAAGAAGAACCTGATCATCATCATGGCGTCCACGCTGACCCGCCGTAACGCGGAGATCAGCTTCAAGGCGCTGTCGCTCGGCGCCGCCGACTACATCCCGAAGCCCGAGAGCACGCGCGAGGCGTCGGCGGCCGACATCTTCCATCACGATCTGATCCAGAAGATCCGCGCCCTCGGCGGCAAGGCGCGCCGCACCAGTCCAATGTCGCCGATGCATGCACCGGCCGTGCCGAGCATCGCGCCGATCCCGGAGCACCGGCCGCTCGCGGTCCGTACGGTCCCGGCGCCGGCACTTGCAGCCGCGTCGCACGCGTCGGCGCAGCTGGCGCGTCGCGCATTCAGTACGCAGATGCCGAAGGTGCTCCTGATCGGCTCCTCGACTGGCGGCCCGCAGGCGCTGATGTCGGTGGTGGCCGAACTCGGTCCGGTGATCGATCGCTGTCCGGTGCTGATCACCCAGCACATGCCGCCGACCTTCACCACCATTCTGGCGGAGCACCTCGCACGATCGAGCCGGCGTCCCGCGCATGAGGCGGTCGACGGTGAGCCCGTCAAGGCCGGCCGGATCTATCTCGCGCCGGGCGGCCGTCACATGAAGGTCGCGCGCCATGGCGCCGAGACCGTGATCGTGCTCGATAACGGCCCGCCGGTGAACTTCTGCAAGCCTGCGGTCGACCCGCTGTTCTCTTCGGCGATCGAGGTCTGGCAGGGCGCGACGCTCGCCGTGATCCTCACCGGCATGGGCTCGGACGGCATGCGCGGCGGCAAGGAAATCGTCGCCGCCGGCGGCAGCGTGATGGCGCAGGACGAGGCCACCAGCGTGGTGTGGGGCATGCCCGGCGCCGCGGCCAATGCCGGCATCTGCTCGGCCATCCTCCCCTTGAATCAGATCGCGCCGAAGCTGGTCCGGTTGTTTGCAGGAGACCGCTCGTGACGCCGCTCGATTACGAATTCCTGCGCCGGCTTCTCAAGGAGCGCTCGGGGCTCGATCTGTCCACAGACAAGCAATATCTGGTCGAAAGCCGGCTGCTGCCGTTGGCGCGCCGCGTTGGGCTCGGCACCATCACCGAGCTGGTTGTGAAGATGAAGAGCGGCGCCGAGCAGCTCACCTCCGACGTCGTCCAGGCGATGACGACCAACGAGACGTTCTTCTTCCGCGACAAGATTCCGTTCGATCATTTGCGCGATCCGATCCTGCCCACCCTCGTACAGTCGCGTGCCATGCGGCATTCGATCCGGATCTGGTCGGCGGCGTGCTCGACCGGCCAGGAGCCGTATTCGATCGCGATGTGCCTGCGCGAGTTCGGTCCCATGCTGTCGGGCTGGCGCACCGAGATCGTCGCCACCGACCTGTCGCAGGACGTGCTGGAGAAGGCGAGGGCCGGCCTCTACAGCCAGTTCGAGGTGCAGCGCGGCCTGCCGATCCAGCTGCTGGTCAAGCATTTCAGCCAGACCGGCGAGATGTGGCAGCTCAACGCCGACATCCGCAGCATGGTCCAGCACCGGCAGTTGAACCTGCTGCAGGACTTCTCCCATCTCGGCAAGTTCGACGTGATCTTCTGCCGCAACGTGCTGATCTATTTCGACCAGGAGACCAAGATCTCGATCTTCGAGCGTCTGGCCCGCATGCTGGAGCCCGACGGCTATTTGATGTTGGGAGCGGCGGAATCCGTGGTCGGCATCACCGATGCGTTCCGGCCCTGTTCGGATCGGCGCGGGCTGTATCAGCTCAATCCGGCGCGGATGGCGCGTCCGGGCGGCGCAGCGACGCTGGCGGGGCTGAAGGTCGCCGCGGCCCGCTGAGCCGAAGCGTTCGCTACAAGATCGCGTGCGGCAAAAAGCGCGAGCCGTTGCCGGTGATCGGCGTTGCGTCCTCGCGAATCGATAGTCCGCACGGCTCGCCCGCGACCAGCCAGCTGCCGACCACCGGATAGACGCCGCCGAAGTCGGGCAGCGGCGCCAGGGCCTGGCGCACGAAGCCTTCCGCTCCGTAAGGGCCGCCCTCGGTACTGACTGCGACGCCGTCGGCGACCAGGCTGACATTGGCGCCCTCGCGCGAATACAGCGGCTTGCGCACGAAGCTGGTGCCGAGCCTCGCGGCTTTCGGATCGTCCTCGAAGAACGCCGGCAGCAGGTTCGGATGGCCCTCGAACATCTGCCACAGCAGCGGCAGGATGCCCTTGTTGGAGAGCAGCGCCTTCCACGGCGGCTCGATCCAGCGCGTGCGCGCTTCGGGCAGCCGCGCGCCAAAGGTGTCGTGGAACATCCATTCCCAGGGATAGAGCTTGAACACCAGCGCCATGTCGTTGGTGTCGAGGTCGACGAAGCCGCCGCCTTTATCGCGCCAGCCGATGTCCGCGATGTCGATGATCTCAGTGGCAAGGCCGGCCTGCGCCGCGGTGTCGGCGAGGTAAGCAAGTGTGCCGGCATCCTCGGCCTCGCCGGTCATCCCCGTGAGATGCAGGCGGCCGACAGGGCCGAGCTCCTCCCAGCGCGCGATCAGCCGCTCGTGGATCGAGTTGTACTGATCGGCGCGGCCGGGCAGCACGCGCCGCTCGATCGACTGCTCCAGCCAGGTCCATTGAAACACCGCGGCCTCGAAGATCGAGGTCGGCGTATCCGCATTGTATTCGAGCAGCTTGGCCGGCCCTTGTCCGCTGAAGCTGAGATCGAGCCGGCCATACAGGCTGCGATCTTCGCGCTGCCAGCTGTCGTGAAGCAGCGGCCAGAACGCTGGTGGAATCTTCAGCCGCGTCAGGATCGCGTCGTCGGCGAGCGCGCGGTCGACCAGTTCGAGGCACATCGCCTCGATCTCCGCCGTCGCCGCCTCGATGTCGACGTCGATCTCCTTCAGGCTGAATTGATAGTAGGCACGTTCGTCCCAATAGCGTTGGCCGTCGATCTCGCAGAAGTCGAAGCCGCAATCATCGGCCGTCTGTCGCCAGTCGTCACGCTCGGGACAGGCGATCCGCTTCATGCGCCGCTAGCCGCCGGCATGGCCGTGGACATGCGCAGCCGTGCCGCCGAAGCCTCCATGGGCAAAACCACCCTGGATGGCGCGGCAGTCCGGCTGTCCGTTCGGCCCTCGCACAGTCTCGAACCCGGGGCCACAAGGCTGCGCGCGTGCAAAGCTCATGGAGACTGCGCCAAGGGCGGCAGTCCCCATCATCGTCAGCACCACACGGCGCGAACGCTTCATGGGTGTCATCCCCAAAGTCAGAATTCGATTTTCTTATGATTTTGAGTCTGTGTCAAAGATCCGCGCTCACTCGACACCGCAAACGCGGTGATTTGTTGGCACCGTTAAAAAATCATTCGCCGCCACCGGCGCCGAAGCCGTGGCCCGAGGCGCCGAAGCCGCCGCGCGCGACACCGCCGGAG
>NZ_JBARGP010000218.1:0-6339 GCF_049798375.1 Bradyrhizobium sp.
CGCTCGCAATGTCGCTGCGGAAGCTGGAGCGGGCGAAGACCCGCACCGCCGCCGACCTCGCCTATTTAGACAAAGTGCTCGCCGCCGCCAAAACCGACCAGTCCAAGGCGCGCGCCACCGCGCTGGAGCAGAAGGCCGCCGCCAAGGCCGCGGACGCCGGGACGCGATTCGATACCGCCAAGGCCGATGCGCAGCCCAAGCTCGACGCCGCCGCTGCGGCAAAGGATGCCGCCAAGGCCGCCGAGGCCAAGAAAGTCGATGCTGCCAAGGCGGCGACCGACGCCAAGCTCGCGCTCGAACCGGTCTCGGTCTATATCAGCCGCGCCACCCAGAAGCTTTACGTCCGGCGCAACACCCACAAGCCCGCGCGCGATGGCGGCGGCGAAGTGTTCGATGCCAGCATCGAGGTTCCCATCGCGATTCGCGATCCGAACAAGCCGATCGGCACGCATATCTTCACCGCGATGGCGCGCGATGGCGCGGCCTTGCGCTGGAGCGTGGTTTCGATCGACGACGGCGACAACGCCAGGGACGCGCTCGACCGCATCACCATCCCGCAGGAGGTACTGGATCGCATCGCGCCGACCGCGCTGCCGCGATCCTCGATCGTCATCTCGGATGAGCCGCTCAGCGAAGAGACCAATTATCGTACCGAGTTCGTCGCCGTGCTGAGCAATCAGCCCCAGGGCGGCTTCATTACGCGGCAGCCGTCGAGCGATGTCGTCGTGAGCCGCGAGGAATCGGACGATGACGGCTCCGGTTCGTTCTTCCAGCGCAGCTGGGAGCCGCAACAGCCCCAGCAGACCTATGTGCGCCGGCGCGGCGGCCAGCAGGTCTATCGTCCGGCGCAGCCGCTGGGTTTTTGGCCGTCCTGGTGAAGCACAGCAAGTCGCCGGCGCCGCTCACGACGCGGCCGGCGGCTCCTCATTGAGCGCATCGGCGAATTTCCGCATCAGCCGCACCAGCTCGTCGACGTCGCGCGCCTCCCAGGTGGCAAAAATGGCACGGCCGATGCGGTCCCGCGCGGCGTCGACCATATCGGTCATCGCCTTGCCCTTCGGCGAGATCACCGCTTCGCGCACGCGTTTGTCCGCGGCACTACCCTGCCGTGCCAGATCAAGCAGGTCTGGGCCATTGAGGACAGCAGCTGGCGCACCGTCCTGACGATGCCGACCTGAAGCGAGCCTCGGGGAGCGGCACGTCCCTGTTTGGCGCTTCGGCGCGCTGACGCCGCCGCCATTCCACGCTGGTGATCAGAACGGCTTGACGACGACCAGGACCACAATCGCGGTGACGCCGGCGACAATCAGCAGCCGCGCGTGAACCAGCCAAGACGGCGGGGACGCCGCATCGGCATATGCGAGCCTGCGCAGTGTTCCCGAAAGGATAGCATGCAGCGCCGAGAGCAGCCCGACGATCCCGATCTTGACGATCAGCCAAGGCGAGTGAAACCACCCGCCCAAAGTCGCGAGCGTACCCCCCGCCCCCCATGCGAGCAGCATGGCCGGCAAGGTCACGCGCTGATCCCAGCGCAGGGTTCGTTCGATCAGAGCACTTCGGCCCTCGGCAGACGAAGACACCTTGGCGGCGGAGGTCGCCCCGAGCGCGACGGCGAGCAGCCCGCTCATCCAGACCAGAACTGCCGTGACGTGAAGCGCCTTGAGCCAGAGATAGTCCACACCGCGCTCTCAGCAGGCGATGTCGAGCAACGCCTGACGCCGGGCCAGCGCGCGCTCGTTGATGAAGGTACCACAAGGGATCAAGGCCGCGATCACGAGGCGCGCGGTTTCCGCACGCGACCATCCGCCGCCGGACACCAGTTGGAGCAGCATCCAGACATAGGTCAGGAACGCAAGGCCATGTATCGGTCCCATGATCCGGGTGGCCATGGGCAGGCCCGCGACGTGTTTCAGTGGCACGGCGACCAGAACCAGCAGGAGCAAGGTCGTGCCCTCGATCAGCGAGATGGCCCGCATCCGCCGCAGCAGCGAAAGCTCTTCAGCGCGCTGTTCGCCGCTCATTATTCGACCTCCTTCAGCACCTTTTCGACATGGGCGAGCCGCACCTCGATCTGACCGAGACTGCTCTTGAGCGCGGCGAGCAGCTCTGCGCTTGTCTCTTGCGCCCGCGCAGTCCTCTCCGCCAGCGTGCGGTAGGCGCCCTCATTTGCGACATGCAGTCCCGCCTGCCGGACGGCCGTGAAATACTTCATCGCGAAAACCAGGATGATCGTGACAAGGACGAGAATTGTCACGAGCAGGAAGATGGCGGCCCTGTCAGCCATGTTTGTTTCCTTCTGGTGTGTGAGCGGATTGCGGCGAAGTGAGCGTTCGCGCGGCGTCGGCGATCGAGGACGGCGTCAGACTGATGTCGAAAGCAGCGACCTCGAAGTAGTTCAGCGCTTTGCCGTCGGCGGAGAGTTCGAGTTGGCTTGTGACCAGTCCGGCCTCCGCGAGCTTGCGTAGATGAAGATGCAGCAGTGGTCTGCTGATGCCGAGCTCTCGCGCGAGCTGACTGACATAGGTACGCCCATTGACTCGTAGCGCCGCCAGGATCCTCAGGCGATGCGGATTGGCCAGCGCCGCCAACCTTTCCAGTAGCTGATCGCCTTGGCTCGGCACGCGCGCCTGCTCCCATGTGTAAGAATGTTCTTACAGGTCAAGACAGAGTACCGTCAATCGTAACACCCATGTGTCAGGAAATTATTTCGTGTCTATATCCGATATTTACCCGGGCATAAAAAGGCGCTAAGTCATTCCGGGTATTATCAGCCGGATCGGCACGTCATGAATCGCGAAGAACGCAAGGCGGCGATTGCCGCCTACAAGGAACGCAAGACCGCAGGCGGCATCTATGCCGTCCTGTGTCGGCCATTGAACCAGCGCTGGATCGGCCGCTCCGCGGATCTGGACAAGATCCGGAACAAGCTCTGGTTCACCCTGCAACAAGGCACGAGCCCGCATCCGAGCCTGCAGGCCGCGTGGAACACGCACGGGCCCGAGACTTTCGCACTCGAAATGATCGAGCGGATCGAGGATGAGGAGCTCCGTTTCGTCAGGGACCGGATTTTTGCCGAACGGCTAGCGCATTGGTGCGCCGTTCACGGCGCGGAGGCGATTTAATCGCTTTCCGGCAAATCCATCTGGTGCCCGCGCGGGCGGTTTGATTAATGAACCGTCGCGACGCGCGTTGCCGTCTGCTTCGCAGTTCCTATGTTCGCAAGGGCTTCTTTGCGATACGCGTAATATCTTTGTCATCACCCGAGGGGCAAACCGCTCTGCGGTTGACGTTCGGACGACGGAAGTATTGGTAAGCCGGATGAACATTGCGACCACCCGCGGAACGACCTGGACCTCGCTGTCCCTGCCCAATATTCTGACCTGTGCGCGGATCGCCGCGATTCCGGTCGTGGTTGGCTGCATCTACGCGCAGTCGGTCTGGATGTATCCCCTGTGGCTGCGCTGGGTCGCCGTCGCGGTGTTCATAGTGGCTGGCATCACCGACTATCTCGACGGCTATTACGCGCGGATCTGGAACCAGCAGTCGGCGTTCGGCCGCATGCTCGATCCGATCGCCGACAAGCTGCTGGTCGCCTCCTGCCTGTTGATGCTGGCGGCCGACAGTACCATCCAAAACTGGTCGCTGTGGGCCGCCATCGTGATCCTGTGCCGCGAAATTCTGGTCTCGGGCCTGCGCGAATATCTTGCCGCGCTGCGCGTCAGCGTTCCTGTCACCAAGGTCGCGAAATGGAAGACCACGATGCAACTGGTGGCGATCGGCTTCCTGCTCGCAGGTGAGGCCGGCGACGTGGCGGTGGCCCATATCTCGACGGCAATCGGTCCGATCGTGAGCGGGATCGGGATTTGGCTGCTGGGGTTGTCGGCGATCATCACCATCTACACCGGCTATGACTATTTCCGCGCCGGCATTCATCACCTCATCGCGGAAGACCAGCGATGAGGGTGAAATATTTCGCCTGGGTGCGCGAGCGCGTCGGCAAAGCCGAGGAGACGGTGGAGCCGCCGGCGGACGTGCGCACCGTCGGCGAGCTGATTGCCTGGCTCTCCGGCCAGGGCGAAACCTATGCCTATGCCTTCGAGAAGCCGAAGGTGATCCGCGCCGCGATCGACCATACCCATGTCCAGGCCGATGCCGCCATCGCCGGCGCGCGCGAGATCGCGTTCTTCCCGCCGATGACCGGCGGCTGAGATTCTTGGCCGCGCGTGACAAGCGCGCGCCGCACAGGTAGTCGTGAGGTCATGACCGCCATCGCCACCATCCGCGTCCAGCAGCAGGATTTCGACACCGCGCGCGAGATCGCGGGCTTGAGTGCCGGTCGCACCGATGTCGGCGCGGTCGTCTCCTTCTCCGGCCTGTGCCGCGCCGACGATGGTCTCACCGCGCTGACGCTCGAACATTATCCCGGCATGGCCGAGGCCGAGATCAAACGCCACGCCGACGAGGCCCTGGCGCGCTGGCCCTTGCAGGGCCTCACCATCATCCATCGCTACGGACGCATCACGCCGGGCGAAAACATCGTGCTGGTGGTGACCGCCTCCAGCCATCGCCAGGCGGCGTTCGAGGCCGCGGAGTTTCTGATGGATTATTTGAAGACCAACGCGCCGTTCTGGAAGCGCGAGGAGAAGCCGGAAGGCGACAGCGCCTGGGTCGAGGCCAAGAGCCACGACGACGACGCTTCGGCGCGCTGGAAATCCTAATGGCCAAAGCGCTGAAAAAGCCCGCAAAGAAAGCCACGCCCCGCAAAGCCGCCGTGCCGAAGATCGGCGCCGGCGAGTTGCAGACCGTGCTCGATTACGTCCGCTATGCCGTGAGCCGCTTCCAGCAAGCGGGGCTGGTGTTCGCGCACGGCACTACCGATTCCGTTGCCGAAGCCGCGTTCCTGATCAGCGAGGCGCTGCATCTGCATCCCGACCAGTTCGAGAGCTTTGCCACCGCGCGCGTCACCGCAACTGAGGGCAAGACCATCCTCGATCTGATTGTCGCACGCGTCACCACGCGCAAGCCGGCCGCCTATCTGGTCAACAAGGTCTATATGCGCGGCCTGCCGTTCTACGTCGACGAGCGCGTCATCGTGCCGCGCTCGTTCATCGGCGAATTGCTCGATTCGCATTTCCGCGGCGCCGAATCGGAAGGCACCTCGCTGATCGACGATCCCCTGACGGTCGAGAGCGCGCTCGATCTCTGCACCGGCTCCGGCTGCCTTGCGATCCTCGCCAGCCGCCATTTCCCCAATGCCACGATCGAGGCCGTTGACATCTCGAAGGATGCGCTGGCTGTTGCAGCGCGCAACGTCGCCGATTACGGGCTCGACGAGCAAATCACGCTGCATCGCGGCGACCTGTTCGCCCCGCTGTCCAGCCGCCGCTACGACCTGATCATCAGCAATCCGCCTTACGTCGATGCCGAGGGCATGGCCGCGCTTCCGCCGGAATGCCGCGCCGAGCCTGCGCTTGCCTTCGACGGCGGCGCCGACGGCCTGACCATCATTCACCGCATCCTCGAACAGGCCCGCGACCATTTGACCGCCGAAGGCGGCCTGCTCTGCGAGGTCGGCCGCGACCGGCCGCAGATCGAGGCCGCATATCCCGACCTGCCGCTGCTCTGGCTGGATACCGAGGATTCCGAAGGCGAAGTGTTCTGGATCGCCGCCCCGGATTTGCGCTGATTGGTGCTCGGTCTGCACGGACCGGTGCACGCGCAACCGCTGTGCACAAATAGCCCAGCAGGTCGGCAGGAAAACCGGCCCTTTGACGTTTTCGTCGGCGTCCGAAACTGATAGCTTGTCGGTGAGCTGGACTCGCGGCTGCCGTCAGCAGCGATGACGCCGTTCGGTCCAGACCCGTTCACGCGCGATCCGTTCTGGCAACCGTTCGCCTGACGTTGCGGATCGTGCCGTCGCCGTCGCATCACCTGAAGGTCTGAAGAGGTCACCATGCTGGACAAGAGCCCCCGCCCCGCCGTTGCCGTTCCGAACGATCTTGCCGCGCATTGGATGCCGTTCACCGCGAACCGCGCCTTCAAGAAAAACCCGCGCCTGCTCGCCGGCGCCAAGGGCATGCACTACATCACGGTGGACGGCCGCCAGATCATCGACGCCGCCTCCGGCATGTGGTGCTCCAACGCCGGCCACGGGCGACCTGAGATCGCGACCGCGATCGCCAAGCAGGCCGAGGCGCTGGACTACGCGCCGCCGTTCCAGTTCGGCATCCCGCAGGCCTTCGAGCTCGCCAGCCGTATCGCCGCTCTGGCTCCTGAAGGCCTCGACCACGTATTCTTCTGCAACTCCGGTTCGGAAGCCGCCGACACCGCGCTGAAGAT
>NZ_JBARGP010000219.1:0-16372 GCF_049798375.1 Bradyrhizobium sp.
GCGCCGGCAGCAAGGTCGGGATCATCACCTTGAGCCGCTTGCCGCATACCCGATCCGACGCCTCCCACAGCGCCGTCATCGCATCCTTGATCGTCGCATCATATCTACGCTTGCGCTGTCGAGGTGCCTCAACTGCGTTGGCCCCAACCTTTGCGCGTCGCCGGAGTGCGCGCACCGCATGCTTGCGATGCCAACCCGTCGTCGCGCACAGTTCGTCGAGGATGCGCCCCTTCTCCGCTCTCTTGGCCGACCGGTAACGCTCCATCACCGCCGACAACACCTCGCGCCGCGCGCCCATGCTGATCATTCTCGCCATAGACGCCACCGAACCAATTCGATGGCACCGACCCAATCATCGGCGAGAAGTTGTCCAGTAACATTCTGGATGAGGCAATGCGCCCCTCATCGACGTCCAATTTTGACCCCCTCGTGCGGCGGGCTTTGCTGGTAGTGCTCGTCTCGTCTCCGCTATCCCGGCCAGCTCCGACGAGACGAGCGCTACCAGCAGAGCACGCCGATCAAAGGGGTCCCTTTTGGATGCCGATAGGGGGTCCCAGTCGAACGCCGATTGACACTGCGAACTGCCGACCACGGGTGCGCCGGCGCTCGCATTGCTGCTGGAGACCGCTCGCAAAGCGATCCTACGGATCTGGGCGGAGCGGGCGCCGTTCGAACTCAAGGATTCCCTGGAAAAAACGTGGCTACCGCTGGTCGGACGGCGGCGACGGGCGACCACGCTCCTGGCACGTCGACGTCGATGAGACCGCCCTCGATGACGAGATCGCGTTCCTGCGGACCAAGATCTACATACGGGATGTCGAACCCAGCGTGCAGAGGCTGACCGCCTACACCCGGTTCTCAAGCCGGGTGTGATGTTGGTGGCGCGCTATCGCGCTCTCTTGGATCCAGCCTCGCTGCGCTGACTGTGGCTCGCGGTCATGTGACGTGTGCAATCGACGCGAGATCGAACGAGTTCAGGCAGCAATCGGTGTGCCCGTGCGAGGAGCAGTCCGAACCTGGGTAATTCCCCTGATCATGGTAGTCACACCCCTGGCGAGCGGGCATGCGCTATCCACGCTCTCCGGCCGGCAGCACCACCACCTTCGTCCCCGTTGGCACGCGGCGGTAGAGGTCGATCACGTCCTGGTTCATCATGCGGATGCATCCGGACGACATCGCCTCGCCGATCGACCAGGGTTCGTTGGTGCCGTGGATCCGGTAGAGCGTGTCCTTGCCGTTCTTGAACAGATAGAGCGCACGGGCGCCGAGCGGATTCGCCGGTCCTCCGTCCATGCCCTTGGCCCATTTGGTGTACTTTTCCGGCTCTCGGCCGATCATGTCGTTCGTCGGCGTCCAGTGTGGCCATTCCCGCTTCGACGCAACGTCGGCCGTGCCGGACCACGCCATGCCGGCCTTGCCAACGCCGACGCCATAGCGGAGCGCCTTGCCGCCCTCCTGCACGAGATAGAGGAAGCGGTGCTGTGGATCGACGACCACGGTCCCTGGCGGCTGGCCGGTCGGATCATCGACCAGTTGGCGCATGTAGCTGGCCTTCAGGTCGCCGGCGGCAACAGCTGCGACCGTATAGGCTCCGTCGGGCACGGCGCCATAGCGGGGATCGGAGACGTATGTCGCGGCCGCGGCTTGCGGCATGATGTCGGAGTCCGACACACACCCTGCGAGCGCGGCTGGCAGAAGAAGCGCCGTGAGAAGCATAGTCCATTGCTTGTGAGACATCATGCCCTCACTTCTTCGTCGCCCGAGCGCGGGCATCTGCGGCGACGCGTTTGAAGCCTTCGTAATTCAGGGCTTGGGTCACTCGGTACTGACCGACGATGTAGGCCGGCGTCCCCATCAGCCCGAGCGAATCCGCCTGGGCGAGATTGCGCTGCAGAAGCTTGGTGATGTCGTCGCCGTGGGCCTGGAGGTCGGCATCGAGACGATCCATGTCGACGCCCGATTTCGCGATTGCCTCCCGCATCCGCTCCGCGGGGATCTTCGGGCCGGGAATCCCCATCATCGCCAAATGGGCGTCGTCGTAGCGGTCCTGGTATTTCGCCGCCAGCGCCCACTGCGCGCCCTTGATCGAGTCGGGCGTCAGGATGGGCCAGTCCTTGTAGACGAGGCGGATCTTGCCGTCGGTCTTCACCAGCCTCTCGAGTGCAGGCTCCGACTGCTTGCAGAAGGGGCAGTTGTAGTCGAAGAACACCACGATCGTCAGATCGCCATTGGGGTTTCCGGCCGTCGGCGCCGCGGGGTCGTGGAGGATGGCTTCGCGAGAAATGTCCGCTTCGCTCGGACCTTCGTCGGCGCGAGCAGGACCGACGAGATAGCCGACCCCGGCGCCGGCGAGGATCTGGGCGAGCATGCGTCTGGAGAGGCGCTGCGACATGTGGTCTTTCCTTCTTTACGTGGGTGTCAATCGGCGGAGATGACTGTGGAGAGCTTCGCAAGCAGCGCGTCCGCGTCGACCGCGCCGACGATCTTGGTCGCGGGATCTCCGCTTTCCTTTGCTCTGAACAGCAGGATGGTCGGGGGGCCGACGACCTCGAAGCGCTGCATCAAGGCGCGGCTCGCGGCGTCGACGGCGGTGACGTCCGCGCGCACCATGCGGAACTCCTGCAGCCGTTCGCGAACCTCCGGCTTGCGCAGAACGGCATCCATCAGACGGCACTCGACGCACCATTCGGCCGAGAAGTCGAGCATGACGGGCTTGCCGGCGGTGCGCGCCGCCGCGAGTTCTTGGTCCAAGGCCGTTATCGAGCGGACCGTCGTTACGGAGGGCTCTGATTGGAGAGTCACGAAGCGGCCGAGGATGGCCGTGGCGTTGACGCTGTCGTCGCCAGCGGAGCCGAGCAGCAGCACCGATCCGGTGAGCAACGCCAGCAGCGCAAAGCCCATCGAGGCGAACCGCCACGACGTGTGCGAGGTCAGGTACTGGGTTCCGAGATAGACGGCGATGCCGATCGCGAGCGCGCCCCAAAGTTGGAACGTGGTCTGCTGCGAGAGCACGCGCGAGAAGATGGAGATCGCGACCCCGAGGAGAATGAAGCCGAAGGCATGGCGCACGCGGACGTGCCAGGGACCTGGCTTCGGCAGAAAGCGGGGGCCAAGCGCGCCGAACACCAGAAGCGGCACGCCCATTCCGACACCAAACAGGAACAGGGCCGTCATCCCCCGCGCGACGTTGCCGGTGCGCGCGACATAGAGCAGGGCGGTCGCCAGCGGCGGCGTAACGCAGGGGCCGGCGATCAGTGCCGAACTGAAACCAAGCACGGCGGCGGCCGCGAGCGGTCCGCGACTGCCTGCCGCGCCTGAGATGCGGTCGATGAAGCCGGCGGGCAATTGGATTTCGAACAGACCGAACATCGAGAGCGACAGGGCGACGAGGACAGTGCTCATCACGCCCAGCGCGATCGGCGTCTGCAGCATGATCTGCAGGTTGGTTCCTGATCCTGACCAGGCGGCGAACGCGCCGAGCACCGCATAGGCGAATGCCGAAGCGCCGACGAAGGTGATGGCGAGCGTCAGCCCGCGGCGAAGCGATGGACGTTCCTGCGTGCGGGTGAGCAGGCCGAAGAAAATCGGCACCAACGGAAAGGTGCAAGGCGAGAGCGACAGCAGAACGCCGAAGCCGAAGAACGAGGCCAACATGCCGCCGAGCGAGACCGAGTAGGAGAGGTCCCACTCCGAACCTTGCGAACCGCCCGTCGGTGGGTCCTGACCGGCGCCCCCGGGCAGGTCCTGAGGAGCGTCCACGAAGGAGGATGCGGCGCGGGACGACCCGGCCTCGTCCCCCTCGCGGTCCCGGACGGCGAGCGTCTGCAGGTCGAGCGTCTTGACGACAGGCGGGTAGCAGATCTGGTAGGCCTCTGCGCAACCTTGATAGGTCAGCACGATCTCGTGCCGCCCTTGCAGATCCGCTGACGCGATCCGCGCCTCCAACCTGTCGCGGTAGATCTCCTGGGGGCCGAAGTCCGGATCGTCCTTGGGCTCGCCGGGCGGCGTGCGGATCGTGATCGGCGTGCCCGGCGCAGTCGCATCCTTCGCAACGAGCATTCCGCGATAGAGATAACTGCCCGGACCGATGGTCCAGACCAGCGTCAGCCCGGCGTCGTCACGCATGGCCTTCAATCGGAACGTCTGATCGGCGGAAGGGGGCGTTCCCGCCCAGGCCACGGCGAACGACGAAAGGAGAAGGAACAGTGTGGTCGAGAGGCGGAGGATGCCCGGCATTGTCTGTGCGGCCCTGCATGAATATGCGAATGACCGCGAGTTGGACGGGCTACCTTAAGCCAGCCTTAAGGCTGGCCGCCGAGAGGAACCCTCGGAGGCACTGATGCGAATTCTCGTTGTCGAAGACGACCCGATCTTGTCCGACGGTCTGCGAGCGGGCCTTTCCTTGACGGGCGCGACCGTGGACACGGTCGAGACGTGCAGTGACGCGGAGGCGGCAATCGGAACAGTGAATTACTCAGCCATCGTTCTCGACATCATGCTGCCGGACGGAAGCGGTCTGGACCTGCTGCGCAAGCTGCGGAGTCGGCGGGACGGTACGCCGGTCCTGCTCCTGACGGCGCGCGACAGCGTCGGCGACAAGGTCTCGGGCCTGGACACCGGCGCCGACGATTACCTCGCCAAGCCGTTCGATCTTGACGAACTTGCCGCACGGCTGCGCGCCATCGTCCGCAGGGAAGGCGGGCGGGCAGCGCCGACGCTGACGCACGGCGCTGTCGTCCTCTCGCCGTCGGACCTCTCCGTGACCGTCGCAGGCAAATCGATCAGTCTGTCGAGAAGGGAGTTCGCAATCCTGTCCGCGCTGATGGAGCGTCCCGAACAGGTCCGCTCGCGGGCGGAGCTCGAAGAGCGGCTGTACGGCTGGCAGGACGACATCGAGAGCAACGCCGTGGAAGTGCACATCCATAATCTTCGAGCGAAGATCGGAAGAGACGCCATCCAGACGCTGCGCGGCGTCGGCTACCGCATGGGGAGCGCGCGATGAAATCCTTGAGGCTGCGGCTTTTTGCGACGCTGCTCGCCGCCACCGGGATCGTCTGGCTGGCGGCAGTGATCTGGATCTACGTCGGAAGCCGCGCCGAGGTCGAGCAGGTCCTCGACACGCGCCTTCAGGAGGCGGCGCGCATGGTCGCGTCGCTCGCCTCCAGCTTCGAAAGCCTCCCCGGAAAGGCGGCTCCCGCCGCCATTGCCCAGCTCGGGAGCTACGAACGGCAATTGTCCTGTCAGATCTGGTCGCTCGACGGGCGAATGGTGGCCAAATCGAGTGGGGCGCCCGACAAGCAACTATCGTCCGCCTCGTCCGGCTTCTCCAGCCGGACCATCGATGGCGAGACCTGGCGTGTCTACTCCGTCGAGGACGCCGACCATAACCTCCGCGTCATGGTGGGAGATCGGTTGTCATTGCGCGAACGTCTGGTCACGGATCTCATCAAGGGACTGATGCTGCCCGCTCTGCTGATCGCGCCGCTGCTCGGAGCCGCGATCTGGGCCAGCGTGGGGCAGGGGCTGCGTCCGCTCCGGCGCATGGCTCAGGACCTTGCTGCGCGGAGCCCTGAGGACATGCGGCCTGTGGAGGCCGATCGGACGCCGATCGAAGTCAGACCCCTGGCGGTCGCGCTCAACGGGCTGCTAGGCAGGGTGGAAGCGGCCCGCCGCCACGAGCGCGAGGTGACCGCCTTCGCCGCCCACGAGCTGCGGACGCCACTCGCAGGCCTCAAGACGCAGGCGCAGGTGGCGCTCGCGGCCGAGGATCCCAAGGTCGTGCGCCGCGCGCTCGGGCAGATGGTCGCCGCCGTGGACCGAAGCGCCCGCCTGGTCGGTCAGCTGCTCACGATCGCGCGGCTCGATGCCGATGCCGCTGAGGCATCCCGAAGCCCGATCAAGGTCGGCCCCGTGCTGGCCGAAATCGTCGCCGAGACTCCGAAGGACGAAGAGACGGCGGTGACGATCGACGCAAGCGCCCGTGACATGGTCCTGAACACGAATGTCGACTGCCTGCGGCTCGCGCTCCGAAATCTGCATGAAAACGCCGTGCAGTATACCCGCGGAGGCCGGATCATCTGGACGGCACAGGGGAGGTCGCTGTCGGTGGAGGACGAGGGACCAGGGATCCCACCGGAGGAACTGGAGAAGCTCGGCAGCCGGTTCTTTCGCGGGAAGCTCCGCAGCCCGATCGGAAGCGGCCTCGGCCTTGCTATCGTCAAGCTCGCGCTCTCGAAAATCGGCGGCGAACTTGCCATATCGAACCGCACGGATACCAGCGGCACACGATCAGAGCTGGTGTTCCGGGACTGAGGAGGCTGTCGCCTGCAGAATGTCGCGGGGAGACCTCCAGCCGGTCGCCTCCGCGCGCATGTCGCAGCCGCTTATATCGCTTCGATCGCGGCTCTCAGCTCGTCACCAACCTGCGTGGCAATCTTGGCAAGTGCGCTGTTCTGGATGGCCTGCATCGACGCGACGGGATCGACGGCCGCCACTTCCACTTTTGCGCCGGTTTCCTGGACGATGACGTTGCATGGAAGCATGGTGCCGATCTTGTCCTCCGCTTTTAGTGCCTCGAAAGCCATCTTCGGATTGCAGGCCCCGAGGATGACGTAGGGGCGAAAGTCCGCGCCGATCTTCTCCTTTAGTGTTGATTGCACGTCGATCCTGGTCAGCACGCCGAAGCCGCGTGCCTTGAGCGCGGCTATCGTTCGATCGACCGCGAGCGGAAAAGGAAGGTCTAAAGTTCTGGAATGATAGTAGGTCATGGGTCTTTCCCAGATCTCGAGGTGATGGGTCCTCTAAGGATGGCGTCGCTGGCCCGCTCAGCGATGCCAGCCATGCCTCCACGCCATTGTGCTTTCTCTCGTCGCGCTGCGCGTCACATCGCGCCGAGGCTGCGGACCAGCATGTAGATTGCCACTGCAAAGATGAGTGCGGCAAACACGGTGTTCAATGCGCCCTTGCGGTCGGCGAGCGAGTTCGCAGAGCGAGTTCCGATCAAACCACCGATAATGCCGCCCAAGATGAACAGCCCAGCCAGTGACCAATCGACGAAGCCGGACAGGGCATAATTGGCAGCCGTAGTGAGCCCGAAGGCGGTTACCGCCACGAGCGAGGATCCGACCGCGTACAGGATCGGCATACCTGTCGCGAAGATCAGTGCTGGCACGATCAGGAAGCCGCCGCCGATGCCGAAGAAGCCGGATAACGCCCCCGTGGCCAGTCCCGATATAAGGAGCTTGGGCAGGTTCTCCTTGTCGAGCCGAACCGAGGCCTCACCTCCGCCTGAGCGGCGCTTCAGCATCAGCGCACCTACGACCATCATGATGACGGTGAACAGCGCGAGGAGCTTCTCGCCGTCCATGAGCTTGCCTAGGGTCGAGCCGAGGAAGGCGCCGGCGATGCCGGCGACTGCGAAAACCGCGGCGCAGCGCCACTTCACGTTCCCGGCGCGGGCGTGGTTGACAAGGTTCGCCGCGGCGTTGGCCGCAACCGCAATGGCGCTGGTGCCGATCGCCATATGCGGGTCCGACACCCCGACCAGATAGATGAGAAGCGGCACGGCCAGGATCGAGCCCCCGCCTCCGACCAGTCCCAGCGAAAATCCGACGAGCGTACCAGACGCGACGCCGAGGGATCCTTGGGTTAGCGACAGCATCATGAATACTCCTAGAACCCGAGGACGATTATGCGGCTTGCGCGGACGCGCTGTAGCTTTTGCGGTTCCAGGGGGGCCCGCATCAGGATGCGGGCCATGCCGCACAAGCCGGTAGCACCGGCCGTCATCAGCCCGGCGCCCACGAAGGCCGGCACGGCGAAGAACGATGGTGAAATCAGGAGGCCAAGCAGCGCCCGCCGAGCGCAAGACTGCCGGCTCCAATCTGCACCTGGCGCTGCAGCTCAGCGGCTGCCGTCAATCGGAGACGACCGGCAGGCCGGCCTTGCGCCAGGCGTCGAGCCCACCTTCGAGGACAAAGGCCTCGCAGGTTTCATCGAGCTTCGCCGCGAGACGGGATGCGTTGGCCTGGGTGCGGGCGCCGCTCTTGCAGTGAAAGATGACCGGCTTGCCCTGATGCGCGGCAATCTCGGCGTCGTCGAGCTTCGACAACGGCATGTGCCGCGCACCCGGGATCTTCTGGCGGGCGTGCTCGTCGGCCTCGCGGATGTCGATCAGGAGGGCACCTCCGTCGAGGAAACGAAGCGCCTCTGCTGGCTTGATTGAGGGTAGGGACATGGTTAGCTCCTTCGATTGTTTAATCTGCTCTTGGCGCTGGCGGGTCTACAAAACAGGCTATGCAGCGTGGCAAGGAGCTGCTCGATGCGAGGATCGGCGATGCGGTACCAGATCGTCTGGCTCTCGCGCCTGAAGGTGACGAGCCCCTCCTCGCGCATCTTTGCGAGGTGCTGCGACAGTGCCGATTGCGACAGGCCTACCGCCGTCGCGAGGGTACCCACGTTGCTCTCGCCGCATTCGACGAGCGTGCACAGGATCATCAGCCGGCGCTCGTTGGCGAGCGCGCGCAGAATGCCCGCGACCTCAACTGCCTGCCTCTCGAAATTCTCTGGATCGAATGTTGGCGAGGCCGCCATCAGCTTGCTCCTTAATTTTAGACATTGCTTATTTAGATAATGCTAATATATGCGTCAAGACCGAACCGGCACCATCAGGAGGTTCAAGCCATGTCAGGACAGCCCATCATCCGCGCGTTCTTCGACGAGCCGACCAACACGGTGAGCTATCTGGTCGCAGATCCTGCGACGAAGGAGGCCGCCATCATCGACCCGGTCTTTGACTACGACCACAATTCGGGCGAGGTGGACACGCGCTCGGTCGAGACGATGCTGAAGGCCGCCGAAGATGCGGGCTACACGATCGGATGGGCGCTCGAGACGCATGCCCATGCCGACCACCTTTCGGGCGCCCCCTTCATCAAGGCGAAGACCGGCGCCAAGATCGGCATTGGCGAGCACATCAAGGACGTGCAGCGCATCTTTCGGCCGATCTTCAACGCAACCGACCTAAAGACCGACGGCAGCGACTTCGACCATCTGTTCCAGGACGGGGAACGGTTCAAGATTGGCCAGCTCGATGTCGAGGTGATCTACACGCCGGGACACACACCGGCCGACATTTCCTACAAGGTCGAGGACGTCATCTTCGTCGGCGATACCCTGTTCATGCCCGACTACGGCACGGCGCGAGCCGATTTTCCGGGCGGGGATGCTCACAAGCTGTACCGATCGATCAAGCGGTTGCTGGCGTTGCCGCCCGACACGCGGCTGTTCATGTGTCACGACTATAAGGCTCCCGGCCGCGACACCTATGCCTGGGAGACCACGGTGCGTGAGCAGCGCGAGAAGAACGCCCACGTCAAGGAAGGCGTGACGGAAGATGAGTTTGTGGCCATGCGCGAGGCGCGCGACGCCAAGCTTTCGGCGCCCCGGCTGCTGCTGCCGTCCATTCAAGTCAACATCCGCGCAGGAAAATTCCCGCCGGCCGAAGCCAACGGCGTGCACTATCTCACCATCCCGGTCACGCTGAAGGGCGGCGCTAGAAGCTGCGTTTGAGCACGGGACCAGCCGCAGTAGCGTGCAACTACAAGGAAGATGATATCGTCGCGGCTCCTTGGCGACGGCGATCACCACCATCCGGTGCTTACGGACCAGTAGACCGGAGATTTCGTTGTTGAAGTCGCGATACTCCATCACGGCGCCGGCCGCTTTGGCTAGGCGCTCGACCGGCACAGAAGGGCGCTCAATGCCGTTCTCAGCAAGGAGCTCCGCCGCGCAGCGGCGGATTCGATTATATCGCGGTCGTAGCGGTCTCACCACTCACCCGCTTTGATGAGGGTTTCCCGACTACAAGGCCCCGATCGTCAGGACCGGCGCTGGCGGCCGCGAGCTCGCGACCGCGCGGTGGGGCATGCCATCTTCGTCGAAAGCGCTCATGGACGCGACTAAGAAGCGCGCCGACAAGTTGCAGGCCAAGGGCAAGACCGTCGATTTCAAGGAGCTGCTCCGGATGGAGCCAGATTCCGGAACCACCAACATCCGCAACGTCAAGAGCAAGCACTGGACGCGCTGGCTGGGCGTCGAGAACCGCTGCGTGGTGCCCTTCAACTCGTTCAGCGAATTCAACAAGGTCGAGGGCGGCGACATATGGTTCGCGTTCGATGAAAGCCGGCCTCTGGCGTGCTTCGCCGGCATCTGGACCAATTGGACCTCGGTCCGGAAGGTCAAGGAAGGCGAGACGGGCAACGACCTCTACGCGTTCCTGACAACGGAGGCCAACGCCGAAGTTTTCGCCATCCACCCGAAGGCGATGCCGGCGATCCTGACGACGCCCGAAGAGGTCGAGACCTGGATGACCGCGCCCGTAGAGGAAGCCCTGAAGCTGCAGCGGCCCCTTCCGGACGGGGCGCTCCGGATAGTCGCCCGCGGCGTGAAGGAAGATCCGGCTCCGGCCGACAGCCTCAGCTCTGGTCAGCTGTAGCCTTCGAGGCGCTTGACTGCGACGCTGCGACTCGAACAAAACTGGAACGAACGATTCCTGCCGCGAAGGTTCTCTTGGCCAGACTGCCGCAACTGCCCGTCTACTATTATCTCGACCACTTCACCGAAATGCTGGGGTTCGTGCAGCGGACGTACGCCCCCATGCTTGGTCCGCAGCATCACGCGTTTAATGCGCGGTTCGAGAGCCTTTCGAGAGATGCGCGATGCCTCCTGGTCCGCATGATCAACAGGCGCGGAGCCATATTCAACCGATCCCTATTCAACTACCCGGAGATAGATGACGTCGAGCGAGCTACGTCCGATCTGAAGGCGGTTGGTCACGCGCGAGCGCTCGGCGAGCCTGACTATGCAGCTTTCGTCTCATCCCTGCCAAAGGACGTCCTCGTCACCGGAGCGCAGGCCGCCGGGCGAGGAGATGTCCGGAAATCCTGGTCGAAGCAGAAGTTCGTCGACTACTATCTCGAGCGCATCCCCTTTTCGGTCGCCGCGGAGCACTGCGGGGCCCGCAACTTCATCGCACTCGACGGGACGCGGCCGATCGAGTTCCTGCTCTACCTGTATTTCGGCAAGACCGAAGTGAACCTGAAAAACTTCGCGCTGCGCGATTTGGGAATCCTACGCACCAACCGAGAGACCTCGTTCAGCGCGCGCTTCACCGATGCCGAGGAGGCGCTCGCCTCCTTCCACTACAACCAGATCCTCGACAGCCTGGAGGCCGGATCGGAGCCTGTCCTTAGACGGGCCGCCGTCGACGTGCTCACCGGCCCAGCCTGCACGTCCCAGTACGCCGGCGATCTCCGCAGCCGCGCCGCGCATCAAACCGGGCTGTTCTTCGAGAAAGCAGGCGAGAGCGATCTCGCCCGGCAGCTCTATCGTGCCGGGCCTTCACCCGACTGCAACGAGCGCTTGGTTCGCCTGCTCTACAACACGGGCGACAAGGCCGAGGCCGAAGCGCTGCTGCAGCGGATGATCGACGATCCCGCCAGCGATGGCGAACACCTCTTCGCCACGGACTTTTATGCCCGTAAGTTCGGCGGCAGGCGTACAGGGCTCTACACCGAACTTCTACGGTCCGGCCGCACGATCAGCGTAGACGACACCCACCGCGGCAATCCCGAGGCGGGCGTCGCCGGCGTTCTGCGGCGCGAGGGTACCAAGGTCTACTTCACCGAGAATGTGCTGTGGCACACCCTGTTCGGCCTGCTCTTCTGGGACGAGCTCTTCGAGAGCACCCGGATGCCCAGCGAGTTCGATTGGCTACCTCACTGCCTGAAGGACCGCAGCTTCCGCCGGCTCTTCGCCGCGACGATCGACGAGAAGCTGGCAGCCATCGCGTCCGGATCCGCCCTCCCGTTGATCCTCCGCACCGTCGCAGCGAGATGGGGCCGCCCGAACGGGATCTTCAGTTGGGATCACGTGCAAGTGGAGGCGCTGCGCGCCCTGCTTGAAGGATCAGATCCCGCGGGCCTCGCCAGCATCGTCCGCAGCATGTGCGACGATTTCCGCGGGATGCGAGACGGCTTCCCCGACCTCATGTTGGTCCAGGACGGCAAGGTGTCCTTAATGGAGGTCAAGGCGGAAGGCGATGTCATCCGCCGCAACCAGCTGACCCGCCTCCGCCAACTCGGGGCCGCCGGCATCAGGGCCGAAATCGGACGGGTCGATTACCGTTTCGACCCCGAGCAGGATTACGTGGTGGTCGACATCGAGACCACCGGCTCATGGTCGAACGGCGACCGCATCACCGAGATCGGCGCGGTGAAAGTCCGCAACCACCGCGTCGTGGACGAATGGCACTCTCTCCTCAACCCGCAGCGTTCCATTCCGGCAAAGATCGTCCAGCTGACCGGCATCACGAATGAAATGGTTCGGGATGCACCCTTATTCGCAGAGGTCGCCGACCCGTTCATGGGGTTCATGGGGGACGGCATCTTCGTCGCCCATAACGTCAGCTTCGACTACGGTTTCATCACTTACGAATTCGAGCGGATTGGGCGGCGCTTCAGATTTCCGAAGCTCTGCACGTGTGCCGGGATGCGCCGGCGCTATCCGGGACACAAATCCTACGGACTCGGGAAGCTCTGCGAGATCTACGGCATATCGCTCGCCAACCACCATCGCGCCCTATGCGACGCGCGGGCCTCGGCGCAATTGCTGAATCTGATCAACCAGAAGCGAAGCGAGGAGCTTTCCATCGGCAAAGCCGCGTAGCACTTCGGAACCGATCGAGCGGCAAGGAGCAGTCCCGTGCTAAATATGAATTCTGATAATACGAATATTGCTTGCTCCGTCTGGCAAAACAGTGGTTCATAAAGCGCTGGTCCTAGCGAGATGAAGGAGCCAGCAGGATGGCAAACGACGTGGACGCCTCCTCGGAATTGTCCAAGATTGTGAAACTGAACGGGGACTTCCGACGGAATTACGGCACGCTCATCGGAGCTATCTTGTATCTCCGCACCGTGAGCGCCGCCCGCCGAAGCCCTTGGCTCTGGGCCGGTCTGATCTCGATCGCCTTTTCGACGGTGCTGAGCTGGTTGGGGCGGCATTCCCCTCATGATTGGCCGCCCGGCATCTCCGAAGGCAGTTCTGGGGCCGGATGGCCCGATATCATTCCTCACCCGGCAGGGCGGCAATCTCCCGGCCGGAGCAGGCCGAGGGCGGTCTCGATCTGCGCCAGCAGCCGCTCGATCTCCTCGCGTTCGTTCGGTCCTGGATCGATCTCCAGCCGCTCCAAGAGCACCTGCTTGCGCGCAAGCAGATTCGCCACGGTCGACATCGCTCCTCCACGCGTGGGACACCTTCAAACCACTTGGTGTCTGTTCGTGACCCAACACGGACCTTTGAACTTCAGAAATCCCGACCATCGCGTAACGTACCTCAACGTCGCCAAGGGAAATCTCTACCAGCCGACTGCGGTCAGTTGATGAACGGACCGAAGCCCTATGAAGCGACGAAAACTAACGCACCGGAGGGAACATGGCGTTCAAATCAGCGACTTTTATCCTTTGCCTGCTGATTGCTATTCCGCGCACTTTGACTGCGGGTGAGGCGCTTGATGCGGCCGTCATGGACGAGATGCACAAGCAGTTTTCAGAAGCGTACAATAGAGCTGACCTGGACGCTATGACCGCGACGTTCGCCGAAAACGCGGTACGCGTTACGCCCAGCGGCATCTTTCAAGGGCGGGACGCCATTCGCCAGAGTTTCAGCGATGCCCTCAAGCTCGGACTGCATGACTATTCGGTTCAAAGAACCGTCTCGCTTCCCGAAGGCTCCTTTGTCTTCAACGCCGGGACATGGCAAGCCAAGTTAGGAGACCGGCCTTTTCGCGGCTATTACTCATCCATACTGACAAGCGAAAGTGGGAAGCCGAAGATCATCGAAGAGACGGTTACGGTTGCGGCTCCCTGAGAAGAGCAGAGGGCGGGATTTTCCGCTTGTGGCCCGGAGCCGTCTGTGAGGGCAGCGCAGAGCGTGTCTGCTCTGCCCCCGAAGTCAGACGTCGACTTGTTCTGCTATCGCGAGCGCGTCGTCGACCTCGATGCCGAGATATCGAACGGTGCTCTCGATCTTCGTGTGCCCCAGAAGGAGCTGCACGGCTCGCAGCTTGCCGGTACGTCGATAGATCAAGGTCGCTTTGGTCCGACGAAGAGAATGCGTCCCGAAAAAGTGCGGATCCAGTCCGATATCGGCGAGCCAGCGGGATAGGAGGCGGGCATCCTGGCGTGTCGTCATATGACCACTCGGCCGCCGGCCCGTGAACAAGTATTCTCCTGACCTCTTACCCGTAAGCCGCAGGTAATCGTCGATTGCCTGCCGCGTCGATTCCGTCAGTTCAAACTTGACTGGTCGGCCGGTCTTCTTCTGTCGGACTGTCGCGCGGTCGGCCGAATACCCGCCCGGCGCGAGGTCTTCAACTTTCAAGGCTACGACGTCGCAGCCGCGCAGCTTGCTATCGATGGCGACGTTGAAAATTGCCAGATCGCGCGTTCGACCTTCGACCTGGAGCTTGGTTCGGATTGACCACACGTGCTTTGGACGGAGCGGCGGCTTTGCGCCGACGATCTTCCCCTTGTTCCAAGGAACGTGTTTCGAGATGGCGGGGACGGTGCTCTTGGAATAATGGTCATGTTGACCTCCTCAACTAGTGAGGCTGGTCATTTTCAGTCCGGAGACCTTCCAATCTGGCGTCCGCTTCTAGACGATTGAAGACGTACTTGCATCCAATTCAAACGATGGCAGGACCGATTTTGACCCGAAGCGGTCCTCGGTATCGGCCGGAGCAAACTAACCGGGGGGATGCTCGCCTCTTGCGATCATCAGGTGATGCTCTTGGTGATGCATTCCCCGAGTCATAACGCCAATGAACCCGAGGGCCTTGAGCTTAGCGGCATCAGTCTCCGGGACACGAACTTCGAGTACCGCGCCTCCCTCGACGTTGGTGGCTTTGAATTGCCATCCTGTGTAGCCGTTCATCGTGGCAGCATGTGCCGTGATCATGCGCTGAATCGAGCCGACAACGGGGCCGGCTCCTGTAACGACGTATCGGATACCACCGTCGAGAGGTTCAGTCTTAACTTGCGCAGCCAACGTGACGTTGCTCATGTCGACCAGATGCTCGCGTAGAGCATCGATATTCACCTTGGACCAATCGGTGCGCGGGTCCGCTTCCAGTATCTCCACAATCTCCTGAACGGCCGCAAAGGCGTCCTGTCCCGGCTGCGTCGGTTTTTGGGTCATCTGGTGCTGAGACGCATGGCCGCCCGGCTGCATCATCATGTGGTGCTGATGATCCATTGGCATTGACCCGTGCTGCGGGTGTTGCCCGCCGGATTGGGCATTGACGCTGATTGGAATGAGCAGCATCAGCGGGATAATGAATTGGCGCATTTAATGGTCTCCTTTAGCGGTTGTCTTGCCATAGGAGATCGACTTGGGACATGATCGCTATCATGTCCGACGAACTTTACCTCACCGTCCGTGACCTCACCCGACGCAAGCATGAACTTGAACCCGGCGAGGCCCTTTTCCATCAGGGCGACACGGTTCGTCGGGTCTACTTTGTGATCAGGGGGGCAATCCATCTCGTTCGGCACCAGGCGTCTGGAACCTCTTTGGTCATTCAGCGAGCAGGCGCTGGTCAGATCATTGCCGAGGCATCGCTTTTCGCGACCAAGTACCACTGTCATGCGGTAGCAATGCTCCCTACCGCTGTTTGGAGCGTCGCGAAGTCCGAATTGCTTAGCCGTATCTCAGCAGACCCGAACATCGGACTGATATTCGTGAAAACCCTTGCTCACGAACTGCAACATTCGCGTTTCCAGGTAGAAGTCCTATCCATGAAAACAGTCGCTGCCCGCCTCGACGCGTGGATCGAATGGAACGGGGAGCTGCCGCCAAAAGGAGAGTGGGTCAGCCTCGCCGCTGAGCTGGCCGTCAGCCCCGAGGCGCTTTATCGCGAAATTGGTCGTCGACGAGCTTAACGGGCCGTTAAT
Source organism: Bradyrhizobium sp. (assembly GCF_049798375.1). GTDB lineage: Bacteria > Pseudomonadota > Alphaproteobacteria > Rhizobiales > Xanthobacteraceae > Bradyrhizobium. Next base: position 16,011 of record NZ_JBARGP010000219.1, read on the forward strand.
AGTCCGGTTCTGGCCCAAAACGGACATGCCGTAATCAGCTCCGCTGGGTCCGCTATCGGCGGTTAAGCTGACATCGGCTTTTCATAGGCTGTGGCACGCCTGAAAAGTTTCGCATACCCCTCGGTTCCCACTTGGTCGCGGATTAGTCGTCCGATGCGGACGAACTATCGACGAAGACTGTCGTTTACAGATATCATGTCCGACGCATTCGACTATTTCCGCGCCTACGCCGTCCGAGCTCTCTGCAAGGCGAGATCCATGCCGCGGGGCAAGATGAAGCATCTGCAACTGGTGGCCGGTCGGATCTACAATCTCCTCAAGAAGGAGGCTGCCTACGGCCCCAATGTCCAGCACCTCGAGGA